>JAJXUC010000033.1:0-18866 GCA_021783435.1 Pseudomonadota bacterium | reverse complement strand
CGGCCCCTGGCGACCGCCCCCACCCGCCCGCAAGCTGGCGCCGACCTCTGGGCGCGGGTGGAGGCCTGTCGCGCGAGGCCGGGGAGTTGGTGGTTGCCAGGAGGGTGGTGTCGATGATGAGACGGGTCGCGGTCACTGGCATCGGCGTGCTGTGTCCGCTGGGCCGGTGTGTGGCGGAGGTTGACGGCAATGCCCATGCCGGGCGCTCCGGCGTTCACCGCCTCGAAGCGCCGTTTGCCCATCGGCTGATCGCGCCGCTTGCCGCCACGGTGCCGGGGTTCGACGGCGCGCAGCATTTCGATGCGCCCAAGCTGCGCATGCTCGACCGCGTCAGCCAGTTCGCCCTGGTGGCGGCGCGCCAGGCTGTCGATGCCGCGGGGGGCGGGCTCGACGCCTGCGACCGCAGCCGCGCCGGTGTTTTCGTCGGCACGGGCATGGGCGGTTGCCTCAGCAACGACGCCGGCTACCAGACGCTTTACGGCGAGGCGTCCGACCGCATCAAACCCTACACCGTGCTGCTGGGCATGCCCAACGCGCCCGCCGGGTGGATCGGCCTGGAGTACGGCTTGCTCGGTCCCAACCTGACGTATTCGAGCGCTTGCGCTTCGTCGGCCGTGGCCATCGGCGAGGCCTGGTTGCGCATCGCCGGCGGCAGCCTGGATCTGGCCCTGGCCGGTGGCGCGGAAGCCCCGCTGGCCTTCGGCTCGTTGAAGGCCTGGGAGGCGCTGCGCACGCTGGCCAGCATCGACACGGCCGAACCCTCGGCCTCGTGCAAGCCGTTCTCGCAAAACCGCAGTGGCATGGTGCTGGGCGAAGGCGCGGCCATGCTGGTGCTGGAGCCCTGGGAGCAGGCCATCGCCCGGGGGGCTGGGATTCACGGTGAACTTCTGGGCTACGGGCTCAGCACCGATGCCGGCCACTTCACCCGGCCCAGCGTCGCGGGCCAGGCGGCGGCGATGCGCGCGGCGCTGCAATCCGCCGCGCTCGACCCGCAGGACATCGACATGATCAACGCGCACGGCACCGGCACGCAGGCCAACGACGCGGTGGAGACGGCGGCGATCAAGGCGGTATTCGGCGCCCGCGCCCCGCGCATCCCCATCAGCGCGACCAAGGCCATGCATGGCCACCTGCTCGGTGCCGCAGGCGCAGTGGAATGCGTGTTGTCGCTGCTGGCCCTGCAGCACGGCACCGCCTTGCCGACCCTGCATCTGCAGAACCCGGACCCGGCGTGCGATCTGGACTATGTGCCCAACGCCGCGCGCGCGGGCGTTGCGGCGCGCACCATGCTGTCGAACTCGTTCGCCTTCGGCGGCACCAACGCCGTGCTCGCGCTGCGCGCGGCATCGCCCGCAGCCCGCGGCTGACCACGCGATCAGCCTTCATCAACACCAATATCCATTCCCATGCGCAAGGATCGGCCTTGTGCGCCGGCCCACAGCCCTTGGCCACGCGAACCCTGATACGCCCAGCTCAGGCCTCGGCGTATGACGCCCCATCAAAACGCCGCAATCCCCGTGATGGCGCGGCCCAGGATGAGCGCGTGCACGTCGTGGGTGCCTTCGTAGGTGTTCACCACTTCCAGGTTGACCAGATGGCGGGCAACGCCGAACTCGTCGGAGATGCCGTTGCCGCCCAGCATGTCGCGCGCGGTGCGGGCGATGTCGAGCGCCTTGCCGCAACTGTTGCGCTTCATGATGGAGGTGAGTTCCACCGCGGCGCTGCCGTCCTCTTTCATCCGCCCCAGCCGCAGGCAGCCCTGCAGGCCGAGACTGATTTCGCTCAGCATGTCGGCCAGCTTTTTCTGGATGAGCTGGTTGGCCGCCAGCGGACGGCCGAACTGCCGGCGGTCTAGCACGTACTGCCGCGCGCGGCGGTAGCAGTCCTCGGCGGCACCCAGCGCGCCCCAGGCAATGCCGAAGCGCGCGCTGTTGAGGCAGGTGAACGGGCCTTTGAGCCCGCGCACCTGGGGGAAGGCGTTCTCCTCCGGGCAGAACACCGCGTCCATCACGATCTCGCCGGTGATCGAGGCGCGCAGCCCCACCTTGCCGTGAATGGCGGGAGCCGAAAGGCCCTTGGCGCCCTTGTCGAGGATGAAGCCGCGAATCTCGCCGGCGTCGTCTTTCGCCCAAACCACGAACACGTCGGCGATCGGGCTGTTGCTGATCCACATCTTGCTGCCGCTCAGCGCATAGCCGCCGGGCACCTTGCGCGCCCGCGTGGTCATGCCGCCGGGATCGGAGCCGTGGTTCGGCTCGGTCAGGCCGAAACAGCCGATCCATGCACCGGTGGCGAGTCTGGGCAGGTACTTCTGTTTCTGCGCTTCGGTGCCGAAGGTGTGGATGGGCAGCATCACCAGCGAGCTTTGCACGCTCATCATGGAGCGGTAGCCGGAATCCACCCGCTCGACCTCGCGGGCAATCAGTCCGTAGGCGACCTGGTTCAGGCCAGCGCCGCCATACGCCTCGGGAATGGTGGGGCCGAGCAGGCCGAGCGCGCCCATCTCGCGGAAGATGGCCGGGTCGGTGGTCTCGTGGCGAAACGCGTCTTGCACCCGCGGCGCGAGTTGGCCCTGACAGTAGGCTTGTGCCGCGTCGCGCACGGCGCGCTCGTCGGCGCTGAGCTGGGCGTCGAGTTGCAGCGGGTCATCCCAGTGGAAAACGGGTTTGGAAGAAGACATGCGGGAATCTCCAGAGTGGAACGGGCCTGACCATCCAAACCGCGATGGCCGCGAAGCGCGGCGCGTGTGCGCGTGGTCACGGTCATCGCCAGGCTTCGTTTCCCCCGGCAACGGGCCGCATCGGCCGTGGCAACTTGACGGTCTGCGACGAGTCTACGGGATGAAGACAGAAAAAATGCCCGGCCGAACCGGGTATCCACGCACGCCAACACGGGAGAGCCGGTCATGCTTGCACAATTCCTTGCCGATCTGGTGGTTTGGGTCCACGCGCTGTTCGTGCTCTGGGTCGTGCTGGGGGGGTTGCTGGTGCTGCGCCGGCCGCGGCTGGCCTGGCTGCATCTGCCGGCGCTGGCCTGGGGCGTGCTGGTGGAATGGGCCGGGCTGATGTGCCCGCTGACCCTTCTCCAGAATGCCTTGTTGCATCGGGCGCATCAGGCCGGCTACTCGGGCGGATTCCTCACCCATGAGTTGCTGGCGGCGCTCTATCCCGACGGGCTGACGCGCCCGATGCAGTGGGCTCTGGGAACCGGCCTGTTCGTGTTCAATGGCTTGGTCTATGCCGTTCTCGCACGCCGCCTGCGGCGCCTGGCCCCGGTCGGGCCGGACCAGGATTGAGATTTGCGACAATGCAGGTTTGCGTACAGGCTGTACGCAATGCCTTCCACCGCCTGTTCTTGAACGGATAGCCCCATGAATCTGATTTCCATCGCGCATGCCCAAAGCGCCGCGCCGCAAGCTGGTGCCGAATCCACGCTGGTGAGCCTGCTGCCCATCGTGGTGATGTTCGTCATCCTCTACTTCATCATGATCCGCCCGCAGATGAAGCGCCAGAAAGAAACCCGCGCCATGATCAGTGCGCTGACCAAGGGTGACGAGGTCGTGACCACCGGCGGTCTGGTCGGCCGCGTCACCAAGGTGGGCGACAACTACATCCAGTTGGAAGTGGCCGACAAGCTTGAAGTGCAACTGCAACGCTCCGCCGTGAGCATGGTGCTGCCCAAGGGCACGATCAAGGCCGGCTGAAGCCGCGGCCACGCACATTTGCACCGCCAGCGCCCCCGCGCTGCAAGCCCACGCAGGGGTCGCCACGCCTGAGCCCTGTCGCCCGAGCCCACCATGAACCGTTATCCGCTGTGGAAGTACTTCATCATGGCCGCCGTGCTGGTGGTGGGGTTCGTCTATGCCCTGCCCAATTTTTACGGGGAGGCGCCGGCCGTGCAAATCACCTCGGCGCACGCCGGGCGCGACCTGCCGAACGCCGCCCTGCTGAGCCGGGGCGAGCAGGCTTTGAAGGCCGCCGACATCACCCCGTTGCGCAGCTTCATCAGCGGCTCGACGCTGAATTACAGCTTCGCCAAGACCGAGGTGCAGTTGCGGGCGCGCGACATCCTGGCGCATGCCCTCAACCCGAACCGCGACAACCCGAGCTACATCGTCGCCGTCAACCTGCTGAGCTTGTCGCCGGCTTGGCTCACGGCCCTGCACGCCAGCCCCATGTATCTGGGCCTGGACTTGCGTGGCGGGGTGCATTTCCTGCTGCAGGTGGACATGCAGGCCGCCATCCAGAAAAAGCTGGATTCCATCGCCGGTGAGCTGAAAACCGCGCTGCGCCACAAGGACGTGCGCTACAGCGAACTCAAGCGCGTCGGCGACACCGTGCAGCTCGACTTCCGCGACCCGGAGATGTTCACCGCCGCACAGCCGGTGCTGAAGGACATCGTCGGTGACGCGCTCGTCACCAGCATTCCGGCGGCATCGGGCGGCAGCATCGGCATCAAGCTCAGCCCGCAGACCATCCAGCAGACCGAGGACTACGCGATCAAGCAGAACATCCAGACGCTGCACAACCGCATCAACGAGCTGGGCGTTGCCGAACCGGTGATTCAGCAGCAGGGCACCGACCGCGTGGTGGTGGAGCTTCCCGGCATTCAGGACACGGCCCGTGCCAAGGACATCCTTGGGCGCACCGCTTCACTGGAGGTGCGCATGGTCGACGACAGCCCCGTGGCGCAGGCCGCGCTCACGAGCAACGGCCCGGCGCCCCCCGGCGACCAGAAGCTGTACGACCGCGCCGGCAATGCCCTGATGGTGAAAAAGGACGTGCTCCTCACCGGCGAAAACCTGACCGACGCGCAAACCGGCTTCGACCCGCAGAACAACGAGCCCGCCGTGTTCCTCACGCTGGATTCACGCGGCTCGCGCATCTTCCGCGACGTCACCCGCGCCAACGTCGGCAAGCGCATTGCCATGGTGCTGATTGACCGCCACAGCGCCCAGGTTGTCACCGCGCCGGTGGTGCGCGGCGAGATTGGCGGCGGCCGCGTGCAGATCTCGGGCAGCATGACCGTGCCCGAAGCCAACGACATCGCCCTGCTGCTGCGCGCCGGTGCCCTGGCGGCGCCGATGCAGATCATCGAGGAGCGCACCATCGGCCCGAGCCTCGGGCAGCAGAACATCCTGCAAGGCTTTCACTCCGTCACCTGGGGTTTCGTCGCCATCGTCGCATTCATGTGCGTCTACTACATGCTGTTCGGCGCGATCTCGTCCATCGGCCTGGCGGTCAACCTGATGCTGCTGATCGCGCTGCTGTCCATGCTGCAGGCCACGCTCACGCTGCCCGGCATCGCCGCCATGGCCCTGGCGCTGGGCATGGCCATCGACTCCAACGTGCTGATCAACGAGCGCATTCGTGAAGAGCTGCGCAATGGCGCCAGCCCCCAGGCCGCCATCGCCACCGGCTACGAGCGCGCCTGGGCGACGATTCTCGACTCCAACGTCACCACCCTGATCGCCGGCCTCGCCCTGCTCATTTTCGGCTCGGGCGCGGTGCGCGGCTTCGCCGTGGTGCATGTGCTGGGCATCCTCACGTCCATGTTCTCGGCGGTGTTCTTCTCGCGCGGCCTGGTGAACTTCTGGTACGGGCGCAAACGCCGTCTGCAGTCGCTGTCGATCGGCCAGATCTGGAAGCCGGAGGCCGCCTCCGCGCCCGCTGCCGCCGGCGCCCGGCCGGCGGCCAAGCCTTCCGCCGCATCCGGCAGCAAGCCAGCGGCCAGGCAGCCGGGCAAGCACTGAACGCCAGCCCAATCGGAGACCCAGATGGAATTTTTCCGCATCCAGCGCGACATCCCCTTCATGCGCTATGCGCCGGTGTTCAACATCGTCTCGGCGTTGATGTTCGCGGCTGCCGTGTTCTTCCTGGTCTCGCGCGGCCTGCACCTGTCCATCGAGTTCACCGGCGGCACGGTGATGGAAGTCGGCTACCCGCAGGCGGCCAATCTCGATTCCATCCGCGGCGTGGTCTCCAAGATGGGCTATGGCGACGTGCAGGTCCAGACCTTCGGCACCGCGCAGGACGTGGTCATCCGCCTGCCGTTGCGCGAGGGCGAGTCCAGCGCGCAGCAAAGTGACAAGGTGTTGGCTGCGCTCAAGACCGCCGACCCGCAGGTGCAAATGCGGCGCACCGAATTCGTCGGCCCGCAGGTGGGGTCCGAACTCGCCACCGACGGCTTGAAGGCACTGGCCTTCGTCATCGTCGGCATCATGCTGTACCTGGCGTTCCGCTTCGAGTGGAAGTTCTCCATCGCCGCGATCGTCGCCAATCTGCACGACGTCATCATCGTGCTCGGCTTTTTCGCACTGTTCCAGTGGGAATTTTCGCTGCCGGTGCTGGCGGCGGTGCTGGCCGTGCTGGGCTATTCGGTCAACGAGTCGGTGGTGATCTTCGACCGGGTGCGCGAGAACTTCCGCAAGTACCGCAAATACACCACGGTGCAGGTGATCGACAGCGCCATCACCAACACCACCAGCCGCACCATCATCACCCACGGCTCGACCCTGGCGATGGCGTTCTCGATGTTCTTCTTCGGCGGTCCGGCGCTGCACTTCTTCGCGCTGGCGCTGATCATCGGCATTTCGATGAGCATCTACAGCTCGGTGTTCGTCGCTGCCGCCATCGCCATGTGGCTGGGCGTCAAGCGCGACGACATGCTCAAGTCCGGTCCCGGCCGTCCCAAAAACCCGAATGACCCGAATGCTGGTGCCGTGGTGTAGACGAACCCCGTGCCATGCCCGCAACCCTGGGCGCTTCAGTAGAAGCTGAAGGTCAGGTTGGTGCCGTTGATGGCGTTGTAGGCCGTGGTGTAGTCGCTGGCAACAGGCGAAGCCGTGAGATTCCAGGTCAGCAGATTGTTGGCGTTCGGGTCGTCGGTCGACGCCGGCGAAACCACCAGGTAGTCCTGCACGCCCTTGAGCGCCATGTCATAGGCATCACCCGATGCGGGGATGGCATTGATGTTCAGTCCACCCAGTTGAAACTCGCTGGCCACCTTGGCCGAGGCCGCCGCGTAGTTGGCCATCGTCAGGCCGCTGTTGGGGGTGATCATGGCCGTGGCCACCGTGGTCAGCGGGGTCACCACGGCATTCACCGTGCCCCCGCCGCCAATTTGAACCAAGGCCTGGAGGCTGGCGTTGGTGCTGGCAAGATTCGTCAGGGAGGTCGCGGTCCCGTTCGCCACATTGGTGTAGCTGCCGCCTGCGACCTGGATGAGAACCGGGCCGTAGTAACTCGTGAGGTTGACCGAAAACGTGCCATTGGCCGCGATGGGAATGTTGCATGTATTGAGCGAGGTCAGGTTCGTTCCCAGGTTGGCCGGGGGAGAAACCGCCGTGTTGATCGGATTGCCCTGACCGTTGGCTACCGCATACAAACACACGGCACCCGCGCCATTGCTGTTGACAGGCTGCCCTGCACCCATCAGCACCGTGCCGTTGAGGATGGAGCCCTGGTACTGCGTATTGGCGCCTCCGCCACATGCGCTGAGCAGCAGGGTCAAGGGGAGCACGGCACCCAGGGCGGCGCGGCTGTGATTCCAGGACATGGGTGTTTCTCCAGGGAAAGCGTAGGGTGTGTGCGCAGCCGCAACGACTTGCCGGTCGTTGCGGACGAGGCGGAAGGCTTAATGCACGACCCGAGCGTCGGCTTCGACGAACAACTCGTCGAGGATGAGGGCGTCGGGTTCTTCGTCGAGGCGCCAGAACACCATCAGGACGATGGTCTTGAGTTGCTCCAGCGGCAACTGTTTGATGCCGGTGGCCAAAGCCCGTTCCACGACGATTTCGCGAAGATGGGCCTGCAGCGTCCCGGCGGACTCGAGGAAATTCAGGTAGCCCACGGCGTCCACACCCAGACAGTCGAGTTCCCGCTGGGCATACAGCCGGATGGAGCGGTCGCTGGGCGCGCCCAGGGTGCGGCTGCCGGCGACGGCCTGCTCCAGCCCTCGCAGCCAGTCGAGGGCATCGTTGATTTCTTCATTCTCGAAACCGGCGGCGCTCAACTTGCGCGACAGCTGCCCGAGTTCCGGGCAAGCCTCGGGGTGCCAGTAGGTTTCGTAGACGTACATCAGGATGTCGAACATGCGATCATTTTATGCACAAGGCCGCGTGGGTCGTGGCGCAAGGCCGTGACGGACCCACGCCGCTGAAAAATCCGGCTCTGGCGGGCAAAGGCCACCACGAAACTAGGCTTGTCCGAATGCCCAGACGGTGGTTTCAGGCGCGCTCGATGCGCTGGTAGCGCGCCCCGGGCAGACGGGCAACGCGACCTTGCAGCTCGAGTTCGATCAGATGCTCCCCCAGCCACTGGGCACTGCGGCCGGTGCGCGCGGCGAGTTCGTCGAAACTCAGGATGGCATAGCCGAGCGCATCGAGCAGTTCACGTGCGGCGGGGGCTGCCGCGTCGAGGTCCGCATGCGTCGCCACCGAAGCTGCGTCCGCTTCGGACGGTTCCGGCCGGCCCTGTGGTGCTGCCCCTTGCAACTCGCTCAAGACGTCGTCGACGCACTCCACCAGCTTGGCGCCGTCGCGCAGCAGGCGATGGCAACCGCGCGACATGGGATTGTGGATCGAGCCGGGAATGGCGAACACCTCGCGGCCCTGCTCGGCGGCCAGACGGGCTGTGATGAGCGAGCCGGACTGCACCGCAGCCTCGCTGACCAGCACACCACGGGACAGCCCGCTGATGATGCGGTTGCGACGCGGGAAATTGCCGCGGGCCGGGGCGGTTCCAAGCGGGAATTCGGAGAGCAGAAGGCCGTGCTCAGCGATGCGATGCGCCAGTTCGCGATGCGCTGCGGGATAGACGCGGTCGCAGCCGGTGCCGAGCACGGCCATGGTGGAGCCGGCGCCGTCGGGGTCGTCCTGCGCGGCCAGCAGGGCTCCCAGATGGGCCTGGGCGTCAACCCCGCGCGCCATGCCGGAGACGATGGTCATGCCAGCGGCGCTGAGGGCGCGGGCAAAGTCATGCGCGTCGCGTCCGCCTTGTGCGGAAGGATTGCGGCTACCGACGATGGCGAGGGTTTGCGGGCTGTGGAGCAGGTCCAGGCGGCCCCTGGCATAGAGCAGAGGCGGCGGATCGGCGGTCTGCAGCAGCAACGGCGGGTAATCGGCGTCCCCCAGGGTCAGCAGATGGTGCTGAGGCTCGCTCAACCACTCGCGGGTACGGGCGATGCGTTCCAGCAGAGGCGCATCGGGCGGGCTGCGCAGCGCACGGGCGACGGTTGCAGGCACCACACGCTCGAGCAACGCTGCGCTTTGCGCGAACACCTGCTCGGGCAAGCCGAAGGCGGCCAGCAGACGGCGCGCGGTTTCGGCCCCGACGCCCGGCGTCTCCAGCAGCCGCAGCCAGGATGCGAGCTCAGCCTCGCCCATCATCGTGAGGCTGGCAGGGTGCGGTTCAGGGCTGCTTGACGTGATCGGCCACCACGACTGGCTGGTCGGACTCCAGCACCAGGCCGTAGGCGACATGGTGGAAGGTGCGAAACACCATCAACAGGCCGATGCGGCGCGCCGGAATTTCGATCACCGGCTTGTCTTCCAGCGTGGTGTCGGTCACTTCGCGCGGGCCTTGCATGATGGTGAGCACGTCGCCGCGCTCCAGGCCCTCCTCGGCACCGCGATTGAGGGCGACCACGCTGTTCTTGCCGGCCATCTGCAGGTCACCGTAGATGGAGACGATTTGCCCGTCCACGGGCTTGTCTGGCGCATGCGGCGTGAAGTTGAGGAATTGGCGTGGCGGCTGGGCGATCAGCCGGTCGCCCACGCCCATTTCACGCACGGTGGACAGGACCCTGACCGTGGCCACTTCGTCTTGACCCTGCGGCGGACGGATCAGTTCCACCGCCCCAAGATATTCGGACTCGTAGGCAATGATCTTTTTCGTCGTGGGGTCATACAACGGCCGCCCCGGCCGATAGACGTCGAAGCGGGTTGTGGCCCCCAACGGGCCGCGCACATAGGCGCGGTCACCCGGCGAGAGCATCGCATGCTCGGGCGTGAGCGCCACGATGCGCGGCGACTTGGCGAGTTCATCGGGCTCGACAATGAGGGGACGCGTGAGGAACGGGTCGATCAGCGCCGGATCGAGCGTGGGGATGCCGGACGGCGGCAGCGCCTCGCTGACGACATGCGGCTCCAGCGTCACGGTGGGGATGCCGGCCTCGCCTTGAACGCTGCGACCATTCTCCAGAGCCAGGGTTGCGCGCCCGTTGGCGATGGTGAGGACCAGCACCTGACCGGGGAAAATCCAGTGCGGATTGCGAATCTGCGCCAGATTCATGCCCCACAGCGTGGGCCAGTTCCAGGGTTTTTTCAGGTAGCGGCCGGAAATGGCCCAAAGCGTGTCACCGCGCTTGACGGTGTAGCGCTGCGGTGCATTCGGCGCCAGCTCGGACACGGGAATGCCTTGTTGCGCGGCCGCCCGGGCTTGCGCCAGTTGCGACGGCGCCACGGGCTCGTTGGGCAGCTTCCCGATGCCGGGGGCGTTTGCCGAGGGCGTGGTTGCCCCCGTCTGGGCAAGAGCGGCGGCGGACCACAGCAAGAGCCCCGCTACGGCGACGTGGTTGATGAGCTTGCATTGCATGAATCCGCCCCCAGGAAGAAAATATCGGTATCCGCAACAGCGGCCAGCAAAACGACGTGCCATCCAGACCATGGTGCGCCGAACTGCCACCAGCAGTTCACCGGTCGCGAGCCGAGTGGTGTCGGCTCGAACTGCACGGTCTCGGCGCGGTACAAGACCTCTAAGACTTGTTACATTGTCTCCACAAGGCCCTGTTGCTGCAATGAAAAGTGCGGTTTGTGGTTCGATGCAGTTGCATGAATGCCGCGCCAGGTGTTTTCTTGACCGTACCGGGGCCGCCTCGGCCCGGAGTTCACCATGTCCCAACTCACCATCCTTCAATACCCCGACCCCCGCTTGTACAAGGTGGCCAAACCGGTCGCCGTGGTGGACGACCGCGTGCGCGCACTCCTGGCCGACTTGTTCGAAACGATGTACGCGGCCAAGGGCGTGGGCCTGGCGGCGACGCAGGCCGACATCCACGAGCGCATCATCGTGTCCGACATCTCCGAGGAACGCGACCAGCCGTTGGTGCTGATCAACCCGGAAATCGTCGCGCGCAGCGCTGACCAGAAGGAGTGGGAAGAAGGCTGCCTGTCGGTGCCGGGCATCTACGACAAGGTGACCCGCCCCGACCGCATTTGCGTGCGCGCACTCAATGCCCAGGGCGAGCATTTCGAGCTGGAGGCCGACGGGCTGCTCTCGGTCTGCATCCAGCACGAGATGGATCATCTCGACGGCAAGGTGTTCGTCGACTACCTCTCACCGCTCAAGCGCAACCGCATCAAATCACGCATGCTCAAGCGCCAGCGCGAAGCCGCTTGAGTTCCGCACCCACCGCATCGGGGCTCGACGCGAACACGGTCTGCACCCCCAAGCTGCGCGTGGCCTTCGCCGGCACGCCGGAATTTGCCGCGGTCGCGCTGCGCGACCTGCTCACGGCGGGCTTCGAGCTGCCGCTGGTGCTGACCCAACCCGATCGCCCTGCGGGGCGCGGCCTGCAAGTGCAGCCCAGCGCCGTCAAGCGCGTGGCCGTGGCCCATGGCCTGCCGCTGGCCCAGCCCCGGGGCCTGCGGCTGGACGGTCGCTGGCACGACGATGCCGCAACGGCACGTGAGGCGCTGCGGCGAGCCGGGCCGGACGTGCTGGTGGTTGCCGCCTATGGGCTGATCCTGCCGCAATGGCTGCTGGACCTTCCACCCCTGGGCTGCGTCAACATCCACGCCTCGCTGCTGCCGCGCTGGCGGGGGGCGGCACCCATCCACCGCGCGATCGAAGCGGGTGACCGTGAAACCGGCATCAGCATCATGCGCATGGACGCGGGGCTGGATACCGGTGCGGTCTATCGCATGCAAGACATCCCCATCGATCCCGACGACACCACCGCCAGCCTGCATGACAAGCTCGCGGCCTTGGGCGGGCGCCTGCTGCTGCAAACCCTGGCGGACCTGGGCGCCGGAGTGGCCGAGCCCACGGCCCAGCCTGCCGAGGACGCGACCTACGCTGCAAAGATCGACAAGCGTGAAGCGTGGCTGGACTGGTCGCTTCCGGCTGACGTGCTGGAGCGGCGCATCCGTGCCTTCCAGCCCGCTCCGGGCACACAAACGCGTTGGGGCGAGATGGCGTTGAAAATCCTGGCCGCCAAGGTGTTGCCCTTGGACCCGGCTGGACACCAGCCCGGCGCCGTGCTTGCGGCGCACCCCCAGGGCGTCGACGTGGCCTGCGGCACCGGTTGCCTGCGCCTGACACGGCTGCAAAAACCCGGTGGCAAGCCGCAGGATGCAAGCTTGGTGCTGCAAAGCGTCATGCTGCAAGCGGGCCAGATCTTCGCTTCCGGCCCACCGCCGCAGGCCGGTGCTCGGTCGTCGTCGAACCCCCGGCATCCCCCAGCCTGAAGCCCGGCGGACTTGAACTTTCCCCCTGGGGCACAATCTACGTCATTGTTTCCAAACGTAAACGAGGTGATTGCGATGTTCAATCTGCTCAAGACCGCCATGCTGATGGCCGCCATCACGGCGCTGTTCATGGTGATCGGCTCCTACATCGGCGGCAAGCAGGGCATGATGCTGGCGCTGTTGTTCGCTGTCGGCATGAACTTTTTCAGCTACTGGTTTTCCGACAAGATGGTGCTGCGCATGTACAACGCGCAGGAGGTCGATGCGCAGAGCGCGCCGCAGTTCTACCGCATGGTGCAGGAACTGGCGCAGCGGGCACAACTGCCCATGCCGCGCGTCTACGTCATCAACGAAGACGCGCCCAACGCCTTCGCCACCGGGCGCAACCCGGAGCACGCCGCGGTGGCTGCCACCACCGGCATCATGCGCGTGCTCAGCGAGCGCGAACTGCGCGGCGTCATGGCACACGAACTCACCCATGTGAAGCACCGCGACATTCTCATTTCCACCATCAGCGCGACCATGGCCGGCGCCATTTCGGCGCTGGCGAATTTCGCCATGTTCTTCGGCGGGCGTGATGAGAACGGCCGCCCGACGAACCCGATCGCCGGCATCGCCCTGGCCATCCTGGCGCCACTGGCGGCAAGCCTGATTCAGATGGCCATCTCGCGCGCCCGCGAGTTCGAGGCCGATCGCGGCGGCGCAGAAATTTCGGGCGACCCGGAAGCCCTGGCATCGGCGCTGCAGAAGATCGAGGCCGTGGCGCGTGGCGTTCCGTTCCAGGCCGCCGAGTCGCATCCGGCAACCGCGCAGATGATGATTTTGAACCCGCTGCATGCTGGCGGTATCGGCAAGCTGTTCTCCACCCACCCGCCGACCGAGGAGCGCGTCGCCGCGCTGATGCAGATCGCGCAAACGATGCGCACCGGGCAATCCCCGAACAATCGTTGGTGAGCCAGCCCATCGCTGCCGTTCCCGAAGCGACCCGACCGGGTCGCTTTTTTTTCGGCAAAGCCCTGCGCGACTCAGCGTCGGGCCACGAACACGCCTTCCAGCGCGCTGTCGATGATGAGCCCGGCGGCGCTGTACAGCAGCGAGCCGATGATGGCGGCGCCGAAGCTGCGCACGACGAAACCATCGATCAGTCCGGATGCGGCATAGAACATCAGCGCATTGATGACGAAGAAGAACAGCCCCAGCGTGAGCACCGTGATGGGCAGGGTCAGGATGAACAGCACCGGGCGCACCAGCGTGTTGAGCAGGCCGATGATGAGCGCCGCCCACATGGCCGCGGCGAAACCCGCGATCTGCACACCGCTGTAGAGATACGCCACAGCCAGAAGGGCCGTGGCCGAGAGCAGCCACTTGACGATGAGCTTGAGCATGGGAAGGGTCCTGGCGAGGGGGGAAAGTCGTGTGCGCTCGGCGGTGGGCGGTAGGCGGTGGAAAAAGGCTCGCAGGCAACTCGACCTAGGCGCGACGGACCTGGGAACGGCCCGGCTGCGCCGCGGCGACTCCAGCCTAACTGGCGCTGCCCATGCGCCGCGCCAGTTCCGCCGCCTTGCCGATGTAGCTCGCCGGGGTGAGGGCCAGCAGGCGCGCCTTGTCGGCCTCGGGCAAAGGCAGGGTGGCGATGAACTCGCGCAACAGCTCCCGCGTGATGACCTTGCCGCGCGTCAACTCCTTGAGCTGCTCGTAGGGGTTGGGCAGGCCGTGACGCCGCATCACGGTTTGCACGGCTTCAGCCAGCACTTCCCAGGCGGCGTCGAGGTCCGCAGACAACTGCTGCGGATTGGGCTCGAGCTTGTCCAATCCGCGCTGCAGGCTGTCATAGGCCAGCAGGCCGTAGCCCAGCGCCACGCCCATATTGCGCAGCACCGTGGAGTCGGTCAGGTCGCGCTGAAAGCGCGACACCGGCAGCTTGTCGCTGAGGTGGCGCAGCAAGGCGTTGGCCAGGCCCAGATTGCCTTCGGAGTTTTCGAAGTCGATGGGGTTGACCTTGTGCGGCATGGTGGACGAGCCGATCTCGCCCGCCTTGGTTCGCTGCTTGAAATAGCCCCAGGAGATGTAGCCCCAGAGATCGCGGTTCAGGTCCAGCAGCACCGTGTTCAGGCGCGCCACGGCATCGAACAACTCGGCCATGGCGTCATGCGGCTCGATCTGGATGGTGTAGGGGTTGAAGCGCAGGTGAAGCTGCTGCTCCACCACCTGCCGCGCCAAGGCTTCCCAGTCCACGTCCGGATAGGCGGCCAGGTGGGCGTTGTAGTTGCCCACGGCGCCGTTCATCTTCGCCGTGAGCTCCACCGCAGCCACCTGGGCGATGGCACGCTCAAGCCTTGCCGCGACGTTGGCCATCTCCTTGCCCAGCGTCGTGGGGCTGGCGGTTTGACCATGCGTGCGGGACAGCATGGACGCATCCGCCAGTCCATGCGCCAGGCGCTTGAGGCGCACGAGCACTGCACGCATCGCCGGCAGCAGCACCTGTTCGCGCGCTCCGCTGAGCATGAGGCCATGCGCGGTGTTGTTGATGTCTTCGGAGGTGCAGGCGAAGTGCACGAACTCGCTCGACCGGGACAACTCGGGCCAAGCGCCCAGCCGCTCCTTGATCCAGTATTCGACCGCCTTGACATCGTGGTTGGTGACACGTTCGATCGCCTTGATGGCCAGGGCATCGGCTTGCGTGAAATCGAGCGCAAGCTGACGCAGGGCAGCCCGGGTGCCTGCGGTGATGACGGGCAATTCGGGCAGGCCGGCCTGCGACAGCGCGATCAGCCATTCAATCTCCACCTGGACGCGACAGCGCATCAGCGCGCACTCGGACAGGTGTTGGCGCAAGGCGTCGACCTTGTTGGCGTAACGCCCGTCGAGCGGCGACAGGGCCATGAGCGGGCTCGGGTCCGCAGGGGAGTTGGAAGGTTTGGCGGTGTTCATCCGGGCATTGTAGAAAGCGTAGCCCCCGCGGTTCGAGCCACCTGTCAAGCTCGCTCGGCCTGATTCCAGGCCGCTGCCGTGAGGGGTGGCGACTTATACTGCGGCCTTAAATTCAAGCTCACCATGGTCATGAAACTCATCGGCTCGCGTACCAGCCCTTATGTGCGCAAAGTCCGCATCGTTCTCGCGGAAAAAAAACTCGAATACAAGTTCGTCGAGGAAAACGTCTGGGATGCAGCCACGCGTATCCAGGACAGCAACCCGCTGGGTAAAGTCCCCTGCCTGGTGCTGGAAGACGGCAGCAGCATCTATGACTCGCGCGTCATCGTCGAATACCTCGACACCCTGTCGCCTGTGGGCAAACTCATTCCGGGCACCGGGCGTGAGCGCGCCGAGGTGCGCACCTGGGAAGCTCTGGCCGACGGCGTGATGGATGCCGCCTCTGCCGCCCGCCTGGAGCAGACCTGGCCCGGCCGCACCGATGCCCAGCGCAGCCAGGCCTGGATCGACCGTCAACTCGGCAAAGTGCGAGCAGCCATCAAGGCCATGTCCGCCGGCCTGGGCGACTCGCCCTGGATGTGCGGCAACCACCTGACTTTGGCCGACATCGCCATCGGTTCCGCCCTGGCTTATGTGGATTTCCGCTGCCCCAGCGTCAGTTGGAAGCACGACGAACCCAAACTGGCCAAGCTGTTCGACAAGCTCGCCCAACGCGCCTCGTTTCAGGACACCGCGCCACCACCGGCGTGAACTGGCCCTCGATCGAGGGGATGACCGACACCTTCTTTTGAAGAAGGCCATCGCCGACTTGACGGTGGGTGTCGACCGGGCCGAGGTGCAAGACGAGCGTTCGCCGCTGGACCCTCACCCCTGGCGCCCGAGCGTTCATCCACGACTGCGCTGAGGCTTGAGCGCCATGGCGCCATCGCCCAGCAGGAACAGGGCGACCAGGCCCACCGCCCAGAACGCGGGATATTCCCAGCCGCCGCCCTTGTTGGTGAACAGCCAGCCGTTGGCGCCATGCACGAGAACAATCGTGCCGAGCATCTCCAGCGCCAGGGGGATGGCGACCCAGGGTGCGTAGATGCCCAGGATGAGGGCAATGCCACCGAACAACTCCAGCGCGATGACGGCATAGGCCAGGATCGCAGGCAGTCCGAGCGAAGCAAAATACCCGACGAAACCGGGAACGGTGAAGACAAAGATCTTGAGCCCCACATGGGCCAGGAACATGATGCCCAGGCTCACGCGCAACAGCAGTGCCGCATAGGGTGCGGTGGATTGTTTGATCATGATGAACTCCGAAGGATGGGGGGTGGCAATACTCACGCTAGCGCGAGCTGGGAGCTAGGGCCCTGAATCGTCGGACCCCGGCAAAACGGTTCGACCCTGAGCGCTCTTGCTTCCAGGGTCTGCGGCAAGCGCGGCCCGCCACAGGCTGCGCGGGACATAGCCTTGCAGGCGTTCAATCAGCAGTTCGACCAGTTCCGCGTTGATGCCGTGGCCGAGAAAGGGCAGCACATCCGCCGTCACGTCCCCGCCCAGGGCAACCAGGTGTTCGGCGGCTGCCACCGTGAGGCCGTAAGGCATCACCGCGTCGCTCTTGCCATGCAGGAAGTGCAGTGTCGTGCCCGCCGCCGGTGTGGTTGGCAACTGGGCAAAGCGCCCGGCGATGGACACCACGCGCCCGGCGACGGGGGTTCGATCGCGTGTCGACTCCAGCGCCATGATGGCGCCTTGCGAGAACCCGATGAGGGCCGTTTGCCCGACGCCGACCTGCGCGAGGCCCTGCCAATGCCGCACGGCTTCCAGGAATGCGGGCAAGGCCTGCGCGACGCGCTCGGCGCGGTTGGCCTCGCTCACGCCGTTCACGGAAAACCACTGGTAGCCGTGGCCGAAATCGGAGGGTTCACGGGCCTGCACACTGACGATCCAGGCCCTGGGAAACGCCACGGCCAACTGCTGGCCGAGCGGCACCAGGTCCTGGGCGTCCGAGCCCAAGCCGTGGAACAGCAGCATGAGTTGTTCGGCATGGCCTTCGGGCTGGGCGACGATGATGGATGCGGGCATGGTTCGGCTTTCGTCGGTGACTGGGGGGTTGGCTGGGCGGCGGCCTTCAGGCCAACACCCACGCATCCATGCTGAGCGTGCCGTAGTGCACGCCGCCGCTCTTGTGCTGTGGCTTGGCCGTCTTGCCGGCGGCACCGAGCGCCCAGAACAGCGGCAGCAGATGTTCGTCGCTCGGGTGCGCGCGGATGGCATGCGGAGCTTGACGGCGGTAGTCGAGCAGGGCGTCGGTTGCGCCACGCTCGATGGCGTCACGCATCCAGTCGACGAATTCCAGCACATAGGGCTCGGGCGGCTCGTCGGTCACGGCCCCAGGATGGAATTCGTGCAGGTTGTGGGTCAGACTGCCGGTGCCGAACAGCAGCACGCCATCGTCCGCCAGAGGGGCCAGAACTTGGCCCAGCTTGTATGCACCGGCGGCGTCCAGGGGCCACGGCATGGCCAGGGGGACCACGGGAACATCGGCCTGCGGGAACATGAAGCGCAGTGGCACCCACACACCGTGGTCCAGGCCCCGGCCCGGGTCCAGCGCGGCGGGCCAGCCGGCTGCCTGCAGCAAGCCGGCCACGCGCTGGGCGAGCTCGGGGTTGCCGGCTGCCGGATAGCGCAGTTCGTGCAAGGCCGGATCGAAACCGCCGAAATCGTGGATGGTCGGGGGCTTCGGGCTCGACCCCACGGCCGGGGCGCGCGCCATCCAATGCGGCGAGAACGCGAGGATGGCCGCTGGCGGTGGTAGCTCGCGACCCAGAGCCGCAAGCATGGGGCCCGCGGTTCCGGGCTCCAGCGGCAACATGGGCGAACCGTGGGAGACGTACAGGGAAGGCATGTGCGACATCGTGTTGTCCTCGTTGACCGATCACATCCGGGGTTGAATCACTTCACGGTTCCGAACGGATCCGGCACGGCGCGTGTGTTGGCGTTATTCCAGAATCCTTGGACGACGAAACCATATTCTGGAAGATTGTCGATGAACGGCTCAAACATCGCATCCGCAGTCGGCTCCTTCCAGTCGGCCTGCAGCTCGCAACCGAAGGCGAGCTGGCGATGGAACTGATGATGTCACGCATCATGACCTCCGATTCAGGAATGGGGTTGGGTGGGGTGCCGAGGTGAACGCGACCGCATGCACCACGATCCGAACTGTAGAGGTCGGTGATGCGCCGAAACAGAGGACGAAGCGCAATTGATCGTTACGATTAGCGTAACGATGGAGCCAAGATCATGGATCTTTCCTACGCGATGCGTGTGCTCGTGCAAGTGGTCGACTCGGGTAGCTTTGTGCGGGCCGCCGATGCGCTGGGCATCTCCAACGCCGCCGTGACACGCCAGATCGGGGCGCTCGAGGCGCATCTGGGCGCGCGTCTTCTGCATCGCACGACGCGCCGGCTCTCGCTCACCG
>JAJXUC010000186.1 GCA_021783435.1 Pseudomonadota bacterium | reverse complement strand
CCCGAACAACTGGCGAACTGGCAGGTCATCGACGTCCGTGAACCCTGGGAACTGGAGCGCGCCTCGATCCGACACCCGAAGTTCCAGCACACGCACCTCCAGAAGCCATTCCAGCCGCTGCGCCAGCATGATGTGGACAAATCCAAGAATGTCCTGGTGATGTGCCGTACGGGTGGCCGCAGCACGCAAGTGGCCCATTTCCTGCTGCAAAACGGCTTCGACAAGGTCTTTAACCTGCAGGGTGGCATCACCGCCTGGTCGCGGGAAATCGATCCCTCGGTGCCGACCTACTGACAGCGCCTCGGGCTGCCCTCAGGCACGTCGCGCCGGCAGATATTGTCCGATCCAGGCAGCCTGGGCCTCGGCTGCGCCTCGGTGCGCCGCGCTGAAGTGCAGCGCGGCGCACCGAGCCCTCTCCAAACTGCGCGCGTCGGACAGCCACGCCAGCAAGCTTGACCAAACCGCAGATGCATCACCGGCCTCGACCACTGCCCCGGCAGCGACGCCCTGCTCCACCGCATGCGTGAAATTGAAGGTGTGCGGACCGATCACAACCGGGCAGCCTTCGGCGCAGGCTTCGATCAGATTCTGACCACCCAGTGGCAGCAAGCTGCCACCGACGAAGGCCGCCTCCGCCATGGCGAAATAAGCCGGCATCTCACCCAGACTGTCGCCAAGCCAGACCTGGGTATCGGCTTGCGGCGAGGCGTCGCTGCGGCGCACGACGTTCAAGCCTTGCGCCTGCAGCAGCGCATGCACCTCATCCATGCGCTGCGGATGGCGCGGCACCACCACGAGTAGGACACGTTGCAGAAGCTCGCCAGGCATGGCGTCGAGTAACAGTTTCTCTTCGGCTAGGCCTTGATGTTCGCGGGTGGAGGCCAGCAGCAGGACGGGACGCTTGGCCTGCAGTTTCCACTGCAGGCCAAGCTCGCGCAGCCCAGGATTGGAGACGCGATCGAACTTGATGTTGCCGAGCACACAGACATCGTCGATGCCGAGCCTGCGCAGGCGCTCTGCGTCGCTCTGGGTCTGAGCGGCGGCTGCCGTCAACGACCCGAAGGCGATGCGCGCCAGGCTCGGCCAGGCACCCCAGCGGGCGGCGCTACGTGCAGACAGGCGGGCATTGACGAGCAGCAGTGGTGTATCGAGTGTGGCGCAGGCCTGCGCCAGATTGGGCCAGACCTCGGTCTCCATCAGCACGCCGAGATGCGGACGAAAGCGCAGCAGAAAGCGCCGCATGGCTCCGGGCAGGTCGTATGGCAGCCAAACCTGGACATCCCCTTCACGCAGCAGCGCAACACCCGCCTGCCGGCCAGTTGCGGTCATGTGCGTCAGCAGCAGTTGCATGCCGGGGTGTTGCTGACGCAAAGCATCCAGCAGGGGTTGTGCGGCTCGCGTTTCGCCAAGCGAGACAGCGTGCAGCCACAGCACTGGATGGCCTTTACGCATCGCGTCCGACTTGCGACCATACCAACCGAGGCGCTCGGCCAGCTGTACACGGTAGAGGGGCTCGCGACGCGAGCGCCAGACGAGCCGCAGCAAGGCCAGCGGCACGAGAAAGCGCCAAGCCAGGGTGTAGAGATGGCGCATGAATGGGGCCCGACGCATCATGGTCGCCGGCATCATCCGGACGGACCAGCCCGCCCCGCGCACGTTGGCTGCATGCCGTGCTTCACGCCCATGCTGTGGGCGCGACCGGTTGGCCGGACATGAACGACACCGCGCCATCGGTAGCCGGCGGCAAGCCGAGCAGGCTCGTGACCGCTTGCATGACATCGCTCAACGCGGGCGGCTGACCCTCGTCACCCAAGGCAAGCCAAGGCCCTGCCGATTCGAATTCGACACTGTGCGGGGATGAGCCGGTGTAGACAGCCACCGCGGGTGTGCCAACCGCAGCGCCCAGATACAGCAAACCGGTGTCGACGCCCACGACCAAGGCAGATGCCGCGAGAACCCGCATCCAGACATCGAGCCCGAAGGCTTCGGGCGCTGCCATGGCCCCGCCTTCGATCACGTTTTGCGGGTCCATGCTCTCTGCACCCGGCTTGGCCGACATCGTGTTCACGTTTGCGGCCAGGCGCTCGGCACGCTCCCGCTCACGCGCATTACCCCATGCAAAAACGCTCGCGACGCCATGCTGATGCAGCCAACGGGCCAACGCAACCCATCGGTCCTCGGCCCAAAGCTTGCGCGGTTTGGCCGTGGCCGACAAAAGAACCGCGAAGGGCCGCACCCCAGGCAGCCAGGCCGGACGGGCAGCCGAAACCTGCAAGCCATAGCGCGGCGGCCCCGACGGCACGTAACCCAAAGCCCAGGCTGCAAGCTGCCGGTAGCGCGGCACGGCTGCCTCGGTACGCCGCAACGGCGTCTTCATGCGCCGATCGTAAAACATCGGTGCCAAGAACTCGCGTGAAGATGCCCAGGACAGGCCGACGTGAGGGCCGCGCGCCAGTCGTGCAAGGAGTGCACTTTTCACCAGGCCCTGGAGGTCAATGACAGCGTCAAAACGGCATGACCTCAGGCTGCGCACCATGCCACCCCACTCTTCGCGCGTCTCCCTGGATCCGAGATTTTTGCGCCAGCGCCTCAGGGCGAGTGGAATGATGCTGTCAACCGCCGGATGCGCCCGCACCAACGGGACGTAGGCCTCCTCGACCAACCAGTCGACCAGCGCGCCAGGGAAAGCCGCCTTGATGTCGCCCACGACCGGAAGAGCGTGGACGATGTCCCCCATGGAACTTGTCTTGACCAGCAAAACTCGCATCGAGTTAGCCCAATCGACTCGTCAAAACGGCAATTTCAATGTCGGGTCCAACGCGTGCAGGGCCCCGCGAAATTCACCCTGGATTCGCGCCAGGGCCGCAGCGGTGCGCCCCTCGAAGCGCAACACCACGCAAGGCGTGGTGTTGGAAGGTCGGGCCAGGCCGAAACCATCGGCATACTCGGCACGCACGCCGTCCATGGTGTGTAGTTGGACTGCGCCAGGAAATTTGGCCTCGTTCAATAGACGTTCGCAAAGCACGAAGTTGGCGCCCTCGGCGGTATCGAGTTTGAGTTCGGGGGTCGAGACGGAATCGGGCAAGGCCAGCAAATGGGCTTCGGGATCGGCCACACGCGAGAGCAACTCCAACAAACGGGCGGCGCCGTATTGCGCATCGTCAAAACCGAACCAGCGATCCTTGAAAAAAATATGCCCGCTCATTTCCCCGGCCAATGGCGCCTGGACCGCTTTCATGCGCGCCTTGATGAGTGAATGCCCGGTGCGCCACATCATCGGCTCGCCCCCATGACTGCGCACCCAGGGTGCGAGATTGGCGGTGCATTTCACGTCGTAAATGATGGGGGCGCCGGGGTGCCGGGTGAGCACATCGGCCGCGTACAGCATGAGCTGGCGATCGGGCCAGATGACATGCCCGTGCTTCGTGACCACGCCGAGCCGATCGCCATCGCCATCGAACGCCAGGCCGATTTCGGCGTCGGTGTCCCGCAGCACGCGCTGCAGATCTTCCAGGTTGTGCGGGTCGGCAGGGTCCGGATGATGGTTGGGAAATGTGCCGTCCACCTCGCAAAACAGTTCGATCACGTGGCAGCCCATTCGTCGCAACAAGTCGGGCGCAAAGGCGCCTGAAACGCCGTTGCCGCAATCCACCGCCACCTTCAACGGACGCGCCAGTGTCACGTCCTGCACGATGCGCTGCAGGTAGGGCTCAACCACGCTGGCCTGGCGCATGCCACCTGCACCTGTGGCGTACTGCTCGGACTGCGTCAACTCGCGCAGGCGAGTGATGTCTGCGCCGTGCAGGGCATCACCGCACAGCACCATCTTCAGGCCGTTGTACTCGGGAGGATTGTGGCTGCCGGTGATCTGGATGCCGTTGGGCACTTCGCTGGCGGCACAGGCGTAGTACAGCATCGGCGTGGCATTCATGCCGATGTCGATCACATCCAGCCCACCGGCGCGCAGGCCGACGGCCAGTGCGGCACCCAGCGCAGGCCCGGAGGCTCGGCCATCACGGCTGATATGCACCGCACGCTGGCCTCGCGCGCGCGCCAGCGTGGCAAAGGCACGGCCAATAGGCTCACACGCCGCCTCGGTCAGGCCGCGGCCGACAACGCCGCGAATGTCGTAAGCCTTGAACAAGGTGGGGTCGAGTTGCGCCATGGTGGGTCGTTTCGGGAGCAGCGAAGGGAAGGATTTGCCAAACACGGCCTCGCCGAAAACACACAATCATCGGCATGCCGACCGTCGTCCTGTTCTGACAGTTGCAGCTATTCTAGGAAGCCATGGCCATCTATTTGATTGGAGACTTGCAAGGTTGCGACCAAGCCTTCGCTCGCCTGCTTGACCTCATTGCGTTCGATCCGGGGCGAGACCGCCTCGTCGTGTTGGGCGATGCCGTCAATCGGGGACCGGACTCGCTTGCCGTGCTACGCCGTCTCATGGCGCTGGGTGATGCCGCACAGTGCCTGCTGGGCAACCACGACCTGCATCTGCTGGCCGTGGCCCATGGTGTACGCAAGGCCCACCGGACAGACACCTTGCAGCCTATCCTCGATGCGCCTGACCGAGACGAGCTGCTCGACCATGTGCGCCGCTGGCCGCTGGCCATGCTCGAGCATGGCTGGCTGCTGGTGCATGCCGGCGTGCTGCCGCAGTGGACTTGCGAACAAACTTTGCAACTCGCCAGCGAAGTTCAGGAGCAACTGCGAGGTCACGACCTGGCCGGCTTTCTGCGCGAGGTTTTCGGCAATCTTCCCGACCGCTGGAGCGACATGCTGCGGGGCCCGGAGCGCTGGCGTATCACCATCAATGCCCTGACTCGTTTGCGCTTCATCGACACGTCAGTACATGCTTCCGGAAGCATCGATTTTCACTTCAAACAGGAAGTTGACCGCGCCCCGCCAGGGCTGGTTCCATGGTTCCTTGCACCGGGACGACGTACAGAAAAAACCCCCATTGCTTTTGGTCATTGGTCCACGCTTGGGCTGCACTGGTCTAACAATGCGCTGTGCCTGGACAGTGGCTGCCTCTGGGGCGGCAATCTGACCGCCATCCAACTTCCAGCAGCAGGAGAAAACTGGCTCCAAACCCGTGCTGTTCCCTGCCCGAGAGAAGGAAAACTCCCGCCTCCTTGACACCAGGCCATGTTAGTTTTGAAACCGGGCCGAAACGTTGTAGAATTTAGAGTTTGTCTTTATCAATATCAGTGGGGTGCTCCATGGCACGGGTCTGTCAAGTAACCGGCAAAGCGCCGATGGTGGGTAACAACGTTTCCCACGCCAACAACAAAACTAAGCGTCGTTTCCTGCCCAACCTGCAGTACCGCAGAATCTGGGTCGAAAGCGAGAATCGTTTCGTGCGCCTACGCATTTCGAATGCCGGGCTGCGCCTCATCGACAAAGTCGGCATCGACACCGTGCTGGATGATCTTCGCGCACGCGGCGAAGTCTGAGCACTGAACTGGACAGGAGCAAATCATCATGGCCAAGGGCGGACGCGAAAAAATCAAGCTGGAATCCACAGCTGGAACCGGTCACTTCTATACCACCACCAAGAACAAGCGCATTCAACCGGAAAAGATGGAAATCATGAAGTTCGATCCGGTCGCGCGCAAGCATGTGTCTTACAAGGAAGGCAAGATCAAATAAGCCCAGGCCGTGCATTGCAGACCGAGTCCAAAGGCTCGGCACAAAAAAGCCCGCGTCGTTGACAGCGGGCTTTTTTGTGCCGAGCCTTTTCTGCTGACGGCGCGAAAATGATCCACGGTCGCGGTGCGGCGCATCAACCACCAGCAAACATCAAGATACCCACAGCCTCAAGTGCACTTGCAGCCCAATAAAAAAGCCAGCTTGCGCTGGCTTTCGTTCGATGCGAAAGAATCGCGCCGAGGTGCTTACTTGCTGGCAGCGCTGGCAGGCGCAGAAGCAGCAGGTGCCGAGGCAGCAGCAGGTGCGGCGGCCGAAGCAGGTGCGGAAGCAGCAGCAGGTGCCGAAGCGGCAGCGGGTGCAGCAGCCGAAGCAGGTGCGGAAGCAGCAGGTGCGGCTTCTTCTTTCTTACCGCAAGCAGCCAGGGCAAGGGCGGCGATCATGGAAGCCAACAGAAGGGACTTTTTCATTTGTTTCCTCAAAGCGTCAGACAGATCAAACGGGCGATTGAAATCGGTGGATTCCGAGAATGGTAAAGCACACGAACCCTCATGCCACAAGGGCCATGTCAAGTTCAATTGTAAGTATAGCGCGCACTCGGGTTTCCCCCGGTAGCTCTATTTGAGAAAATCCATCTTGTTGCGAAAAATTCACAACCCAAGGACATGTGCCGGAAAGCCTGCATTGGACAGGGCCCAGGCCTGGTCAAACTGCTCAAACGCCGCATGCAGGCGTCCACTGGAGCACATCGCAGCGCGCCGGTGGGTATCGCTGGGAATGGCCACGAGTCCTCGGTCAGGTGTGAGCAGACTCTCGACAGGCGCGGGGAGGTTTTCCGGTAATTCGCGACAGTCGATCCGATATGAGAACCGCAAGCGCCACTGAGTAAAGCGCGCTTGGTCGCGCTGCACAAGGTCGAAGCGACGTGCAAGCATGCGGATGCCGGGATGCTTGCCCTGGAGGCCCCAGGCGTTGAGCGCGTTGATGAGTTCGATCTGGTTCAACGGCCAGTCTGCATAGTCAGGGCTGTACATGCTGACGGACAGCCCTGGTGAACTCAATAGCTCGGCAATCGCCTGCTGCCAGGCGCCGATGCCCGAAATGATGGTCTCAGTTGGGTTCATGCTTTGTATGCCGTGCCGTTAACGGATGCGCCCATCCCTGCCCGCACCACTCCACCAGTACAGCCCGCTCGGATGGAGTCGCGCCAG
>JAJXUC010000032.1 GCA_021783435.1 Pseudomonadota bacterium | reverse complement strand
AGGCGCTGCAACCCATGCCCGAGGCCGCTCGCCAGCCAGGTGGGCAGGCGGCTGCGCGCCACCCAGACCGCCACGGCCCGCCCTTCCGATCGCGCCTGCTCCAGAGCCGACGGTCCGACGCAGGGCGTGTGTCCCTGCGCGTGACGGCAGCCGAACCAGAGGTCGGAGCTGGTGCTGTCGATGACCCGCAACGGACGGAATCCATACAGCAACAGCGAGGCGTCATGATCCTCGAAGGTCTGCCATGAAAATAGCTCGGCGCCGCCCGGAAGTGCGGCATGCAGCGCCGCGGCGACGTTCTTCTGCGAAGTGTCGTCCGTCTTGGCGATGGCCAGTTCCGTGGCGTAATGGCTCATCACCACCGCGCTCAAGCCAAACACCAGGAGACCGGGCTGCAGTTTGCGCCGCCACCACAGCGCGGCGCCCAGCCCGGCCAACACGGCCACGGCGGCGAACAGGCTTGGAAGCCGGGCGAATTGCGCCGCCGGCAGACCCCAATGGGTGAACTGCCCATCCACGGCGGCCGTGCGCGAGACGCCCCACAGGATCAGCGCCGCTCCAGTGAACAGCGCCGCGCCAACGCCGAGCCAGGGCAACAGGCTGTGGAGTTCCCCGCGGCGTTCGGCCACCTCCAGCTTGACACCCAGCCACCAGGCCACCAGCGGCACCACGGGCAGCAGGTAGTAGGCCCCCTTATTGCCAGCCGCCGAGAAGAAGACGGTCAGGACGAGCGCGGCGTTGCGCGCCCAGCGGGCGCAAAGCGCGCTGGCGTCGTGCCCGTCGAGGCGCGGTCCGCGCCATGCCAGTAGGGCCAGCACCGCGGTCCACTGGAAAAAGCCCAGCACCAGCTTCGGGCCGTAATACCACCAGGGTCCGGTGTGGTAGTCGTCGGGGATGCGCTTGCCAAGAAAGCGCATGATGGTTTCGTTCACGAAGTAGAACCAGGCGAATCCGGGCTGCTCGTGAACGGCGGCCAGATGCCAGGGGGCCGTGACCAGGATGAAGATGGCGATGGCCCACGGATCGAGGAGGAAGCGCAGCAGTTCCCCGCGCCTCCATGTGCCGGGCGAGAACAGCAGGTGCAGCACCGCGATGAGCCCCAGCAGCAGCAGCGCTTCCGGCCCCTTGGTGAGCGTGGCCAGACCGACCGCCGCCGCGGCCAGGCGCAGCCAAAGCCGTTTGCGCGCATGGATGGCGAGGACCACTCCTCCCAGGGCGGCGAGCCAGAACAGCAGCATCAAGGGGTCGAACAAGATGGTGCGTGCCACCAGCACGAATCCCAGGGCCGTGCCGCTGACCAGCGCGGCGAAGCGTCCGGCCAGGCGGGCTTTCACCAGGCGCCCGTAGGCAATGCTCCCGGCACAGATCAGCCACGCCGCCAGCGCGTCCGGAAGGCGAGCCTGCCAGGCACCGACGCCGAACAGCTTGAACGTCACGGCCATGAGCCAATAGAGCAGGGGCGGCTTCTCGATGTAGGGCACGCCGTCCAGGTGCGGGATGACCCATGAGCCGCCCCGCGCCATGGCCCAGGCGATATCGGCGTAGAGGGCCTCGTTGTTGTCGCGGATGGCCGGACCGCCCAGGCCCCAGAACAGGCAGGCGGCGGCGATCAGCAGGACCAGGGCGTCGAGCAGCCAGTCAGGAGCGCGGAATGTGGGGAGGGCGGGCACGGTCGATTCGCAATGCGGTGTGTGCCAGCAGAACCAGCAGCAATTCGGGCGCAACACGGAGAAGGCAAGCCGCGCATTGTAGGCAGCGCGCCGCAGGTCTTGGGCGCGGTGCGCCTGGTCGGCATGGATGCGGCCGGTCAGACGTTCTCGGCGCCCATCGCGCGGGCGCGCTCGCGGCTGGCCGCGCATTGCGCGACATCCGCTTCGCGCGTCGGCCAGCCCTGCAAGTGGGTTTCGATCAGGCCGGCAAACGCATCGATCCAATGCGCATCGGCGTTCAGGCAGGGGATGTAGTGGTATTCGCGCCCGCCGCTGGAGAGGAAAGCCTGTTTGCCTTCCATGGCGATTTCCTCCAGGGTTTCCAGGCAGTCCACCGCGAAACCCGGGCAGACCACGTCCACCCGGCTGGTTCCGGCCTTGGCCAGTGCGCGCAACGTGGGGTCGGTGTAGGGCTGCAGCCAGGGCTGCTTGCCGAAACGCGACTGGAAGGTGACCTTGTAGCGGTCGGAGCCGATGCCCAGCGCAGCGGCAAGCAGGCGCGCGGTCTTCTGGCATTCGCAATGGTAGGGGTCGCCGAGCTGCAGGGTGCGTTGAGGCATGCCGTGGAAGCTCATGAGCAGGAGGTCGGGTTCTCCGTGGTCGGCCCAGTAGGCGCGTATTTTTTGCGCCAGGGCGCCGATATAGCCGACGTCGTCGGCAAAACTGCGCACTGTGCGCAATTCGGGTAGGCGCCGCGCCCGGCCCAGCCAGGCCATCACCGCGTCGAGCGAGGATGCCGTCGTGGCCGCGCTGTACTGGGGGTAGAGCGGCACGACCAGCAGGCGCGTGACCCCCTGCGCATGCAATGTGTCGAGTACCGCCGCAGTGGCCGGGTTGCCGTAGCGCATGGCATGCCGGACCAGGACGTGATGGCCCTGCGCAGCCAGGCGCGCCTCGAGGTTCTTTGCCAGCGCAGCGGTGCCACTCGCCAGCGGCGAACCGTCCGTCCGCCAGATGCTGGCGTACTTGGCCGCCGATTTGGGCGCGCGCAGCGGCAGGATGACGCCGTTGAGCAATGGAAGCCAGACTGCGCGCGGGATTTCGACCACGCGCGGGTCGCTCAGGAATTCCCGCAGGTAGCGGCGCAGGGCCGTGGCGGTGGGCGCGTCGGGCGTGCCCAGATTGAGCAGCAGGATGGCGGTGCGTGGAACCGTGCCGTGCGTGTACTGGCGGTCCGCGGCTGGGAGACTCATCAGGTTTTCAGGAATTGTGGATCTGGAACAGGACCGTGGGCGCCGTGGGGTCGGTGGGTTTTGCGCCGAGGCAGATCTCGCCCTGGCCATGCAGCACGCATTCGTTGCGGCGCAGGGCCAGGACGTTGTCCTGGCCGTTGTAGCGCACCCAGGTGCCGTTGCTGCTGAGGTCGGTCAGCATGAAATAACTGCCGCGCCACTCGATGCGGGCATGCTGGCGCGAGACGCGGATATCGTTGACGGCGAATTCGGCCGCCTGGGTGCGGCCGATATGGATGGGGCTTTGTTCGGCGGTGAAATCCTGCGAGGTGTCCAGCCAGCACAGATTCAGGAGTTGCGTGAGCGCCGAGATGACCGTGGGCTGGTGCGGCAGGGTCTGGCTGTTTTGCCATGCGGCGTCCCATTCGATCTGATGCACGGGAACGGGCACGTCGTAGCCGCGCAGGAAAATGGCCCCCAGGCTTCGCAGCCGTGCCAGAAGTTCCAGAGGCAGGCCTTCCATCACCGCATCGCTGATCAGGATCTGCCCGCCCCCGGCCGAGTCCGAGAGTCGTGCCGCAGCGTTCACTGCATCGCCGAAACAGTCGCCCGGCGTCAGCACCACGGGCCCGCGCGACAGGCCGATTTTCAGGGGCACGACAATCGGCGTGGCCTTGGTGTGACCCCAGTTGGCCAGCGTTCGCTGCACGTCGCTACAGGCATTGACGGCCTCGGTGTTGTGTTCGAACACCGCCAGAACGCCATCGCCCAGGGTCTTGACGACCTGACCGCCGCGGCCGTGGACGGCGGCGGACACGGCATCGGTGACACTCGTCATGAGCCTGGCCGCGACGGTGTCGCCGAGCGTCTTGTAGAGCCCCGTGCTGCCGACCACGTCGGCAAAGACGACAGTGCGAACAACGGGTTTGCGCAAATTCGACATGGTCGCGAGTCTAGCGTGAGTCGGCCGGTCGTCACGGCCACGGGTCTGCGTGCGTGGGCGGGAGCGTCCCATGAAAAAGCCCGGCGGGCCGGGCTTTTTCATGGGACTTTGCAGGGTCAGAGCGAATCGAGGAAGCTGCGCAGCTTGTCCGAGCGGCTCGGGTGTTTGAGTTTGCGCAGTGCCTTGGCCTCGATCTGGCGGATGCGCTCGCGCGTGACGTCGAACTGCTTGCCGACCTCTTCCAGGGTGTGGTCGTTGGCCATTTCGATGCCGAAGCGCATGCGCAGGACCTTGGCCTCGCGTGGCGTGAGCGAATCCAGGATGTCCTTGACGACATCGCGCAGGCTGGCCTGCAGCGCCGCGTCGGTCGGCGCCAGCATGCCCGTGTCCTCGATGAAATCGCCAAGGTGGGAGTCGTCGTCGTCGCCGATGGGGGTTTCCATCGAGATCGGCTCCTTGGCGATCTTCATGATCTTGCGCACCTTGTCCTCCGGCATCTCCATCTTTTCGGCCAGCAGCGCGGCATCGGGCTCGGTGCCGGTTTCCTGCAGGTACTGGCGGGAGATGCGGTTGACCTTGTTGATGGTTTCGATCATGTGCACGGGGATGCGGATCGTGCGCGCCTGGTCGGCAATGGAGCGGGTGATGGCCTGCCGGATCCACCACGTGGCGTAGGTGGAGAACTTGTAGCCGCGACGGTATTCGAACTTGTCCACGGCCTTCATCAGGCCGACGTTGCCTTCCTGGATGAGGTCGAGGAACTGCAGGCCGCGGTTGGTGTATTTCTTGGCAATGGAAATGACAAGGCGCAGGTTGGCCTCGATCATCTCGCGCTTGGCCTCGCGTGCTTCTTGCTCGCCGCGACTCATCTGAGCGTTGATCTCCTTGAAGTCCTCCAGCGGAACGACGACGCGGGTCTGGGTGTCGACCAGACGCTGTTGCAGTTCCTGGACGGCCGGCAGATTGCGCGACAGGATGGTGGCGTAAGGCTTGTTCGATGCGGCGAGTTTCTCGGCCCATTTCAGGTCGAGCTGATGGCCGGGGAAGGACTTGATGAAATCTTCTTGCGACATGCCGCAGCGGTCTACGACGATGCGGCGGATTTCGCGTTCGTGGCGGCGCACCTCGTCGACCTGACTGCGCAGCAGATCGCAGAGTTTTTCGACGGTACGCGCAGTGAAACGCACTTCCATCAGGTGTTTGGAGATCTGCTCTTGGGCTTTCAGATAGCCGGGCGATTTGTAGCCGTCCTTGTCATAGGCGCGGCGCATTTTCATGAAGGCGTCGTGCACCTGGGCAAAGCGCTCCAGCGCTTTCATCTTGAGTTCTTCCAGCTTGACCGAACTGGCGGCCGCGGCGGCTTCCTCGTCGTCTTCTTCTGCTTCGTCGGCCAGGGAGAAATCGACGTCCTCCTCGGCTACGTAGTCGTCCGATTCGTCGTCCGACACCATGCCGTCGACTACCTCGTCGACCGGCAATTGGTTGTTCGCGATACGCGCGGCCATGGCCAGGATTTCAGCGACGGTGGCGGGAGAGGCGGAAATGGCCAGCATCATCTTGCGCAGTCCTTCCTCGATGCGCTTGGCGATGACGATCTCGCCTTCGCGCGTGAGCAACTCGACCGTACCCATCTCGCGCATGTACATCCGCACCGGGTCGGTGGTGCGGCCGAATTCCGAATCCACGGAGGACAGCGCCGCTTCGGCTTCCTCTTCCGCCTCTTCCTCGCTAGAGGCGGTCGGACCGTGCTGGTTGAGCAGCAGAGTCTGGGCGTCCGGCGCCTGCTCGTACACCGCGATGCCCATGTCGTTGAGCATGCTGATGATGGTTTCCAGCAGATCCGGGTCGGCCAGATTGTCGGGCAGGTGATCGTTGATTTCACCGTAGGTCAGGAAACCTCGCGTCTTGCCAAGCTTGATGAGGTTCTTCAGGCGCTGGCGGCGGCGGCCGAGTTCCTCTTCGGTGACGTTGGAGTCGTCGTAACCAAACTCCTTGAGCAACTGCTTTTCCTTGGCGCGCGAGGGGCGGCGGCCACGGGGCATTGGCGCGGATGGCGTGGCGCCGTCGTCGGACTCGTCCGGCATGGTGGCGCGGAAATCGTCGGCAGGCAGATTTTTCTGTGGCTTCGCCTGTTTCGCCTCGGGCTTTCCAGCGGGTTTCGCCGGGCCTTGCGCAGGGGCCTTGAGCTTGACGGGGGCCGCTTCAACGGCCTTGACTGTCTTGGCGGCTTTCACCGCCTTGGTCGTGGCTTTGGTGGTTTCGCTGGCGGCTGGCTTGGAGGCGACTGAGGTGGACTTCTTGGTGGGCATGGTTTGAGGCTTGTGTGAGGATGGCGCCGGTGCCTTGGTGGTTGCAGGTGCGTTTTTGGCGGCCGTCGCCGTGCGTGCGGATTTGGCCGAGGCGGCGGATGGCAAGGCAGCCGAGGAAGCCTTGGTCTTGGCTTTGGCGGGGGCAGACTTGGATTGAGTCATCTTCGTGTTCCTCGGTTGGTCATCGTGCGCGGGGCGGTCGAGGGGATCGGCGAGCGGCAAATTTGCAGGCTCCGGCGTGGCCTAGCGTGGGCTGCATCCGTCAAACCCTAAACTATCCATATTCGCCGCTTTGCTTTAACTCTATGCTGGCTTCCCGCAGGCCAATTGCGTCAAGCGCACCAGCCATTCAAGCAAAATCCTGGCCAGTGTCCTGACACCGTTCTTCGTCCAACGCTGCGAAAGGCCTGGCCTGGGGAATTCGGGTCGGGAACATGCGGAAAAACATTTAATTATAGTCGGGAGGGTCGAATTTCAACCCCCCGGACGGCGATATAGCCTGTCAATGACGCATCTCATACCCAACTTCGAGTCCTGATTCGCGCGGACGTTCACGTCTGCCTGCGCCTTCGTTTTGCATGATGTGAAATTCAGCTTAATTCACGCAGTCGGGTTTGCAGGCTGCGAAATTCAGCCTGTGATGCCTGGTCGAGCATGCCGCTGCGGATGAGTTCATCCGTGCGCAGCTTGATCAGGTCCAGCTCGACCCAGCGCAGGGCGCCGAGCAACTCCTGTAGCACGATGGCCGACTCGCTATCCAGCATGTCGGACGTGCCCAGGGCTTGTGCATGTTCGAGCAGGCCATCCAGGCGCAGGCACTCCCACAGGGCCGAGGCACTGATGTCGGGAGCCGCGTCAAGCCGGGCTTCAAGCCAGCTTGCGAGTTGCTGTGTTGCACTGCCGTCCTGCATTAACAATTCATGCTGGCGCGAACTCAGTTTTCCCCATAGCTCGGGATAGGCGAGCAAGATGCGCATGGCAGTTTGCACATGATCTTTGCGGGGGACAAGTAAACGGCTCCCACGCCTCGCGGCTTGACTGGCTTTGGGACGGTTCTCTCCCGCCAGCTCGTGTTTCGACACCTTGCTTCCTTGGGCAGACGCCAGAGTCTGGCGCAATTCTGCGGCGGGAGTCTGGACGCGTTTGGCCAGTTCGCCAATGATTTGTGCCTTGAGCGCGGATTCGGTCAGTTGTGTGAGCAGTGGCCGTGCACGGGCGATGGCTTGGGCGCGGCCTTCGGCGGTGTCCAGGGTCAGTCCGTTCGCCAGAGTATCGAGCAGGAAGACCGATAGCGGCTGTGCACGGCCGACCTCGCGCTCGAAGGCATCGGCGCCGTACTCGCGAACGAAGGTGTCCGGGTCGTGTTCGGTTGGTAGGAAGAGAAATTTGACCGAACGCTCATCACCGAGGGCGGGGAGGGCTGCTTCCATGGCGCGCAAGGCGGCTTTACGCCCGGCTGCATCGCCGTCGAAGCTGAACACGATCTGCCCGCAGTGCCGGAACAGTTTTTTCACATGTTCGGCGGTGCATGCCGTGCCCAGGGTGGCCACGGCATTACCCACGCCGTGCTGGGCCAGCGCGATCACGTCCAGATAGCCTTCGACGACGAGGGCGTAGCCCTGGCGCTGGATGGCGGTGCGACCTTCGAACAGGCCATACAGTTCTTCACCCTTGTGGAACAGCAGGGTCTCGGGGGAATTGAGATATTTCGGCTCGCCCTGATCGAGGATACGTCCGCCGAACCCGATGAGTTCCCCTTGGGCGTTGCGGATGGGAAAGGTGATGCGGTCGCGCAGGCGGTCGTAGCGCCGCGCGATGGTGTGGCCGTCCAGGGCGCCGGGTTCGAGGGTTTCGCCCTGCGCGTCGCGTCCGACGACCAAACCCGCCTGGATCAGGACGTCGGCCTCGTAGTTCGGGAAGACGCGGGCCAGGCCCTGCCAATCATCGGGAGCGTAGCCAAGGCCGAAGCCTGCGGCGATTTTGCCGCTGAGGCCGCGGCCCTTGAGGTAGTCGATGGCCCGCTTGTTATCGCGCAGCTGGTCGCGGTAGAAGCGATTGGCTTGCTCCAGCACCTCCTGCAAGGTTTGCTTGAGGCTGCGTTGTTCGCGTGCCTGTTGTGCCGTGCCCGGGTCTTGCGGCGTTTCGGGAACGGACATGCCGACCTGCGAGGCGAGCTCGCGCACGGCGTCGGGAAAGCTCAGGCCCAGATGGTCCATGAGGAAGCCGATGGCGGTGCCATGCGCGCCGCAGCCGAAGCAGTGATAGAACTGTTTGCTCGGGCTGACCGTGAACGAAGGGGACTTCTCGGTGTGAAAGGGGCAAAGCCCCTTGTAGTTGGTGCCGGCTTTTTTCAGTTGCACCGAGCGGCCCACGACGTCGGCGATGTCGGCGCGGCCGAGCAGCTCCTGGATGAAGTCTTGCGGAATCAGGGACATGGCCAGGGGTCTGGGCGGCGCCCGGCGGGCCGCCCGTGCCGGGGACTACTTCGGCTGCATGCGGATGGCGCCATCCAGCCGGATGGTTTCGCCGTTGAGCATGGGGTTGGTGACGATGGCTTCGACCAGCATGGCGAATTCGTCAGGGCGCCCCAGTCGCGAGGGGAAGGGCACGGCCGCGCCGAGTGCTGCGCGTACCGTCTCGGGCATGCCCATGAGCATCGGCGTTTCAAAGATGCCGGGTGCGATGGTCATGACGCGGATGCCGTCGCGCGCCAGGTCACGCGCCATCGGCAGGGTCATGCCCACGATGCCGGCCTTGGACGCCGCATAGGCCGTCTGCCCGATCTGGCCGTCGTACGCCGCGACCGATGCCGTGTGCACGATGATGCCGCGCTCGCCATCTTCCAGCGGTTCTTGCCCGGCCATGGCTGCTGCCGTGAGGCGGGCCATGTTGAAGCTGCCGATCAGATTGATGGTGACGGTCCGGGCGAAGGCGTCGAGTGGGTGCGGGCCGTCCTTGCCCAGCGTGCGCGAGGCTGGTGCCACACCTGCGCAATTCACCAGGCCGCGCAGCGGTCCCAATGCCTGCGCCTGCGCCACGGCCTCGACGGCGTCCGCCTCGCGGGTGACGTCGCAATGCACATAGTGGCCTTGCACTTCACGCGCCAGCGCCTGCCCGGCTTCGTCCTGCACGTCCGCGACCAGGACCTTGCCGCCCACGCTGGCGAGACGGCGGGCCGTGGCCGCGCCGAGGCCCGAGGCGGCTCCTGTGATGATGAAAACCTGTTGCGCGATTTGCATGGCGGATGTCGTGTGTTCAGCCTTCCAAGGCGGCAAAGATGCGCCGGCCGACTTCGTCGACCGTGCCGACGCCGGAGATCTTGCGCAGCTTGGGAGCTTGCGCTTCACCGCTTTGTGCCCAGCGCGTGTAATAGTCGACCAGCGGCTTGGTTTGCGCGTGGTAGACAGCCAGACGTTTGCGCACGGTGTCCTCGTGGTCGTCGTCGCGCTGCACGAGATCGTCGCCGGTCACGTCGTCCTTGCCGGGAACCTTGGGTGGGTTGTATTTGACGTGGTAGACGCGTCCGGAGGATGGATGCACACGACGCCCGCTCAGGCGCTCGACGATGTCTTCGTCAGGCACGTCGAAGTCGAGCACGTAGTCGATCGGCACGCCGGCCGCCTTCAGCGCATCGGCCTGGGCGATGGTGCGGGGAAAGCCATCGAACAGGAATCCCCCTGCGCAATCGGGCTGAAGCAGGCGGTCGCGGACCAGGCCGATGATGATGTCGTCCGACACCAAGGCGCCTGCGTCCATCACGGCCTTGGCTTGCAGGCCCAGTGGCGTGCCGGCCTTGACGGCGGCGCGCAGCATGTCGCCCGTGGAGATTTGTGGAATGTTGTAACGCGCACAGATGTTGGCTGCTTGCGTGCCTTTGCCGGCGCCGGGTGCGCCCAGCAAGATTAAACGCATGGAAACTCCTGATTCTTGTCGTTGAAATACCGCGGCGAAAACGAGATCGACACCACGTTTCAGAATAGCACGTGAACCCAGGCCGAGGCTGACGGCCGCTTGCCGGCCGGTTTTCTTCGGCTATGCGGCGTTCTGGATCAGTTGGCGCACCCGGGCCAGGTCTTCCGGCGTGTCGACGCCGGGAGCGGGCGGAGTCTGCACCTTCAGCACCGCAATGTGCCAGCCGTTCCACAGCGCGCGGAGTTGTTCCAGCGCCTCGGCCGACTCCAGCGGGCAGGGCGGGAGGTGATGGAAACGCTGCAAGGCATGCATGCGGTAGGCGTAGATGCCGACGTGGCGCCAGAAAGGCAGGTCCGCCTGCTGGCCATGCGAGGGGCTCGATTCGGGAGGCAGAATGGGCGAGCCGGGAACGGCGGGCACTTGCGCGAACGCGTCGCGCCGCCACGGGATGGGGGCGCGCGAAAAGAACAAGGCGTGCTGCCTCGCGTCGAGAACGACTTTGACCACATTCGGATTGAACACATCGGCCGCGTCGAAGATGGGGTAGGCGGCGGTGGCGATGTCGGCCTGCGGGTCGTTGGCGAGGCATTCTGCGCAGGCGCGTATGAGTTTGGGGTCGATCAGCGGCTCGTCGCCCTGCACGTTGACCACGAGTGCCGTGTCGGGCAGGGCGAGTTGCGCGGCCGCTTCGGCAATGCGATCGGTGCCGCTGGCATGGCGGCTGTCCGTCAGGATCGCCTCGACGCCGTGGGCGGCGCAAACCGCAGCGATCTGCGCATCGTCGGTGGCCACCGCCACACGGCTGGCGCCGCTTTGCTGGGCGCGGCGCGCCACGTGAACGACCATCGGCAAGCCGGCAATGTCGGCCAGCGGCTTGTCGGGCAGGCGCGTGGAGGCGCGGCGCGCCGGGATGAGCGCTGCGAAATCCGGCATCGTCATGCGCGAGGGTCGCGCATCAAGTCGCTGGCCGGCCCGCCTGGAGGAGTCTCGCCGGTGATGTCGAGATCGCGCGCCTGCTCCACCAGCATCACGGGGATGCCGTCGCGAATCGGGTAGGCCATGTGATCGCGTGGGCAGATGAGTTCCTGTCCGCTGCGGTCATAGTCGAGGGGGCCCTTGCAGATGGGGCAGACCAGCAGGTCAAGCAGGCGTGAGTCCATGAGGGTGTTCCGTACGCGCGCGCAGTAGCGCGAGAAGCCAGGGGAAGAAGGCGGGGTCGACGTCGAGCTGCAGTTCAACCGCCCAAAGCCGCGTGTGCTGTATCTGAAGCGCTCTGCATTTTAGGGCGTCCTTTTCCGTGACGAGCACGGCGGAGGCGGACATGGGCGCAAAGACGTCCGCATCAAAGGCATGGTGGTCGGGGAGGGCCAAGGTGCTGGACAGCGGGATGCCGGCCTGCCGCAGCATCGCGAAGAATTGTTCCGGATGTCCGATGCCTGCGGCGGCTGCGATCGCTTGGCCTGCGTGTCGCAGAAGGAATGCTTCGATGCTGAGGCGCTCGCCAGTGGCGAGCTGGCGCACCGTCCCCAGTTGACGCTGGATGACGAAGCTGGGCGACGCGTGCGGTACCGTGGCGAGGGCTTCGCGCGGGCCCAGCGTGGCGTCGCGTCGACGATTCCAAGCTTCCCGTAGCGGCCCCGCGGGCAGCAGCCAGCCGTTGCCCGGGCCGCGTGCATCGACCACCACCAGCTCCAGGTCGCGCGCAAGCGCCAGGTGCTGCAGTCCGTCGTCGCTCAGCAGCAGATCGACATCAGGATGTGCGCGCATCAGGGCCAGTGCCGCCTGCGGCCGGCTGCTTCCTACCCACACGGGACAGCCGCTCAAGCGCCGCAGCAGCAGTGGTTCGTCGCCAGTCAGGGCGGGGTCTGCATCGGCGCGGACCTCCATGGGGTCCGGGGCCTGCGCCATGCGTCCATAGCCGCGCGAGACGATGCCCGGTTTCCAGCCCGCGCGCTGCAACTGTTCGGCCATGCTCAAGACCAGTGGTGTCTTGCCGCTGCCACCGACCGTCACATTGCCGATCACGACGACGGGTACCGGTGCCTGCCAGGCTTTCAGCCAGCCGTGCCGGTAGGCCAGCCTCCTGGCGGCGGCCAGTGCCGCGAACAGCCCGGCACAGGGGAGCAGGGCGCGTGAGAGCCAGCCTCGTCGCATCCACCAGGCAGGCCAGCCCGAAGCCGGCACCTGGGCCTGCATGGTCGGGGTCTCGGTTCGGCTCACGAGCCCGCAGCGCGCTGCGTGGCGAAGGTCAAGCGGCTCAAGCCGGCAATGCGCGCCGCCTCCATCACGTTGATGACGGACTGCTGCGTGCTCTGGGCATCGGCGCTGATCACCACCATGGCATCGGCGTCGCCCTTGGCGGCCTGGGTCAGGGCGCTGGCAATGTCGGTCACGGTCCGACTGGGGAGCACTTGGCGGTTGACCGCGTAAGTGCCATCTGCTGCGACAGCCACCACGATCTGATGCGGGTATTGTTCCGCCTTGGCCGCGTTGGCCGTCGGCAGGTTGATCTTGAGTTCGGTGTACTTGGAGTACGTGGTGGTGATCATCAGAAAAATCAGGATCACCAGCAGGACGTCGATGAGCGGAATGAGGTTGATTTCCGGGTCGTCATGGCGGTGGTGGCGCTGGAAATTCATGGCGAGGCTCGCAGGTTTTCAGGATACAGTGCGCACTGCAGCCTCCACCTGGGGCTGCAGGTGGGTGGCCAGACGTCGCGCGGCTTGCTCCAGTTCGATGCCGAAATCATCGACGCGGCCGCGGAAATAACGGTAAAACATCAATGACGGCACGGCGATGATGAGGCCGAATGCGGTGTTGTACAGCGCCACGGAAATGCCATGGGCCAGGAGTGTCGGGTTGGTGCTGGTGCCGGTTTGCGAGCCGAAAATCTCGATCAGACCGACGACGGTTCCCAACAGCCCCAGGAGCGGTGCGGCCGAGGCCACGGTACCCAATGCATTGAGATAGCGTTCAAGTTTGTGCATGACCGTGCGGCCGCTGTTTTCCAGATCTTCGCGCAGGCTCTCCATGGATGCGCGCGGCCGGCGCGCGGCGCGAAAACCCGCGGCCAGCACGGTGCCCAGGGGCGAGTTGCGCTCCAGCTTGTCGATGGTGTCGGGCGCGGGCAGGGAGGCGACCGAAACGGTGATGGCCTCCTCCAGCAGACGGGGGGGGATGACCTTGGCGGTCCGTAACGTGGTCAGGCGCTCCAGGATGATGGCCAGGGCGGCGATGGAACAGGCGATCAGGGGCCAGATGGGCCAGCCAGCGGCTTCGACGATGCTCAGCAAGATGGAACCTCGGAAACGAAAGGGGAGTATGGGGCGGCAAGCTTCAGCATGGTAAACCGAGGCGTCTTGCGCAGACACGGATATGAAGCGTGCAAAACGGCACGGTTCATATGGGGTCATCAGGTGGGGGCGCGCTCCATGGCCGGAGGTCTGTTTCGGGCGCTTCGGTTATCCCAAAAAAATGTGGATAACAATGTGTGCAACTCTGCGCCGCTCGCCGTAGAAGGCTGAATTACAAAGCCCAGAATTAATGTGACTCTTTTTTGAACACAAAAAATGAATGAATAATCAACGAATTAGATCTATTTTTCGCGTTCCTGGTGGCGGTCCTCGGGGTCTCCAGCACATCGTTGTGGAATGTGGACAGCTTGCCACGGTGACCCATGCCAAGAGCGAAGCATTCCATGCCATTTGAACGTTCGTCACCCCAGGCATGGAGCGTGGCGGCCTTGGTCAGAGCGTTGGCCGATACCTTGTTTGCCCGCTTCGGTGTCGTCACGGTGCAAGGCGAGATCAGCGGCTTCACGCGCGCAGCAAGCGGGCATTGTTACTTCGTTTTGCGTGATGAGACGGCCCAGTTGCGGTGCGTGATGTTCCGCCAGCGCGCGGCGCTGGCCGATTTCGACCCGCGCGACGGTCAGCGCGTGGAAATCAAAGCGGCTGTCGGCTTGTACGAGCCGCGCGGGGAGCTGCAGCTCACGGTGGAGTCCATGCGACCGACCGGGCAGGGGGCGCTGCTGGAGGAATTTCTTCGCTTGAAGTCGCGCCTACAGGCCGAGGGCCTGTTCGATGCGGCGCGCAAGCGCGCGCTGCCGGCGTATCCACGTGTCGTCGGCATCATCACATCGCCCCAGGCAGCGGCGCTGCACGACGTCCTGGTCACGCTCGGACGCCGCAGTCCGCAGGTCCGCGTGGTGATCTACCCCGCCAGCGTACAGGGCGTTTCCGCGCCCGCGGATCTCTTGCGCGCGCTGCAGGCCGCTAACTCCCGGCGCGAGGTTGATGTGCTGTTGCTGGTGCGCGGTGGCGGTGCCATGGAGGATCTATGGGCGTTCAACGATGAGCAGTTGGCCCGGGCATTGGCGGCAAGTCATCTGCCCGTGGTCTGCGGCGTCGGCCACGAGACCGATTTCACCATGGCGGACTTCGCCGCCGACGTGCGCGCCGCAACACCGACGGCAGCCGCCGAGTTGTGCGCGCCGGCCCTGGCCGATTTGCGCATGGCGACGGCGCAGTTGCGCCGCGCCTTGGCCCAGGCGGCGCAACGTACGCTGGCCCGGGAACTGCAGCGTCTGGACCGGCTGCACCTGCGATTGCCATCGCCCGAACGAACCCTGCACGCCGCCTTGCATCAGTGGCAGGACATGCGGGTGCGCATGCAGGCCCATGTGCAGTCCGCGCTCGCCCGGTCGAAACAGGCCCAGATGCAGTGGGCCTCGCGGTTGCGCACGCTACCGTCACGCGATCGAGAGCGGCGCCATGTCTATCTCGCCGATCTGGAGCGCCGTTTCCGAGGGATTTTCGCCCAATGTTTGCGTGACCAGGAACTCGGTCTCGATGGGCTGCAGCGGCGCCTTGCGCTGCTGAATCCGGCCGCGACATTGCAGCGCGGCTACTGCCTGGCCTGGGGAGGGGATGGCCGCATTCTTGAAGATGCCGCGGCTTTGCATGAAGGGCAAGCGCTCGTGCTGGCAACGGCCAACTCGGCTGTGAGTCTGGACATCGGGCGCACGCACCCAATCGATCATCCGCTGGCGGCCCTGATGGCGACCGAGTCGCGCGATTCTTCCTAGAATGTTTTGGGTTTACTCGCCACTCGCTGATCAACCACGAAAGGTCCTTCCATGGAACATCAACTCCCCGCATTGCCGTTTGCCCTGGACGCGCTGGCTCCCCACATGTCGCGCGAAACCCTCGAGTTCCACCATGGCAAGCATCATCAAGCGTATGTCACCAACCTGAACAACTTGTCCAAAGGCACGGAGTTCGCGTCGATGAGTCTGGAAGAGATCGTGCGCAAGGCTCCCGCCGGCGGTGTGTTCAACAACGCGGCGCAGATCTGGAACCACAGTTTTTTCTGGAATTGCCTCAGCCCCAAGGGCGGCGGTGAACCGCGCGGGGCGCTATTGGAGGCCATCAACAAAAAGTGGGGCGGGTACGCCGCATTCAAGGAAGCGTTCCACAAATCGGCCGTGGGCAACTTCGGCTCAGGCTGGACATGGCTGGTGAAAAAGGCCGACGGAACCGTCGACATCGTCAATACCGGCAATGCAGCAACGCCGCTGACGACTGCCGACAAGCCCCTGTTGACGGTCGATGTCTGGGAGCACGCCTATTACATCGACTTCCGCAATCGCCGCCCGGATTTCGTCACGACCTTCCTGAACCACCTGGTGAATTGGTCGTTCGCCGAGAGCAATTTCGCCTGAGCGGCATGCTGCGGTGCGCCGCCGTCGCATGCATTTGTTTCAATGTGCTGGGGCTGTACCGAAGGGCTGGCCCCGCAGCTTGAACCCGGGTTTGATGCCGCGTTTCGCGAACCATCCCAACGGCATTTCCAGCGCGAAGCGCACGTTTTGAATGGCGCAATGGCTGTCCAGCGTTTGCGGCTGCATGTCCGCGATGTTGGTAATGCCGCCATGGTCGTCGATGAAGGCAACCGACAGGGGGATCAGGGTGTTCTTCATCCACATGCAGACCGGCTGATCCCGCTCGAAGATGAACAGCATGCCATGGTTGCCGCCCAATTCGCGGCGGAACATCAAACCCGTTTCACGATCATCCGGGGTGCTTGCAACCTCGGCGTGAATCAATTGCATGCCGGCTTGCAATGTGATTTGCGGCAGTACGGCAAGCTGCGCTCCGGCGAAGAGGGGGATGACGGCCAGGGCAGTCAGGAGCAACAATCGCAGCAGGTGCAAAACGTGGGTTGATGACGTTTTCATGGAGCGGATCAAACCGTTTCGATGGGTTGGCTGCGACCCGACTGGCCGCACAAATGAAACAGGGCGCCCGAGAGCGCCCTGAAAGGGGCCAATGCAAATTCGGCCCGCAGAAACATCACAAAGATTTACTTGGTTGCGGAAGCGGCTTCAGCCTTCTTTTCCACCTTCTTCTTGGCGACCTTCTTGTGCACGGCCTTCTTGCTGTGCTTCACTTCCTTGTGCGCAGCGGCCTTGGCGGGCTCGGCAGGCTTGGCGGTCTCGGTGGCGGCTTGGGCCATCACAGCAGAGGCGAAGAACATGGCAAACACGGCGGCGAGAATCTTTTTCATGACTAACCTTTCATAGGAAATTTAGAGTTGATCCAGCAGGATCAAAGAGCGTAACGCGACCCACCGGCATCCGGTTGACACAACTCGGCCGGGTTGTCTCTTGCCACCAAGGCCGGCCGATGCAGGCGAGCGGACGCTGGGCGGTACAGATGCGGGCCGGAACCTGGCTCGGACTACGCCAATTCAATGCGAGTTCCGGCGGATTTTCCTCTTATGTCTTATAAAAGACATGACTTTGCCATGCCCGGCTGACTAGAATAGAAAGCTCTTCCTTGTTCCGGAGATTCCCATGTATCAGCACATTCGCGTTCCCGATGCCCAGCGCATCACAGTCGCTCCCGATCTTTCCCTGAATGTGCCGGACAACCCGATCTTGCCGTTCATCGAGGGCGACGGCACCGGTGCCGACATCACGCCGGTGATGATCAAAGTGGTGGACGCGGCCGTGGCCAAGGCCTACGGTGGGCGACGCAAGATTGCCTGGATGGAAATCTACGCCGGGGAAAAGGCGACACGGGTCTATGGCCCGGACGTCTGGCTGCCCGAGGAGACCATGCAGGCGCTCAAGGAGTTCGTGGTGTCGATCAAAGGGCCGTTGACGACGCCGGTTGGCGGTGGCATACGCTCACTCAACGTCGCGCTGCGCCAGGAACTCGACTTATATGTCTGCTTGCGGCCGGTGCGTTATTTCCAGGGCGTGCCCTCACCGGTCAAGGCTCCTGAGAAGGTCGACATGGTGATTTTTCGTGAGAACTCCGAAGACATCTATGCCGGCATCGAGTGGGCGGCCGAATCGGACGGCGCGAAAAAGATCATCGACTTTCTCATCCGCGAGATGGGTGTCAGGAAAATCCGCTTTCCGGCCACCTCCGGCATCGGCATCAAACCGGTGTCGCGCGAGGGCACGGAGCGCCTGGTTCGTAGGGCCATCCAATACGCCATCGACAACAATCGCAAGTCGGTGACCCTGGTGCACAAGGGCAACATCATGAAATACACGGAAGGTGGTTTTCGTGACTGGGGCTACGCTCTGGCCCAGTCTGAATTCGGCGCACAACCGATTGACGGCGGACCATGGTGCAGTTTCAAGAATCCCAAGACCGGGCAGGACATCATGGTGAAGGACTCGATCGCTGACGCCTTCTTGCAGCAAATCCTGCTGCGCCCGGCCGAGTACGACGTGATCGCCACGCTCAATCTCAACGGCGACTACATTTCCGACGCGCTGGCGGCCCAAGTCGGCGGAATCGGCATCGCGCCGGGCGCGAATTTGTCAGATACGGTCGCGATGTTCGAGGCTACACACGGCACCGCGCCCAAGTACGCAGGCAAGGATTACGTCAATCCCGGCTCCGAAATTCTTTCTGCCGAGATGATGTTGCGGCACATGGGTTGGTTCGAAGCTGCTGACCTGATCGTGTCCAGCATGGAAAAGGCGATTCAATCGAAGCAAGTGACCTACGACTTTGCCCGCCTCATGCCGGGAGCCACGCAGGTATCTTGTTCCGGGTTCGGGGAGGTCATGATCGCGCAGATGTAGAACCGGGCCCGCCGGTCGCGGCGGATCGCCAAGAAAAAGCCGCACAGTGTGCGGCTTTTTCTTGGCTGCTACGTTATGTGCAGGGAGGTGCAGGGAGGGGCTCGGGGCGTGGGATGCGGTGCGGTAGCAACACATCGAATCGGGGCTTGCATTCCGGGCCCGGTCCAGCGAAAGTTGTCGAACCATGGAATGAAGCCCGCGGGCCAGCGGGCACGATGTTGAATACTTAGAATCAAAGCATGACCAAACCACGCAAAATCTCTGGTTCCGACCCTGGTTCTGCGGCAATCGTCGAACGTCAGGAGCAAAGGGTCAAGCCACCGCCGCTCTACCAGGTTGTCATGCTGAACGATGATTTCACGCCGATGGAGTTCGTGGTTTTTGTGATTCAGCAGTTTTTCAGCAAGGACCGTGAAACGGCGACGCAGATCATGCTCAAAGTGCATCAGCATGGCCGCGGAGTCTGCGGTGTGTATGCGAAGGATGTCGCGGCGACCAAAGTCGAGCAGGTGATGTCGGCGGCGCGTCAGGCGGGGCATCCTTTGCAGTGTGTGATGGAGGCCATTTAGGAGATTGTCATGATTGCCCAGGAACTGGAAGTCAGCTTGCATATGGCCTTTGTCGAGGCGCGCCAGCAGCGGCACGAGTTCATCACGGTCGAACATTTGCTGCTGGCCTTGCTGGACAATCCGTCGGCGGCCGAGGTGCTGCGGGCCTGTTCGGCCAATCTCGACGACCTGCGCAAGAGCCTGTCGGCCTTCGTCAAGGAAAACACGCCGGTGGTGCCTGGAACCGAGGAGGTCGACACGCAGCCCACCCTGGGCTTTCAGCGCGTCATCCAGCGCGCCATCATGCATGTGCAGTCGTCCTCGAACGGCAAGAAGGAAGTCACCGGTGCCAACGTGCTCGTGGCCATCTTCAGCGAGAAGGATTCGCACGCCGTCTATTACTTGCACCAGCAGGGTGTGACCCGCCTCGACGTGGTGAACTATCTGTCCCACGGGATCCGCAAGACCGACCCGGTGGAGCCGGCCAAACCGACGAGCACGGCTTCTTCCGACGAGGATGAGAAAGAGGGCAAGGAAACGCCCCTGGACCAATTCACGCAGAATCTGAACCACCTCGCCCGCGAAGGCCGTATCGACCCGCTGATCGGGCGCGAAGCCGAAGTCGAACGTGTCATCCAGGTGCTCTGCCGCAGGCGCAAGAACAACCCGCTCCTGGTCGGCGAGGCTGGCGTGGGCAAGACTGCGATTGCCGAGGGACTGGCCTGGCGCATCGTGCAGGGCCAGGTTCCGGCAGTGCTGGAGCAGGGGGTGGTGTATTCGCTGGACATGGGCGCGCTGCTGGCCGGAACCAAGTACCGGGGCGATTTCGAGCAGCGCATCAAGGCGGTGATCAAGCAGATCAAAGAGATGCCGCATTCCATTCTGTTCATCGACGAAATCCATACGCTCATCGGTGCGGGCGCGGCGTCGGGCGGCACGCTGGATGCGTCCAATCTGCTCAAGCCGGCGCTGACCTCCGGCCAGTTGCGCTGCATCGGCGCGACCACCTTCAATGAATATCGCGGCATTTTCGAAAAGGACGCGGCCTTGTCGCGCCGCTTCCAGAAAATCGAGGTTTCCGAACCGAGCGTCGAGCAGACGGTGGAGATCCTCAAGGGCCTCAAGTCCCGTTTCGAGGAGCACCACGGCGTGAAGTACGGCAGCGGCGCGCTGGCCGCTGCGGCGGAGCTTTCGGCCAAGTACATCAACGACCGCCACTTGCCGGACAAGGCCATCGACGTCATTGACGAGGCCGGGGCGGCGCAGCGCATCCTGCCCAAGAGCAAGCAGAAGAAAACCATCGGCAAGGCCGAGATCGAGGACATCGTCTCCAAGATCGCTCGCGTGCCGGTGCACAGCGTGACCACCGACGACCGTTCCAAGCTGCGCAATCTGGAGCGCGATCTGAGAAACGTGGTGTTCGGCCAGGAGGATGCCATCGCCGCGCTGGCCGCGGCCATCAAGATGACGCGTTCGGGACTGGGCAAGCCCGATAAACCCATCGGCTCCTTTCTCTTTAGCGGCCCCACGGGGGTCGGCAAGACCGAGGTGGCGCGGCAGCTGGCCTTTGTGCTGGGCATCGAGCTGGTGCGTTTCGACATGTCGGAATACATGGAGCGGCACACGGTGTCGCGTCTCATCGGCGCGCCTCCGGGGTACGTCGGTTTCGACCAGGGCGGCCTGCTGACCGAGGCCATTTCCAAGAAACCGCACGCGGTACTGCTGCTCGACGAAATCGAGAAGGCGCATCCCGATGTCTACAACGTGCTGCTGCAGGTCATGGACAATGGCACGCTCACCGACAACAACGGCCGCAAGGCCGATTTCCGCAACGTCATCCTCATCATGACCACCAACGCGGGCGCGGAGACCATGCAGAAAGGCACCATAGGTTTCACGTCCAAGCGTGAGCGCGGCGACGAGATGGTCGACATCAAACGCATGTTCTCGCCCGAGTTCCGCAACCGGCTGGATGCCATCATCAGCTTCCGGCCTCTGGACGAGACCATCATCCTGCGCGTGGTCGACAAATTCCTGCTGCAACTGGAATCCCAGCTTGCCGAGAAGCGCGTGGAGGCAACCTTCACGGACAAGCTGCGCAAGCATCTTGCCGCCGAGGGTTTCGATCCTCTGATGGGCGCACGCCCCATGCAGCGCCTGATCCAGGACACCATCAGGCGCGCGCTGGCCGACGAGCTGCTGTTTGGCAGGCTCGTGGACGGCGGTCGCGTGACGGTGGACATCGACGATCTCGACAAGGTGCATCTCGAGATCTCGGAGGCCGAGCCGAAGTCGCGTAAGCGTGAAGCCGAGGACGCGCAGGCCTGACCTGCATGGGAACAACCGTTGCCCGATGTGCGCAAGCACGTTGGGCAACGGCTTCGGCGCTTCATGGGCGAAGCCTACTGGGGGTTCAGGCCTGATTTTGGCCTCGATTGTGGCGCCCCTTGGCGCGCGGCGTACCAGGGGACATGCACATCCCCCAGCTCATTGTGCGAGAGTCAATCCAGGTCGGCGTCCAGCACGGCGCCCTTGGATGCGGTTCCGGCCAGCTTGGCGAATTTGGCAAGCACGCCGCGCGTGTAGCGTTTTCCCGGCGGGTTCCAGGCAGCCCTGCGGCGTGCCAGCTCGTGCTCCGGCACATTGAGGTTGAGCGTGAGGGTTGGCGCGTCGATGGTGATGGAGTCGCCTTCCTGCACCAGCGCGATGTCCCCGCCGACCATGGCCTCGGGGGCGACGTGGCCGACCACCATGCCCCAGGTGCCACCCGAGAAGCGCCCGTCGGTGATCAGGCCGACCGACTCGCCCAGGCCGGCGCCAACCAGGGCCGAGGTAGGGGCGAGCATCTCGGGCATGCCGGGTCCGCCCTTGGGGCCGAGGTAGCGCAGCACCATGATGTCGCCCGCCTTGATCCTGCCTTCGAGAATGGCGTTGAGTGCGCTCTGCTCGTCGTCGAACACGCGCGCCGGGCCGGTCATGCTGGGGTTCTTCAGGCCGGTGATCTTCGCCACGCAGCCCTCCGGCGCCAGATTGCCCTTGAGGATGGCAAGGTGCCCGTGTTCATACATGGGCCTGTCGATGGGGCGAATGACGTCCTGATCGGCGCGCGGCACGGCCGGCACGTCGGCGAGATTTTCCGCCACGGTCTTGCCGGTGATGGTGATGCAGTCGCCGTGGAGCAGTCCCGCGTTGAGCAGGATTTTCATCACCTGGGGGATGCCGCCGGCCCGATGCAGGTCGGTGGCGACAAAGCGGCCCGACGGCTTGAGGTCGCACAACACGGGGACTTTCTGGCGAATGACCTCGAAGTCGTCGATGGTGAACGGCACCTCGGCGGCATGGGCAATGGCCAGCAGGTGCAGCACCGCATTGGTCGAACCACCGGTGGCCATCACCACCGCCACGGCGTTTTCCAGCGCCTTGCGCGTGACGATGTCGCGCGGTTTCAAGCCGGCCTTCACCGCGTCCAGCAGAACCCGGGCCGAATCGCGGGCGGACTGCACCTTTTCCTCGTGCACGTTGGCCATGGTCGAGGAATAGGGCAGGGACATGCCCATGGCCTCGATGGCGCTGGACATGGTGTTGGCCGTGTACATGCCGCCGCAGGAGCCGCTGGTTGGCACCGAGCATTGCTCGATGGCGTCGAAATCCTCCTGGCTCATGCGTCCGGCGGAGAACTCGCCGACGGCCTCGAACACCGACACGATGTTCAGGTCGCGGCCCTTGTAATGTCCGGGCAGAATGGTGCCGCCGTAGACGAAGATGCCCGGCACATTGCAGCGCATCATGCCGATCATCGCACCGGGCATGTTCTTGTCGCAGCCGCCGATGGTCAGCACGCCGTCCATCCACTGGCCCTGCACGCAGGTTTCCACGCAGTCGGCGATGACTTCGCGCGAGACCAGCGAGTACTTCATGCCCTCGGTGCCCATGGACATGCCGTCGGCGATGGTGGGCGTGCCGAACACCTGCGGATTGCCGCCGGCCGCGCGCACCCCTTCCACGGCCGCGTCGGCCAGTTTTTGCAGGCCCGAATTGCAGGGCGTGATGGTGGAGTGCGCGTTGGCGATGCCGATCATCGGATGGGCGAAATCGGACTTCTTGTAGCCCATCGCGTAGAACATGGAACGGTTGGGCGCACGCGCGGCACCCTCGGTGATGTTGGAGGAACGCAGTTTTTCAGTCATGGAATGGCAATGGAGAGAGAAACGAATCGCGACGCCAGTTGAACCGGTCAGGCCATCCAACATCGTATGGGCAGGCCCTGAACATTGGCGAGAGGGTCTTTTCATCCAACCCCCGTACACTTCGACCCATGCTAATTCATCCTGATTTCAACCCCATAGCCCTCAAGCTCGGGCCTGTCGAAATCCACTGGTACGGCATCATGTACCTGTTGGGGTTCCTGAGCTTCTGGCTGCTGTCCCGCAGGCGCCTGAAAGACCAGCCTTATGCCCGGTACGGCTGGACGACACGCGATATCGAAGATTTGCTGTTTGCCGGCGTGCTGGGGGTGATCCTCGGCGGCCGCATCGGCTACGTGCTGTTCTATCAGCCCGACTACTACTTCGCCCATCCGGCGCAGATCGTCGCGGTGTGGGACGGCGGCATGTCCTTTCATGGCGGATTGCTCGGTGTCATGGCGGCCGCAGGCTGGTTCGCGTGGACGCGCAAGGCCTCGTGGCTCGATCTGATGGACTTCGTCGCTCCCCTGGTTCCGCCGGGCCTGGCGTTCGGGCGCATCGGCAACTTCATCAATGGCGAGCTGTGGGGCCGCGCCGCTCCTGCCTGGTGGCCGGGGGCGATGATCTATCCCGAGTCCGGCAGCATGGTGCCGCGCTTTCCTTCCGAACTGTACGAGATGTTCCTCGAGGGCATTGTGCTGTTCGCGGTGCTGTGGTGGCTGTCGCGCAAGGAGCGGCCGCGCGGCTTCATCGCCGGCAGCTTCGCCCTGGGCTACGGCCTGGCGCGCTTCACCGCCGAATTCTTCCGCCAGCCCGATGCCTTCTTGGGCTACCTCTGGTTTGGCCTGACCATGGGCCAGTTGTTGTCGATTCCGCTCATCGCGCTGGGTATCGTGATGATCGTGTGGTCCAAGCGCCGCGCCGCCCGCCTTGGCTCGGGCGCCGCGGCCTGAGCGGAATCATGTGGCCAGCCAGGCCGCGATCTCGATATCCTGCGGGCGGGCGATGCGCAGTCCGCGCGCAAGGGCAGGCGATGCGAGGGCGAGGAGCGCCTTGTCGCGGGTCAGCAGCAATTGCGCTTCATGTTTCAAGGCCAGGTCGATGAACATCTGATCATCAGGATCGGCGCAAATCAGCGATGAGGGCGCGGTCGAGGCAATGTGCTGCGCGTATCGGGCGTAGCCTTGCGCAACCCGATCGCAAAGCGTGCTGGCCGGCCCGTGTTTCGAGAAAACGGCGCGCGCCGCCACCTCCAGGGCTTCCTCGCGCATCGCCGCGCTGGCGATCCAGTGCGCGAGCCCGTCTCGCAGCCAGGCCCCTGGCGCGCGCATGGCCGCATCGTCGAAAATCAGCCAGTCGAGAACGACATTGGTATCGAGAACCCATCGCGGCCTGTGTTCGGATTGTGCACGCCGAAGCCCAGAACCGGCGCCGGATGAACGCTCGGTCACGGCGTGTTCAGGCCTGGATCCAGCCCATTGCATGCACGCCCTTCCAGAGCATGTAGCTGGCCAGGCTCAACAGCAGCAGGGCGAACACCCGTTTGAGCGACTGCACATGGATGCGATGCGCCACCGCAGCCCCCACGGGAGCCATCAGGACGCTCGTGGCCGCGCAGGCAAACAGGGCGGGCAGGTAGATATACCCGAGCGAGTCGGGGGGCAGGCCATCGGCATGAAGCCCGGCCACGACATAGCCGGCAAGGCCGCCCGCGGCGATGGGGAAACCCATGGCCGCGCTGGTGGCCACGGCGTTGCGCAGGCCCACGCCCCGCCAGCTGAGGAACGGCACGGTGAGGAATCCGCCGCCGGCGCCCAGCAGCGATGAAATGAATCCGATCAGGCTCCCGGTGCCGATGAGCGCGGGCCTGAGCGGCAAGGATTCGGCTGTGCCGACGGCCTGTTTCTGGCCCGCGACCATCAGCATTCGCAATGCTGAGAGACCGACGAAGAACGCGAAGAACATGGCCAGCCAGCCCGACTTCAGCAGGCCGGCGACTTGGGCGCCGGCGAAGGTGCCGAGCACGGCGCCCAGGCCCATCCAGCCGGCGATTTCCCAGCGCACGGCGCCACGCTTGTGATGCGCGCGCACGCTCGATACGGAGGTGAACAGGATGGTGGTCAGCGAGGTGGCAATGGCCATGCGCACGATCAGCTCGGCATCGAACTGCTCGCGCGTGAACATGAACGTGAGAAAAGGCACCAGCAGCATGCCGCCGCCGATGCCCAGCAGCCCTGCCATGAAGCCGGTGAATGCGCCAAGCACCATGAGTTCGAGCAGGAATTGCCAAGCCATTGCGAAATGCGCGGGAGAGGGGCGGCCAGCCTGGGCCGGGGCCGGAGCTGCGCGTGTTGGGGGGGTGTCTGCCAGAACCCTGCCGACCATTGATCCCTGAACCCTGTTGGGACAGGTGGGCGAGGTCACCACATTTCGGGAGCGTCTGCGCGAGACACTGCGCGCCTATGTGAAATATTCCAAGCCCGAGGCAAAGCGCATCGGTTCAAGAAATGCCTGATCGGCGAGGCCAGGCAGACAGGGCCATTGTAGGGAAGTGACGGGTCTTGCGCACGCCCGCAGGCGCAGGATCAAAGCAGTTGACCGTCGGTGTCCAGTGCGGAATCAAGCCGCTGGTTGATGCGCGCGATTTGCGCGGCGACGTCGGGCGTGATGGCGGTTTCAGCACGTTGCGCGGCGGGATTCGTGCCCGACGCTCCGGCACCCAGCAGTTTGGCATGCGCGAGGTTGAGCGCGGCCAGGACCGCGATGCGCTCGCGTGCGCGGATCTTGCCCATGTCGCGAATGCTGCACATCTCGCGATCGACTTCCGCCACGGCCTGACGCAGGGCGTCTTCCTCACCCTGCGGGCAGGCCAGGACATAGCTCTGTCCCATGATGTTCACTTCCACGGTCGCACTGCTCATGGCTCGGTCTCGCAAGGGTCTGAGGTGGGCGCGGCGCAAAAAGCGCTCAGGCCGGAAGATCGGGTTTGGGCGCCGCGGGCGGCGTATCCAGGCGCGCCAGAAGATGGTCGACCCGCGCCCGCGCCTCGCCCAGCCGCTGGCGCAGGGCATCGCGTTCCGCTTCGAGTTGGCGCACGCGTTCATCCAGCAAGGCGTTGATGCGCTGGAGCTCGGCATGGCGCAAGGCAAGACGATCGGCCTTGTCGCTCAAAGCTTGCAGCAACGCTGGCAACTCGGAGGGCGGCTTCGTGGCGTTCATGCGCCGGATTCTAGTGCGCATGGGCTGCGTCAACCCTAAGCTCCGTGATCCCATACCATGCCACTGTTGGTGCTCGCGCGGCGTGTTCGATGCCGCGCGGTTAAACGGGAAACAGAGTGATGCGCGTATCGCAGCGCGCATCTTGCCTGTGCTGCCCCCGCAACGGTGAGTGGACGCGGCCCATCCAGGACCGTCGTTCGAATGCAGGGCCACTGGCCGTCTTCGCTGGACGGCTGGGAAGGCGCATCGAATAGGTCCACCAGCCCGGATACCGGCCAACAGGCGAAAACCGCAGCGCTGCCCGGGGGTGAGGCAGGCTGTGTGCCGCGATGCGCGCCGATGGCGTGTACTCGGGGTTTGCATGGCCTCAGCACGGGGCGATGATGCGGTTTTCGATTTCGGTCGGTCGCGCGGGGGAGCGCGGCAGCCGCTTTCTCTCGCTCCAAGTTCCATGAAAACCCATCGTTTCGCCTCCCAGAACGTTTCGTCCGCAGGGCACATTCCGGGCCTCCGCCGTTTCAAGCAAGCCAGCTCCACCGCGCCGGATGCCCGGTTCAGGCCCGCTCCATTGCTCGGCGCGTGGGCGCTGACCATGCTGGCCGCCGGCGCCGCCCAGGCGCAGACCGCAACCGACACGACCACCTTGCCCCCGGTCGTGGTATCGGCCACCGGCTACCCGCAACCGCTGTCCAGCGCGCTGCCCAGCGTGAGCGTGATCACCCGCGCACAGATCGAGGAATCGGGCGCGCAAAACCTGACGACCCTGCTGCAGCAAGTGGCCGGCCTGCAGGTCACGTCCAACGGCGGACCAGGCCAGCCCGGCAACGTGTTCGTGCGCGGTTTCGGCGGCCCCGACGTGCTGGTGCTGCTCGACGGCGTGCCGATGAACGCGCAGGACGCCACGGGCAGCGCTTATCTCAACAACTTCACCACGGACCAGATCCAACGCGTGGAAATCATCCGCGGCAACGTCTCGGCCATCTACGGCTCGGGTGCGATCGGCGGCGTGGTGCTCATCACCACCCGTCACGGCGGGAAGACACCGCGGGCCTCGCTGAGTTTCACCGCCGGCAGCCGCAACACCTTCACATCTGCGGCTAATGCCAGCGGACAGGTCGGCAAGACGGCGTTGCAGGCGGGCATCAGCCGTTACACCACGCAGGGCATTTCGTCGCAAAACCCGCAGCAAATGGGCCTGCCCAACGCGGCTGATGGTTACCGCAACACGACAATGAACGGCTCCATCGTGCAAACCCTGGCCCCGGGGCAAACGCTGGGCCTACGCGCGTTCCGCAGCGATGGCAAGTACACCTACAGCAACGCCACCCTTTCGGGGGAGACGAAGCAGAATTTGTATCAATTGTTCAGTGACAACCAACTCACGTCTGACTGGACTTCGCACTTGAGTCTGTCGCAGCAGGAAACCACGAACGACAACGCGCCTGTGGGCAATCTCAGCCATTACCGCACCCGTGTGCAACAACTGCTCTGGCGCAACGTCGTGCAACTGATGCCGGGGTGGACAGCGACGGCGGGGGTGGACTTGCAGAAGCAGAGCATCGTCGGCAGTTACAACTATGGTCCCTACTACAGCGGTGCGTTCGACAACAGTCGCAACGCACGCGCAGTGTTTGCCGGCATCGACGGCAGCTTCGATGGCAATTCGCTGCAGCTGAACCTGCGCCATGACAGCATCGACGGTTACTCGGGGCAAAACACCGGCTATCTAGGGTATGGACGCGAGCTCGGCGGCGGCTTCAAGGCCATTGCTAGCTATGCCACTGCGTTCAACGCGCCGCCATTGGGCTATCTGTACGACCCGAATGCCGGCAATCCGAACCTCAAACCCGAAAAGGCCCATACCGTCGAAGCAGGACTGCAATGGGCGCAGGGCGTCAATGTATGGCGCGCCACTTTGTTTCAGACCAAGGCGACCGAACAGTGGAGCTATGGCAAGAACTTCACGTTCGAGAACATCGCCAGTGCACGCACCCGTGGCTTAGAACTGACGGGCCGCGGCGCCTGGAACGGCTGGGCCTACGACACCAACCTAACCTTGCAACAGCCTGTCGATTTGACACAACCGGGTGATCCGACCCTGCAGCGTCGCGCCCGCAGTGTTG
>JAJXUC010000185.1 GCA_021783435.1 Pseudomonadota bacterium | reverse complement strand
GCGGCGCGTTCGTGCAGCGGGATGCCGAGTTTTTCATAGACGCGCAGCAACTCAGGGTCGACCTCGTCGAGGCTTTTTGGCGCCTTGTCGCGCTTGGGGGCAGCGTAATAATGAATCGCCTGATAGTCGATGGGCGGATGGTGGATCTTGGCCCAGGTCGGCTCGGCCAGGGTCAGCCAGTGACGATACGCCTTCAGCCGCCATTGCAGCAGGAACTCCGGCTCATTTTTTTTGACGGAAATGAGCCGGATGATGTCTTCGTTCAGGCCTTTCGGGGCGAGGTCGGACTCGATCGGCGAAACGAAGCCCGCGGCGTAATCGCGTTCGAGAAATTCGACCAGTGAGGGATTGCTCTGGCTCATGCGGTCTCTCCTTGGCAGGGCTTGCGCAGCGTTCAGACAGCTTGCGCCGACGTGCGGGCGATGCCGGCGTGTCTCACCCCCGAAGCCAGAACCATCTGGCAGACATGCTCCAGGCGCTCCACATGCTCGAAGGCATCCCAGGGCGAGTGGCCGATGGCCACCACGCCATGCCGATCCAGGCCGACGATGTGCGGCATGGGCCCGAACTGCGGCTCGAAGGCTGCGACGCACGCCGCAGCAAGCTCTTCGCTGGTGGCGGGCAGCGCACCCACGTTCTTGCCCACCCGGCTGTAGCGCGTCACTTCCGGAAACGTCTCGCACAACTCGCGCAGATCATGACCGGCGTACATCGCCGCAACGATGTGCGTGGGGTGCAGGTGCAGCACCGTGTCATAACCGGCATGGAGCCTAGCCTGCAGCAAGCGATGCAGGGCGTATTCACCCGATGCCCCCTGGGGAACAGGCCCATTGGCGAGCTGCTCGGCGCTGACGCGCAGCATCTGCTCGGGCCGCAAGCGCGCCTTCACCACGCCGCTTTGCGAAATCCATAGGCCATCACCGTCTTCGGCACGCATCGAGATATTGCCGTCCCGATGCGTGATCCAGCCCCGCGCATAGGCGGCGTGCATGACTTCGCAGGCTTGGTCAAGGCGGGCATCGCGGCCTGCGGCGATTTGGATAGGATCGGAATGGAGAATGGTCATGGCGGTCTTGAGATGAAGTGGGTCAATCCGGATCGGCAGCGAATGCGTGCCGCCTCACGGCGAGCCGTCTCACGGCCCGATTTATTGTGGTTTTAAATTTACCACTTATGCCGTACGCTGACCAGGCTGGTCCGTTATCCCTGCTGCAAATGATGGAATGCGGAAAACGTGTGCGCCGCAGACCGACGCAAGATCGGCGCGTGCTGCGCATACTTCCTCGTGATCTCGCCTGCCAAGCGGGGGCGAAGCGCAGGCGTGGGGGTGCGTTTCCTCGGCCTCAGGCGGGAGCCGGGAGAGTCGGGTCAGTGGGTGAATCGTTCTGCATCGCGAGTTCGGCCCGCAGGCTGTCGCGGTCGCGGCCGATGCTGACTACGGCCTGCACGCGGCCGCCCAGCAGGTAGCGGGCCAGATAGCCGCTCGCGGGGACGCCCTCTTCCTCGATGGCGTCCCATTGCGCGGCGTGGCCCACGTAAGAAAGGGTCACGTCGCCGTGCTGGCTCCAGAAAAAGGGAACGGCGCTGAAGACTTCGGCAAACCCGAGCATATTGCGCGCGGCGGTCTTGCCTTGCGCCTGCGCCACCGTCCAATGTTCGATGCGCAGACGCGCAGCGCTGCGCGCATCGGGCCAGTTCGCCACATCGCCCGCCGCCCAGATGCCTGCGGCAGCGGCGAGACCGTGATCGACGACGATGCCATTTTCCACGCGCAATCCAGTCTGCGCGGCGAGCGCGGTATCCGGTCGCACCCCCACGCCCATGATGACCAGATCGGCGGGCAGGATCTGGCCGTTGTCGAGGGTCACCCCATGCGCGTCGATCGACGCGGGCCTGCGCCCGAGGTGGAACACGCTGCCCAGCGCTTCATGCAAGCTGCGGACAAACCCAGCCAAGCGCAGACCGAACACCCGCTCCAGCGGATGCGCCTCGGGCGCAACGACGTGGACTTCAATGCCGTGCGCCCGCAACGAAGCGGCGGCCTCCAGCCCGATGAAGCTCGCCCCGATCACCACGGCGCGGCGCGCGCCTCGCGCCAGCGCGGCCAGGATCGCCTCGGCATCGGCGCGGGTGCGCAGGGTGTGGACCTGAGGCAGGTCGGCGCCGGGAATGGGCAAGCGGATCGGCTGCGCCCCAGTGGCCAGCAGCAGCGCGTCGTAAGTCAAATCCTGGCCGTTATCACACCGCACGCGGTGCGCGTGGCGATCCAGCGACAGCGCTCGGGCGTTGACCAGGGTGATGTCGCGTTCGCGCCAGTAGTCTGCGCCGCGCAGCGGCAGCCAGTCTGCGGGCGCCTTGCCCGCCAGGTAGTCCTTGGACAGATTGGGGCGGTCGATCGGCGTGTCGGCTTCGCCGGCGAGCAAGGTGATGGGCCCGTCATAGCCGCAAGTGCGCAACTCGGTGGCGGCCGCTTCGCCAGCGGCTCCGGCGCCGACAATCAGCACCGCCTGCGGCTGACGTGGAGGGTTGCCCACAGCCGGCGCTGGCCGCACATCGCCCACCCGCACCAGGCCGTCTTGGACGTTCACCTGCCAGCAACGCAGCGGATTCAGCCCCGGCGGATTGAGGACCGCGCCGCTGCGCAGCGAAAAGCACGCGTGATGCCAGGGGCAGCGAATGGTGTCGCCAGCCACCAGCCCCTCGGCCAGCGGGCCAGCATAATGGGTACAGGTGGCGGAAACTGCGTGGATCTCGGCTCCATGGCGCACCAGCAGCACCGCTTCGTCATCGACATGGCCGAGCAACGGCTGGTCTTCGCGCAGCGCGTCCAGCGCCACGCCGCGGCGCAGATTCGGACCACTTTTCTCAAATGATTCGCTCATGGCATCACCTCCGGGTTGCGAGAGTCAGAACTGACGAGCGGCTCCTCGAACGGCGGCGCGACAGATGTCACATCCCCTGCGCGGATTTGGCCTTGCGCCTCTAGACGCCGCAGCAGCAGGTGGAAATACACCAGCCCGGCGTCGGGCTGCCAGCGGGAGACCAGCGCCTCGGTCGAAGCAGCATCGAGCCGTGCTGGAAGATCGAGCCAGGCAGCCAGATGCTTGTGCGCGCCGACATCGTCGACGGGAAATACGCCGAGCCGACCCATGCCGCGCAGCGCCACGTATTGCGAACTCCAGCGCTTGATGCCGCGCAGGGTGCAAAGCCGACGCAGCAGCTCGCCGTCGTCGGCCTGATCGAGCTGCGCTTCGGGTAGCGCGCCAGCGTCCAGCCGCGCCGCGACGTCGAGCAAATACTGCGCCTTCTGACGGCTCCACCCCAGGGCATGCAGCGCAGCGGGGTCGATTGCGCGCAGCGCCGCAGGCTGCGGGAAAGCGTGCAAAGTGGGCACCTCGGCAGGCGCGGCGCCGAAGGCTTGGGCCAGTCGTCCGAGCAGCGCGATGCCGGAGGCGAGGCTCACCTGCTGGCAGGCGATGGCGGTGGCCAGCGCCTCGAACAAGCTGGGAAAGCGCGGAGGTTTGAGCCCACGGTAACGCTGAACCAGGGGAGCCAGCAGCGCATCTTGCGCAGCGCGGGCGTAAAAGCCGCTCAAATCGACATCCAGCCCCAGGATGCGCACGAGCTGCGCGGCCGCCGCCGCGCGTACCCCTGGCCGGTCGCTGCCCCCGCCTTGCAGCCGCACCGCGAGCCGCGGCGCGTCGTCCTTGCCTTCCTCGCGGACTTCGACCAGCAGCACGGAATCACCGATCACCAGGCTGCGACGGTAGGTCTGCCCATCCCATAAGTCGATGCGGTTGCCGGATTGGCGGCGCAGCGCCCAGACGGTCAAATCCAGGCGAAACGGTCCGCGCGGATCAAGCCGAATGGGGATGTCGTTCAAGAAAGGCTCGCAAGACCACGGCATTGTTGTGCACCTCGTCCTTGGCCGCATACAGCAGGGTGGCCTGCGGATGCGCGTCAAGCTCGGCACGCAGTCCAGCCACGGTTTCCGGCATGGCGTCCAGTTCGGTAAAGTAACGGCGCTGGAACTCGTCCCACTTGGACGGATCGTGGCTGAACCACTGACGAAGCGGGCCGCTTGGCGCCAGTTCGCGCTGCCAGTGATCCACCGCGGCACGCTCCTTGGTGAGGCCGCGCGGCCACAGCCCATCGACCAGAACCCGAAATCCATCCTCGGGAGCAGGATCGGCATAGACGCGCTTGATTCGAATGGATTGGACGGGCATGACGTTCACCTTCTGAGCGTCCCAGGGTCGAGCTGCGCCCAGCCCGCCTACCGTGGGGGGTGAGTCCCGCGGCTCCAAGCTGCCCAGCGGCAGCTTGGACGCTGCTGAATCCGAGCAGCTTGCAAGCTGCGAGGTGGTCGAGGCAACTTGGGGTGGCCCTGCGTTTCCTTTAATGTCAGATTAGCATGGACGAATGGCCCTGACGCGGGCGGGAGTAACGCGGCACTGCATGGCAAGAAACTGTGCAGCTTTGTGTGCAAAAGCGATCCAGAACAGGACCGTGCAAGGTGGTCATGGTCAGAGGTTGATGACGACATCGACCTTGAACCCCTTGGGAGGGCGAACCATGACCAGAGTTGCGCGTCCCGCGCGACCGCAAGGGCGCGTACATTCTCTTCGGCACTGTTCGAGCGCGACCCGCGCAGCGAGAAGGTCTTGGTTTCGGCGCCTGATCCTGGATGCCCGCTACGAGAAGGTGCGGGAGGATGGCGTGGTCCAGTCCCAGGCCATCCTGGTGGCCATCGGCATCAACAGCGAGGGCAAGCGGCATGTCTGGTACCGGATGATTGGCTGCTGCCTAATCGACGCGGCCTGCTGATAGGCCGCGAGGTGCTGCGGGCCGTGATGGCAGGATCATCCGTCCGGACGGGGGACGCATGCTGGATGCCCATGCACAAGAACGCCACCACCACGCCGGCCGTGCGCGCGGCCATCCAACAGTCCTCGGCCAGTGTGGACGCGCTGGCTGGCCTGTACGGCGTGAGCCGCCAGACGATCCGGCGCTGGCGTAAGCGCCACAGTGTGCTCGATGCCAGCCACACCCCGCACCGGTTGCAAACCACGCTCAATGCCGCCCAGGAGGAGCTGGTGATCGACCTGCGCACGCAACTGCGGCTGTCGCTGGACGATCTGCTGGCGGTGGTGCGCGCGTTCATCGAACCTGGCATGAGCCGCTCGGCGCTGGATTGCCTGCTGCGCCGACGAGGCCATTCGCGCCTGCCGGCCCCGCAGGTTCCTTCGCGCTTGCCCAAGCCATTCAAGGCCGACGAGCCGGGCGATGTGCACTTGGACGTGAAGTCCCTGCCGCAGATGGCCGATGAGACGGCCCGGCGCGATGTGTGCGTGGCCATCGACCAGGCCACACGCTGGGTGTTCATCCGCCATCAAGAGCCACAAGACGGCGGCAGCGGCCAAAGCCTTCCGCAACGCGCTGCACAAGGCCGCGCTGTTCCAGATCCACTCCCTGCTTGCCGACAACGGTCGTGCGTTCACTCACGGCCATTTCGCCTCCAAAGCCAAGGACGCCTCGGGGCAGCATGCGCTCGATGCCCTGTGTGAAGCCCTGGGTATCGCGCATCCCATGCCGAAATCGCCACAGACCAACGGCATGGTGGAGCGATTCAACGGGCGGCTCGAGCAGGTGCTGCGCTCGCACCACTGCAACAGCGCTCAGGACTTGACCACCACGCGACACCGCGACGTGTGGCTGTACAACGCGCACCTGCCCCAGAAGGCTGTGCAGCACCTCACGCCCCTCCAGACCATGAAACGATGGCGCCGCCCCCATCCGCATCCGTTCTCAAAACAGGTGAAGGATCAGCCGGGACACGACACATCCGCAGCGAGCGCCAGTTGGTCCAGGCCATCGACGACAACCTGCTGCACCGCTGGTTCGCGGGCCTGAACATCGAGGACAAGGTCTGGGACCACTCCACCTTCAGTGCCAACCGCAAGCGCCTGTTCAACGAAGAGCTCGCGCCCGCCTTCTTCGAGCGCGTCAAGCTCAGCGCCCAGCGAAGCCGACTTGCCAGCAACGAACACTTCAGCGTGGACGGCACGCTGATCGAGGCCTGGGCCTCGCACAAGAGCGTTAAGCGCCGGGACGATGACAGCAGCACACCGCCCGGGCGCAACCCCGAGGTGAACGTCAAAGGGCAGCAGCGCTGCAACGGCACCCACGCCAGCACCACGCACGCCGATGCCCGCCTGTGCAAGAAGAGCCCGGGCGACAAGTCCCGCCTGTGCCACATGGGCCACATCCTCATGGAGAACCGCAACGGGCTGATCGTGGATGTCGAGGTCACCCACGCCAGCGGTACCGCTGAGCGCGAGGCGGCGCTGGCGATGTTGAAGCGTCGGAGCAACAAAACCAAGCGAGCCACGGCCGGGGCCGACAAGGGCTACAAGACCAGTCAGAAGGTGCGCAAGCGCATCGAGGAGGCACTTGGCTGGATCAAGACCGTGGCGGGCCTGCGCAAGACGAAGCTGGTGGGTCAGGCCCGCCTGGCTGGACAACTGCTTCTGACCACCGACACCTACAACATCATCCGCATGGGTACCCTTGGCAGGTGGTGGCGAGGCGCCCATGTTTAGGACAGGTGCGCCCAGAATGCGCCAAAAAGCCTTGGAAACCCCTCTTCAAGGGGGCAAGAGACCCGCATCAGCGGGTCTTCCCCCACTGATCGGCCGGTGGCACAACATGCGGCTGGACAATCTCAGATATTTTTCAACGGCCTGCTCGTATGGTCGCCAGTGTCAACTGCTGCATGAAGATGCTTTACAAGAACTCAGATCGATCGGGTGATGCGCAGTGGCAAGGCGCGGCGATGAATCAAGCTCGTATCCGTGGGTTGGGTACCAC
>JAJXUC010000184.1 GCA_021783435.1 Pseudomonadota bacterium | reverse complement strand
GTACCTGCCCAGCAAGACCGGCAGTGCGAAGGCTGCGCTGGACATGCCCGGCCCCAAGGAAATGCATCTGGTCATGCTGCGCAATGTCAGCGGCAAGGAACTGGGTGACAAGCTCACCGAGGGGATTGAGAACAATGTCTCGGCGCAGGAATTCTCGGGATTGATTCCGGCGATGGCCCGACTTGGCGGACTGTTCGCCCGAAAGCGCAGCCTCAAGACCGGCGAGACGGTAAGCCTGCGCTTTGTTCCCGGACAGGGCACGACCATCGACATTGACGGCGCGCCCGCCGATGCGCCCTACGCCGAGCCTGACTTTTTCAACGCCTTGCTCAAGATCTGGCTGGGCAAGGATCCCGCCGACGCCCGGCTTAAGGGCGCCCTCCTCGGGGATACAGCGCAGAGCAACTGAGCCCGGTTGCCGCGCCTGCCGCCCGCGCTCCGGGCCTGACGCGGCGCAAGATGTGAATTGGCTCGACGCATGCCAGCGCGCGTGGCGGCATGTGCTTGCGAGCGCTCACAGATTGTTGCGAAATCACACCCCTCACGCCTGGAATGCGTGAATAATTGATTACTTATATTGAACGCTCAAGCAAGAGCCCGAGGAGTCATCGATGAAAAAAATCATGTTGGCCGCAGCGCTGGCCGCAAGCTTCGCAACCATGAATGCCAACGCCGCGATCAAGGTTGGCGGCGTGTCGGTTGAACAATCCAGTCCAGCCAACGGCAGCCCCCTTTGGATCAATGGCGCGGGCGTGATCTCCCTGGCCGGCCAGCGCATGGCAGCCGCGCTGTACGTGCCGGAAAACAGCACGTCCGACTCCGCCATCATGACCGCAAGTCCGAAGGAATTGCGGCTGATCCCAATGAAAGCCGTTGGCGGCGCGCAACTCGGCCAAGCCATCGATGCCCTCGTGAAGAAAAGCGTGTCGGCTGCTCAATACAAGCAGTACGAGCCTGATCTCGCAAAGGTGAAGGACATGTTCAAGAGTGTGAAAACGATCCCCGCAGGGCAGACCGTGTCTCTGCGCTTCTTTGGCAAGCTAGGCACTTACGTCATGGTCCCGGGCGGGTTGAAGATGGCTCCCCTTGGCGGAGCCGAGCTGTTCGACAGCCTGGCCCGGGCGCTGCCGCACGCCGTGATCAACAGCGCCGCAGTGCAAAAGCAGAACCATCCCTCAGCCGATTGCCTTGGCTGTGCAAAGCCCGCGAAGGCGCTTTGACCGCACAGCCGCAGTCCCGCACTGCGGCTGCTGCGCCAAGCATGGCTAGGCCGGCGTGCGCTCAGCAAACACCGGCCCTTCGTCGACGGCTGGTGGCGCTTGCCGCTCAGGCCGGCAGCTGCAGCGGAAGCTGATCGAGGCGGTCAAAGTAGGCCGCAGCAGCCGTGGCGCGAATGGGTTCGCCGTGGTTGTACCCGTAGGTCGCCAGCACCACGGCGCATCCGGCACCTCCAGCCGCCAGCGCGTCGTTTTGCGAGTCACCCACCATCAGCGTGTGGGCCGGATCGATGCCAATTTGCCGGCAGGTCTCCACCAGGGGCATGGGATCGGGCTTCTTGCGCGCAAACGCATCGCCGCCATTGACCGCGCGAAAAAAGTCCAGCAACCCCTTCTGGCGCAACAGCTCGCGGGCATACGCGGTGGGCTTGTTGGTAATGCAAGCGAGCACCAGGCCCGTGTCGGCAAAGCGCTGCAGGCCCTCCAGCACCCCTGGGAATACGTCGGAATGCTTGCCGTTGACGTCGGCATAGTGCCGCTGGTAGGCGTCGATGGCCCGCGGATAGAGTTCGTCAGCCTGGGCGTCAGAAACGTGGATGCGAAGGGTCTGTGCAACCAGGTATTCCGAGCCCTTGCCGATGCGCACCTCGACCTGGTCACGGCTGACCTCCGGCAGGCCAAACTCAGGAAGCATCCGGTTCAGCGTGGCGTGAAAGTCGCCAAGCGTATCCACCATGGTGCCGTCAAGATCCACGATCGCGGCATGCATGGACCGTCCATTCACGCTGAGCCCCGGCAGTTGTAGCTGTGCATTCATTTGACGGACTCCAGATTGGAACGCATCGCGTCAATCACAGCCTTGTAGTCGGGTTGCCCGAAGATGGCGCTGCCGGCGACAAAGGTGTCGGCGCCCGCGGCTGCGACCTTGGCGATATTGTCCGCCTTGATCCCGCCGTCGACCTCGAGAAGGATATTCCGCCCGCTCTTGGCCGCATAGGCGTCAATCTTGCCACGCACCAGCGCGGTCTTGTGAAGTGCCTCATCGATGAAGCTCTGGCCGCCAAAGCCCGGATTGACGCTCATGATCAGCACCAAATCCACCTTGTCAAGCACGTAGTCCAGCACTTCCAGGCTCGAGGCCGGGTTGAACACGAGCCCTGCCTTGCAACCGGCATCGCGAATGAGTTGCAGGGTCCGATCCACGTGGCGGCTCGCCTCGGGGTGGAAGCTGATGATGTCGGCCCCCGCCTTGGCGAAAAGCTGCGCCAGGGCATCCACGGGCTCAACCATCAGATGCACGTCCAGGGTCACGGGTGAGCCATCGGCGCGCTTGCAATAGGGTTTGATCGACTGCGCGACCTGCGGACCGATGGTCAGGTTGGGCACGTAATGGTTATCCATCACGTCAAAGTGAATGAAGTCGGCGCCGGCGTCGATGACCGTGCGCACTTCCTCGCCCAGACGGGCAAAGTCGGCTGAGAGGATACTGGGTGCGATGCGGTATGGTTTCATGGTGGCGCGATTGTAAAAGCCCTGGATCCTCGAAAACGCCTCGGGTGTCTACAATCGGATGCACCATGAATGTCTATCAATTTTCCGTGGCTGTGACGCCCGAATTTCTGCCCGATCAGTCCGACACTGAACAAGGTGTGTGGGCTTACAGCTACACCGTCAACATCCGCAACACCGGAAGCAAACCCGCGCAGCTTATCGCACGCCACTGGGTGATCATGGACGAAACTGGCCGCGTGGAAGAGGTCAAGGGCCTGGGCGTTGTAGGCCACCAGCCATTGCTCAAGCCAGGAGAGACCTTCGAGTACACAAGCTGGACGCGCCTGAATACCCCCTCGGGCAGCATGCGCGGCAGCTATTTTTGCGTCGCCGAGGATGGCACCCGGTTCGACGCACCGATCTCGGAATTCGCGCTCATGCCGCCTGGCGTGACCCTGCACTGAGCGCGCTTCCCGGCATGCAAGCCCGGCCCGGCAACAGCGCTCAGGCGCAGCTCGAGGCCCTGCTGCGCAGTGCAGATCCGGCTTCCTTGCGCCCTGAGCGCCACTTGTGGCTCATCGCACTGCTGCACTGGCTTCGCGCCGGCCCCCAGCCCCACCTCCTCATGCCGGCGCTGACCACGGAGCAGCTCGCGTCGCTTCCGGCTCCGGTGTGGCGAGCGCAGGCGGTGCTCGACGCCCTGGACGCCGACGCTGGCGCCCACGCCGCCGTGGCGGCGCTGCTCCAGCGCTTCATTGTGCACAACGACGCCACTGCGCTGCTGGCTGACTTCGGCTTCACCGCCCGCCCGGCGTTCTGGTCCGAGTTTGCCGCGCGCCTGCGCCTCAAGCTTCTGCCGGCCACACCGGACACCAGCGACTTGGCCGCCCTGTTTGGACTGCTGTTTCCCAGCGCGGACGACGCCGCCTGGCTCCTGGCTCTACCCGACCCCGTGCTGGCGCGCATCGCCGCGCTGCTCACCGTGCAGCAGGCGCCCAACGTCCCCGCGGACGCGGCAGGGGGCGCGGCCCCGACTCAGCGTGCCGGGCAGGATATCGCCGCGCGTTGGCGCGGCGAAATTCAGGAGGCGATTACGTACAGCGTGAGTCAAATTCGCGCCGCGGCGTTTTCCCCCGATCTGCGGCGACGCATGCGCGCCACCAGCGAAGCCGTGGAGGATGCGGTTTCACCGTTTCGTCAACTGGCCGCCGCCTGGGAGGCGCTGCAACCGCAACTCCAAGCTCCCGTCGACTCGGGTCTGCCGAAGGCAGATGCCGACGGCGCCGCGCTACCCCAGGCGCTCACCTATTTCCGCGCGCTTCTCAGTGCCTGCGCACAGGCCGTGCGAACCGTACCCGAGCATCTGGAAGACAACGGCGTATCGGTTGCCATCGTATTCGACGCCACACAGCTGGGGCGGCGCATCGCGCGGGTTGAGACCTTGCTCGGCTGCTTGCTGCACGCCAACGCCGCGCGCGGGCACGCGCAGATGCTTGGCGAATTCGTGGGCATTGCCAGCCGGCGCCGCAGCATCCGTGCGCTGCTGGCGCGCAACACGTCGCTGCTGGCGCGCAAGATCGCCGAGCGCCACGCCGAGACCGGCGAACACTACATCACCCGCACGCCGAGCGAGTACCGTGCAATGCTCTTCGCTGCCGCCGGCGGAGGGCTCGTGATGGGATTCACCACATGGGGAAAACTCGGCCTTCTGGGTTTGCAGTTGCCGCTCATTCCTTCAGGGTTCTGGGTCGGGATGAACTATGCGAGCAGCTTCGTCGTCGTCTCGCTGCTGCATTGGACAATCGCCACCAAGCAGCCCGCCATGACCGCGCCGGCCATGGCCGACAAACTTTCCGACCTCTCCGACCGCGCGGCGGTGGAGAGCTTTGTTGGCGAGGTCGCCGCTCTCATTCGCTCACAAGCCGCCGGCATCCTTGGCAATATCGTCCTGGTCTTCCCCGTTGCGCTCGTCCTGGGGTTGGCCATGGCCCGGGCGACTGGGCACCCATTGCTCAGTGCAACGCACGCCGAGCACGAAATTCGCTCGCTGTCGCTGCTTGGGCCCACGCCGCTGTTTGCCATGCTCACCGGGCTTTTGCTTTTCGCCTCCAGCGTCGTCGCAGGCTGGGCTGAGAACGCCTTCGTGCTGAACAGGCTCGACAGTGCCATTCGCTGGAACCCGCGCATCCGCAGCACCCTTGGCCCTGAGCGCGCGGCGCGCTGGGCCACGTGGTGGCGCAGCAATGTCAGCATGATGGCGGGCAACGTGTCGCTGGGCCTTCTCATGGGGCTGCTGCCGGCGCTGCTCGCCGGCTTCGGCATCGCGTTTGCTGTTCGGCACGTCACCCTGTCCGCGGGCATGATGGGCGCATCGGTGGCCACGCTGGGGCTCGGCGTGCTGCGCGAAGGCTGGTTCTGGTGGTCGGTGGCCGGCATCGTGGCAACCGGGTTTCTCAACGTGGTGACCAGCTTTTATCTCGCGTTTCGTCTGGCGCTGCGCTCACGCGGCATCGGCCTGCAGGACCGGCGCCTGCTCAACGCGGCGTTGCGCCGTCAACTCTGGCGCAGGCCCTTGAGCTTTGTCTGGCCACCGACGGAGGCGCCATGACCCGGTCGCGCGCACGAGGCGCCTGGCTGCTTGATCGCTCCCGTGCCGCAGCGCGACGGGCGGCGCTGGCACTGGCTTGTGCCCTGCTCGCCAGCTGCGCGTCACCGCCTTCTCAGGCGCCGTTGCGCTCCGCACCCATCGCGCCCGCCGCCGCGCCGAGTGCACAGCCTGGGGCCACGGCGCCGCTCACCGGCAACGGATTGCGCCTGCAACCTGCCAGTTTCGACGACCTGCCGGGGTGGCAGGCTGATGATTTCGGCAACGTCTGGTCGGCCTGGATTCAGGACTGCCGCGCCCCGGTGCCCCAGCTGGCTGCGGCGTGCGCCGCGGCACGCGGCGTAGCCGCTGATGACATCGCCGAGCAGCGCGCGTTTTTCGAGCAATGGTTCCAGCCCTGGCAAGCCGCCAGCGTAAACGGGCAGGATCAGGGGCTCGTCACCGGTTATTACGAACCCGTCTTCAGGGGATCGCGCACGCGCAACTGGCCTTACATCGTACCGATCTACGGCTTGCCGGGTGACCTGCTGGCCCGGCCCGATGCGCCGGACGGCATCACACGCGGCCGCATCGCATGGAGCAACGGGCGCAAGGAGCTCCTTCCCTACTGGAGCCGCTCACAAGTCAGCGCAGATCCGCAGGCATCGGCCGCGCTTGGGCGCCATGTCGTGGCGTGGCTGGACAGCGCCGTCGACGCGCTCTTTCTTCAAGTGCAGGGCTCCGGCCTGGTGGAGTTGCCGGACGGACACATGCTGCGCCTGAGCTACGCAGGCGACAACGGCTGGCCTTATAAATCCGTAGGCCGATGGCTCCTCGAGCAAGGTGAGCTCCGAGGCACGGTGACCATGCAGATCATCCGCGCGTGGGCGCAGATGCACCCGAACCGCCTGCCGCAAATGCTCGACGCTAACCCGCGTATGGTGTTCTTTCACGCCACGCCGCTCGAGCACCCCGGACGCGGCCCCATTGGGGCCATGGGCGTGCCACTCACGCCCATGCGAAGCGTGGCGGTGGACAAGCGACTGCTCACGCTTGGCACACCGTTGTGGCTTGCCACAACCGTTGCTGGGCAACCATTCACCCGCCTGGTGTTTGCCCAGGATGTCGGCGGCGCCATTACGGGCTCGCTTCGCGCGGACCTGTTCTTTGGCACCGGGGACGCCGCCGGGGATGCGGCCGGGCGCATGCAATCGCCGGGGCGCATGTGGGTGTTGCTGCCGCGCGGCGTTGCACCCTGATGCACCCCCGTAGCATGGGTGTGGCTCGCCGCGCTGCCCTGCTTGATCTTCTGGTGTAATTGCCCCAAGTCCCCTCATGCAGACCGTGCATGCCCGACCGTAGGAGAAGCCCACGATGCGCCCCCGCCCGCACACGCGTTGCACCCGCTTGCAAACTTCGCAACACCCGCCGTCCTGCGGGTGCCAGCGCCTTGGGACCGTCTTTGGCACCGTCGCGCTTGCTGCGCTGCTGGCGGGCTGCGAGACTCCGGTGTCGCTCAATGGGCCCGCGCCGATCGTCAATATCCCGATGACTGCGCCACCGGCTCGCGTCCCGCCCGCGCCGCGCAACACATACAGCCCGCCGCCTGCGCCAAGCGCCCAGCCGCCCGCTGCGGAGGTTCAGCCCCTGCAGCCCACGCCCGGGATTGCCGTGCATCTGC
>JAJXUC010000183.1 GCA_021783435.1 Pseudomonadota bacterium | reverse complement strand
ACCTCGCCGTCACCACCGACGCGGGCCGCGTCTACTACATGACCCTGGTGAGCGACAAGCACGCCTACGTCCCGCAGATCGGCTTCTACGACCCGCAGCAGCTCGTCATCAATATGGAGCAGCAAGCCGCGCAACAGCGCGCTGCCGAGGCGGCGCAGACCGCGGCCAAGAAGCAGTCCGTCGTCGCTCCGCTGGGCCAGATCGACCCCGCGACCCTGGACTTCAACTACACCTGCAAGCAGGGTGACGGCCACGCCGACCAGGAGAACGACAACCTGCTGCCCGTGCGCGTCTTCGCCGGCGGTGGCCACACCTATCTGCAGATGCCCGACCGCATGAAATACACCGATGCCCCGGCCGTGTTCAACGTCAGCAACGACAACACCGAGCTGCTCAACAGCCGGCTGGTGCACGGCTACTACGTCATCGACGGACTGCCGCAGAAATTCAAGCTGGTGGTCGGTGTCGGCAAGGGCTCGCGCAGCGTGACTTGTCATCACGAACAGGTGAACGCCGGATTCTGGGCGCGATGAGGAGCGAGACGATGAATGGCAACCAGCAGCCCGGAGAGGGCATGGACGCGGGCAAGGACGTGGCGGCGCAGGCCGATGACGCGCTGCTTTCGCAGGACGTTGACGGCGGCACCGCGAAGGGGAAGAAAGGCCTGAGCATCCGCGGCACGCCTGCAGCCGGCGGCGCTCGCCTGAGCAAGAACTTCAAGAAAGTCGCCTTCATCGCTGGCGGGGCGATCGCCGGCGGCATGGTGATCGGCATCATGACGGCCGGGAACAAGGCCTCCGTCCCCGCCGAGAGCGAAGGGCAGAGCCAGATGGTCGGGCAGACCTCGCCGGACATCGGCGCCATGCAGCGAGCCGCAGCGAGCGCTGTCGGCAAACCGATGCCGACGGCGAACACAGCCAGCAGCCCAGCGCCCAAGGCCAGCGGGCCGGGCGCGGCGCTCACCAGTCCCGGCGCCGCACTGACCGCAAATGGCAACCCGCAGCAGCTCACCCCCGCCCAGAAGTATCACCAGTGGCTGGAAGAACAGCACTACAAAGACCTGGAAGGGGCCGTGTTGGCGGCGCAGAGCGCTCAACTCTCTAAGACCGCTCCCGATGGCGGCTTGGCACTTTCCGGCCCACGCCAGCCGCAAAACGACAAGGCCGACGAGCTGCGCCGACTTGCCCTGGCAGCGGCACCGCATGGCGCAAACGCCGACTTGGCGCTGCAGAAGGCCCTGGCCGGTCTGCAGCAACCTGGCGGCGCCCCGCAATCACCCCAGCAGTCGAATGACGCCTTCCTCGATGCAGCGGCCTCGAAGGCCGACAACGGCTACCTCCCTGCGGCGGTTCAGCCGCCGATCAGTCGCAATGAATTGTTCGCAGGCTCGGTCATCCCCGCCGTCATGTTGACGGGAATCGACAGCGACCTGCCGGGCACGATCAGCGCCCAGGTGCGGCAGACCGTCTACGACAGCCTCAATCCCAGTGTCGTGCTCATCCCGCAAGGCACCCGCCTGGTCGGCGAGTACAGCAGCGGGATCGCCTATGGCCAGAGCCGCGTGCTCGTGGCCTGGAGCCGGATGATTTACCCCAACGGTGCCACGATCGACCTCAAAGGCATGGCCGGGACGGATGGCGAAGGGCAGGCCGGCTTCCACGATCTGGTGGACAACCACTACATGCGCATCTTCGGCAGCGCGATCTTGATGAGCCTGCTGGGCGTCGGCGCGCAGCTCAGCCAGCCGCAGAACGCCAACGCACTGACCACCCCGACCGCGAGCCAGCAGGCAGCGGGTGCGATGGCCGAAGGACTCAACAACGTCGGCACCAACCTGCTCAACAAGAACCTGAACATCCAGCCGACGCTGACAATCCGGCCGGGCTACGCCTTCAACGTGCTGGTGAACCGCACGATGATTCTGCCGCCGTATCGAGGTGGTTAAGACAAAGCGCGCGAGATCTAGACTGAAGAGCGCGCCATCGCGCACCTGTGGAATAGGGGGATCATGCACGCTTGATTGCCGCCCTCACGGCCGTGTTCTGTATCGGCAGATTGTTGAATCGCTCTGACTGCAGCGCGGCTGGCCGCATGGCAATGCAACTTCAACCTTCGGCTGCTGCTTGCTGCGCTGAAGCGCGCTATCGCGTCAGGACGCGCACTTGCGCAAGCCCGCCGTTTTGCGGCGGGCTTTGGTGAACTCAACTGTGAAGGCTATCCCGGCACGCATCCTCGCGGCCCTTACTGAGCAAGCACAGTTACGGCTCGCCGAGCTCCCTTTTCAACGCCGCAATGTTTTTGCGAGTCTGCTCAATGGCAGCCTCGCCATAGCCGTTGGACTGTGCGTTCGGAGAGGTCCGCAGTTCGACCTGAAGACTGCGCTCGGCATCGTGCAATTCCACCTGGGTCATCTGCCGGTTATAGCGGAGCAACTCCTGTTTCGACGCGTTCTCTCCAAGCACGGGCGTGATGTCGGCGCCCGCCGCAGTGATCGGCTTTTGCCCACCATCCTTGCCATTCTGTTGGCGGCGGATGTCGCGCTGGGACGCCGCGAAGCGCGCTGTCGCTAAGGACGTGGTTTCCAGCGCAATCGTGTCCCATGTCGGCATAAAAATGCCGCCTTGCGTGAGCGCGGCGAACGGCACGCCGAACCCGCCGTCGAAGAGAAAGAGTTGCGGCGTATCCGGCGCACAAGATGTGCTGATGCGCCCGTGTAAAACGAGGCTGGGCTTTTCGCACCAGAAGTAGAACTGACCGCCGGTGACGTCCCCCGACGGCTTTCCATACCGGGCCACGGCCGCTGCGTGCATAGCGCGCCGCCCATCGGCGGACGAAGGCTCACCCGCAATGATGGTCTCGGCACGAAGCGTCGATGTCGCCGGATCCATCCCGAAATGCACGCCAATGGCGCGGTACTGCGTTGCGTGCTTGAAGTAGGACACCGTTGCGGTTGTGCCGAGAGACCCCATCCGGGTTGTTGTATGCCGGACTGCCGTTGCGGGGATGCCAAAGTGGTTCGAGATGGCCGCGATGACCTGGTCTGGGGTCATCCCGAGCCGCACCCCGTCGATACTGAATGCCGACATGCCCAGTTGGTTCGACGGCGCGGCGCCGTGCGAGTCCGTCACAACCGTCTTGCATCCTGCGGTTGGTTCATCGGAATAACTGTTGCCGCAACGAACGACTTGCGAGGCGTGAGACACGCCAGGATGCCCTGCCCAGCAGAGCGTCAGCAGGAATACTGCAATCCAAGGTGATGCATGAGCCCATTTGGCGCGACAAGTGAACATGGCTGGCGTCTTTCCCCATAAGGCGGTAGGTGGGCACGAATGCCCGTAGTCGGCAATCGGCAGAATCGATTGCAGCCAATGACAGTGCTGGATCGAGAGACTGCATTCGCGTATTGTGGCCGATGCGCGGGGCCCATCGTTTTTGAGAACATGAGCTAATTCAATGGGTTTTGAGCCGGAAGCACGAGTCTCAATGTGATGCTCTCTCACGTCCTGATTGATCCGCCCGGTTACGGCGCAGCCGTCCCAAAACACAGCCCCAAAACACACCCGATTCCGGATACCCGAAAATCCCTAATGGACAATACTGGATCATTTTGTAAAATATAGGCACAAAAAACGCATAACATTCCATGAATATCCGGGGATTTGTGAGAATACGCTATGGATTCCGATGGTTGCGCAGTGTCGCCATGATGGCCCTGCTGCCCGCACTTCCCGCCTATGGCCAGGCCACCGTTCCACAAAATTCGGCAGCTCAGGGCCTGCTGCAACAGGCCCAGCGCCAGAATCAGACCAAGTCCTTGTTGCCGAGGACGCGCGATCAATTACGCCCGTCAGGCAGCGCCGCGCCCAATCTTGGCGCACTGCCGACTGAAACGCCCTGCTTCTCCATCGAGCAGGTCCGCTTCGCGGGCGCCCACGCCCAGCGCCTGACCTGGTTGTCCAAGGATGTCCAGCCCGTCATCGGGCAATGCGTCGGTGCGCAAGGTCTGACGCGCATTGCCGATGCGCTCGACACCCACCTCATCGCCCTGGGCTACGCCACCACGCGCGCAAGCTTTCCCCCACAAAACCTGGCCAGCGGGGTGCTCATCATCCATCTCGACGTGGGCACCGTTCAGAGCGTGCGCATGCACACCCCGCAAGGCCAGCCCGATCACGCCTGGGGCACTTGGCGCAACGCCTTCCCCACGGGGGCTGGCGACATCCTCAACATTCGCGATCTGGAACAGGGCATCGAGCAGATGGACCGCCTGTCCAGCCAGTCGGTCCACACCGAGATCGTTCCGGGCGTGCAGCCCAATTCCAGCGTCGTGGTGATCGAGCGTCAGAGCGCGACGCTGGCCGACCGTTTCCATGGCGGCGTCACGCTCGACAACTCGGGCAATCTGTTGCTGGGCCGCCCGGAACTCTCTGCCGCGCTGTCCTTTGACAATCCGCTCGGGCTCAACGACATGTTGTCCGTCAGCGCCAACACCAACCTCGAAAACCCAGACCCCGCGCACCGCTCGCAAAGCGCCGCCATGAGCTACAGCATCCCCTGGGGCTACAGCCTGCTCAGCCTGAGCGCGCAATCCTTGCGCTTCGCCCAGATGGTGCAGGGCACCACGACGCAGTTCCTCTCCAGCGGCAGCGCCCACACCCAGCAGGCGCGGCTGGACACCACGGTGTGGCGCACGGCGTCGAGCAAGTTCGGGATGTTTGCCACCCTGGCAGCCCGGCAGGCACACAACTACCTCGATGACGTCGAACTGGTCGTGCAGCGCCGCCAGACCGTCAGCCTGGATACAGGCCTCACGCTGACCACACTGCTTCCCACTGGCGGGCGCGTGTCCGCTCAGATCGGCTACCGTCGCGGACTGGCCAGCTTTGGCGCGCAGCAGGACTTGCCCACCGCAGCTGAGGGCGGACTGACCGTGCGCCCGCGCATCACGACCCTGTCGCTGAGTTGGGACCAGCCCCTGCGCCTCGGCACGGCCCCCTGGCAGTACACCCTGAGTCTGCGCGGCCAGACCACGCCCGACACCCTGGTCACCGAAGATCAGTTCATCATCGGTGACCGCAACAGCGTGCGCGGTTTCGATGGCAACACGGTGCTCGAAGCAGAAAACGGCTACGCCCTGCGCAACACCCTGGCGCATCCCGTCGCGCTGCTGCCCGGCTGGAACACAGCGGCTTATTGGGCCGTGGACATTGGCCGGGTCTGGGGGGCCAGCGCGGCCAACCTGAGCGGCAGCAGGCTGGCGGGCACGGCGATCGGGCTCAAGGGCCAGCACGGACACCTGCAGTTCGACCTCGCCCTGGCCGCTCCGCTGCACGAACCCAGCGGGTTTCACAGCCAACGCCTGAACCTCTACGCGGGCGCGACGGTGGCTTTTTGACAACCGCCTTTTGTCAGCCAGCATGCCGATTCCCGATATCCACCGCCCGATGCGAGAGCACCCGATGCGCCCATCCGTTCCTTCTTCCTCATCCACTCGTCAGCGCCCCGTGCTGCGCGCCACACTGGTGGCTGTGCTCTCGCTCTTCCTCGCCCAGCAGTGGATGGGCACCGCCGTTGCCGTGGCTGCGGGCATCACGCCTGCGGCAGGGGTGCCTGCCAGTCAGCATCCACTCACCGACACCTCCCGTAACGGCGTGCCCATCGTCGACATCGCGCCGCCCAGCGCCGCGGGCGTGTCCAACAATCTCTACAGCCAGTTCAATGTCGACAAGAAGGGGCTGATCCTCAACAACAGCGCGGGCAACGTGCAGACCCAGCTCGGGGGCTGGATCGCGGGCAATCCCCTGCTCGGTCCGACCAATGCCCGGGTCATCATCAACCAGGTCGTCTCCGGCAATCCCTCGCAGCTTCTTGGGGCGATGGAAGTCGCCGGCCAGAGGGCCGATCTGGTGGTGGCCAACCCCAGCGGCATCGCCTGCAATGGCTGCGCCTTCATCAACACCGGGCACGCCACGCTCACCACCGGAATCCCGCAGTGCGACGCGGCGGGCCGCCTCAGCGGATTCAACGTCCAGCAGGGCGTCATCGCTGTGGGGGCGGCAGGGCTGGACGCCACGCAGGCCGAGCGCCTGGACCTGGATGCGCGCAGTCTGAGCATCGGCGGGAGCATCTGGGCGCAGCAGCTCGGCGTGGTGGCGGGGGTCAACAGCGTTCCCTACGGCAGCACCCAGGCCGTGGCCACCCCATCATCGGGCGCGGCACCGGCGTTCGCCGTGGATGTGTTGGCACTGGGGGGTATGTATGCCAACCAGATCATCCTTGTGGCCACCGAGGCGGGACTGGGCGTCAACAGCCTGGGCCGCCTGGCCGCGCTGCAGGGCAATCTGCAGCTCAATGCCAACGGCAATCTGACCATCGCCAACGCCTCCGCCACCGGCAACCTGGCCTTGTCGGGTGCCAACGCCACGCTCACGGGCGCCACGGCCAGCACGGGCGGCACCGTCCAGATCAACAGCAGCGGACAACTGCGCAATAGCGGCCAGATCGATGCGGCCAGTGGTCTGAACATCCGGGCCGCCAGCATGACCAACAGCGGCGCCCTGGTGCAACGCGACGCGGCGCAGACTTTGTCGATCTCCACATCCGGGACGCTGGCCAACGCCGGCAGCGTCGCCAGCGCCGGCGGCCTCACGGCCCAGGCTGGCGCCATCACCGACACCCAGGGGGCCTGGAACGCACAGCGCGACATGGCCCTGCAGGCTGGCAGCCAGACGCTGTCGGGCGCAACCCTCAACGCGGGTGGCACCACCACGCTCTCGGCCACCGCAGGCGATCTCGCCACTGCGGACACGACGATCCTCAGCACCGGCAATCTCGCCGCCACAGCCGCAGACACCGTCTCCAACGCCGGGGGCAACTGGCACAGCGGGGGCACTGCCACCTTGCAAGGGGCTAGCGTCACCAACAGCGGCACGGTGCAGGCCGCAGGCAACCTCAGCGCCACAGGCGCTGCCCTCAGCAACGAGGGCGGCACGCTGGCC
>JAJXUC010000001.1 GCA_021783435.1 Pseudomonadota bacterium | reverse complement strand
TTCTTGAAGGTTCCCTTGCAGCTCTTGGGGTCGACACGGAAGTCGGTCTTCCCTTTGCCTTCGATGTAGATCTTGTCAGCGGGAATGCCCTTGCTCACCAGATACGCCTTGACGGCCTCGGCACGACGCAGCGACAGCTTCTGGTTGTAGGCAACGCTGCCGAAACTGTCGGTGTAACCCGTGGAGATGACGGTTTCCAGGTTGATGGCCTTGATCTTCTCAGCCAGATCGTCGAGCGATTGTTGGCCAGCAGGCTGCAGGACTGCCTTGTTGAACTGGAAGAAAGCGTCAGCCGAATAGGTGACTTTCTCGCTCACGGGCACAGGAACCGGAACGGGCACAGGAGCCGGCGCTGGAGCCGGGGCAGGGGCCGGAGCGGGCGCAGGCGGAGGTTCAACAGCCTTGGCAACAATGGCGCCATCGCAGCCCACGGCAGCAGTTGCCGGAGTCCAGAAATTGTCACGCCAGCACAGGGTGTTATCTCCATTTTTCCAGACCAGGCCAAACGGATCCTGCCAGTTGTTGATGGTTTTGGCGTCTTGAGCGAAGGCAACCGTGCTCGCTGTGGCGGCAAGCGCCGTCACGACCAGGAGTTTTGCGAATTTGTTGGCTTTAATCATCGTTCTTTCCTCTCAAAAGTAAGGACCGCAATCAATGTTATACAGACATCATAGAGCGTCAAGCCTTTGAGTTACAGACCCGCGCCGGGATCAGTCATCAGCCGTGTCAATTCTGCCACATGGCCTCCATGAGCGCGATGACAATTGTGGACATCACCTGTGCGATGCCCTAGCCGCCAGCGGCAGGATTCGAGAGTGCGCTGTTGCCGATTCAGCTCTAAACCGCGCTGCTACCATTGAAGGCTTGATCTGAGATCGCACTGCTCATGCAAACCCGCAGCAGTGCCCCGCACTGGGTCCCGAATGTCCGCCTACGCCAAAGAAACCCTTCCGGTCAGTCTGGAAGAAGAAATGCGCCGTTCTTACCTGGATTACGCAATGAGCGTAATTGTCGGGCGCGCCCTCCCGGATGTGCGTGATGGCCTGAAGCCGGTGCATCGCCGGGTGCTGTTTGCCATGCACGAACTCAGCAACTCTTGGAACCGGCCTTATAAAAAATCGGCCCGTATCGTCGGCGACGTGATCGGTAAATACCACCCGCATGGCGACCAATCGGTCTACGACACCATCGTGCGCATGGCGCAGGATTTTTCCCTGCGCTACATGCTGGTCGACGGCCAGGGCAACTTCGGCTCCGTGGACGGTGACAACGCCGCGGCGATGCGCTATACCGAAATCCGCCTGGCCAAGATCGCGCACGAGATGCTGGCCGACATCGACAAAGAAACGGTCAATTTCGGCCCCAACTACGACGGCTCGGAACAGGAGCCGCTGGTCCTGCCGGCACGCATCCCCAATCTGCTGCTCAATGGCTCGGCCGGTATTGCGGTCGGCATGGCCACCAATATTCCACCGCATAACCTGGGTGAGTTGATCGACGGCTGCCTGCATCTGCTTCGACATCCGCAAGCCGATGTGGAAGCGCTCATGCAGCACATTCCGGCACCGGATTTCCCGACTGCCGGCATCATTTACGGCCTGACTGGCGTGCGCGACGCCTACCGCAGTGGGCGCGGCCGGGTGGTGATGCGCGCACGCTGCCATGTCGAAGACATCGACCGCAACCAGCGCCAGGCCATCATCGTCGATGAACTCCCCTATCAGGTGAACAAGCGCACCCTGCTCGAGCGCATTGCCGAGTTGGTGCAGGAAAAGAAGTTGGAGGGTATCAGCCACATCCAGGACGAATCGGACAAGTCCGGCATGCGCGTGGTGATTGAACTCAAGCGCGGCGAGCTGGCGGAGGTCGTGCTCAACAAGCTGTACAAGCAGACGCAGTTGCAGGACACCTTCGGCGTCAACATGGTCTGCCTGGTCGACGGCCAGCCACGACTGCTCAACCTCAAGCAAATGCTGGCTGCATTCCTGCAGCACCGGCGCGAGGTCATCACCCGGCGCAGTGTGTTCGAGTTGCGCCGCGCGCGCGAACGTGGCCATGTTCTGGAAGGCCTGGCCGTTGCCCTGGCCAACCTCGACCGCATGATCGAGCTGATCAAGGCCGCGCCAACGCCGCCCATCGCCAAGGAAGGTCTCCTTGCCGAGGTGTGGGAGCCTGGTGAGGCGCGCGCCATGCTGGCACGGGTCGAGGGCAATCCGGATGATTTCCGCCCGGATGATCTCGATCCACATTACGGGCTCAAGCCCGTCGGCTACCGCCTGTCCGACGTGCAGGCGCAGGAAATTCTGCAGATGCGGCTGCAGCGCCTGACGGGTCTGGAGCAGGACAAGATCGTGCAGGAGTACAAGGATGTCATGGCGCAGATCGCTGACCTGCTGGACATCCTCGCCAAGCCCGAACGCATCACCGTGATCATCGCCGACGAACTGGCGGCTCTCAAAGCCGAGTTCAACGATGCCCGCCGCTCGACCATCGAGCCGAACGCGACCGAACTCGATATCGAAGACCTGATCGCGCCGCAGGACATGGTGGTGACCATCTCCCATGTCGGTTATATCAAGAGCCAGCCCATGGACGAATACCGCGCGCAGCGTCGCGGCGGCCGGGGCAAGCTGGCCAGCGGCACGAAGGAGGATGACTGGATCGATCAGCTCTTCGTCGCCAACACCCACGCCATGTTGTTGTGCTTCTCGAATCGTGGCCGGGTGTATTGGATGAAGGTATATGAAGCACCCCAGGGCGGTCGCGGCTCGCGCGGCAGGCCGCTGGTGAATTTATTCCCGCTGGCGGAGGGCGAAAAAATCACGGCCGTGCTGCCAGTGAAGGCGTTCGACGAGGATCATTTCGTCTTCATGGCCACGGCGCGCGGCACGGTCAAGAAGACCCCCCTGTCGGCTTTCGCCAACCGCCGCACCGCTGGCATCATTGCCTGCGGGCTGGACGATGACGACTACCTCGTGGGCGTGGCCATCACCGACGGCCAGCACGACGTGATGCTGTTCTCCGACTCCGGCAAGGCCGTGCGCTTCGACGAAAACGACGTTCGCCCCATGGGCCGCGAAGCCCGCGGCGTGCGTGGGATGAGCCTCGAAGACAACCAGAGCGTCATCGCCATGCTGGTGGCCGAAGATGAAAGTCAAAGCGTGCTGACGGCCACGGAAAACGGCTTCGGCAAGCGCACGTCCATCGTCGAGTACACCCGCCACGGTCGCGGCACCAAGGGCATGATCGCCATCCAGACCAGCGAGCGCAACGGCAAGGTCGTCGCCGCCTGCCTGGTGCGCGCGGAAGACGAGATCATGCTCATCACCGACACGGGTGTTCTGGTGCGCACCCGTGTGGCCGAGATCCGCGAGCTTGGCCGTGCCACCCAAGGCGTCACCCTCATCGCCCTGGACGACAAGGCGCAACTCATCGGCGTGCAACGCGTGGCGGAGTCGGACGCCCAGGTGATCGAGGTGGAACCCGGTTTGGAGCCTGACGCCGAGCCGCGGCAGGATTCCAGCGACGAAGCCTGAGCAGTTGCCATCCACCATGCCGCAGCGCCCCTACAACTTTTCCGCCGGACCAGCCACCATGCCGGACGAAGTCTTGCTGCAGGCCGCCGCCGAGATGCTGGACTGGCATGGCAGCGGCATGAGCGTCATGGAAATGAGCCATCGCGGCCCGCAATTCGGCCACATCCTGGCCCAGGCCGAGGCCGATCTGCGGGAACTGCTCGCGGTTCCAGCGGACTATCACGTGCTGTTCATGCAGGGCGGGGCGCTGGCCGAAAACGCCATCGTGCCGCTGAATCTGTCGCACGGGGCCAAGGCGGATTACGTTGTCACCGGGTCTTGGTCGCAGAAAAGCCAGTTGGAGGCGCGCAAATTCTGCGACGTGCACCTGGCAGCCAGCGCCCGCGAGACCGCTGGCTACGGCTCGATTCCGCCGCTGGACATGTGGAAGCCGCGGCGCGACGCGCAGTATCTGCATTACTGTGCCAACGAAACCATCGACGGGGTCGAGTTCCACTTCGTGCCCGCACAGTGCGATCTGCCGCTGGTGGCCGACATGTCGTCCACGATCCTCTCGCGTTCAGTCGACGTCGCTGCGCACGCCTGCATCTATGCCGGTGCGCAAAAGAACATTGGACCTGCAGGCCTCACGCTGGTCATCATCCATCGCGACATGCTGGGTCACGCCCTGCCCTCCTGCCCCAGTGCGTTCAATTACGGCGTGGTTGCCCAGAACGGCTCCATGTACAACACCCCTCCCACCTACGCCATCTACATGGCTGGGCTGGTGTTTCAGTGGATCAAGCGCCAGACCGAGGACGGGCTGCAGGGCATCCTTGCCCTGGCAGCGCGCAACCGCAAAAAGGCCAACCTGCTCTACACCTGCATCGATACCTCCGCGCTGTATATAAACCGTGTTGCGCATGACTGCCGTTCGCGCATGAACGTGCCGTTTTTCCTTCGCGACGAAACACTGAACGACGCGTTCCTGCAAGGTGCGCAGCAGCGTCAACTGCTGCAACTCAAAGGCCACAAATCCGTGGGCGGCATGCGCGCCAGCATCTACAACGCCATGCCGTGTGCAGGCGTCGAGACCTTGGTCGACTACATGCGGGAATTCGAGCGCCTGCATTGAAACCGTCTCCCGATGAACGCTGACATCACCCCCTTGCGCGACCAGATCGACGCCATCGACCGCGAATTGCTCGCGCTGTTGAACCAACGTGCCCAGTGCGCCCAGCGCATCGGCCAGCACAAGCATCTTGCCGGGTTGCCCGTGTTTCGGCCCGAGCGTGAACGCGAAGTCATCACCAAGGTGCAGCAAGCCAATGCCGGCCCTTTGCTGAACGACGGGGTGTCGGCCATCTGGCGGGAAATCATGTCGGCATGCCGCGCGCTGGAAGCACGCCAGCAGGTGGCCTTTCTTGGCCCGGAGGGCACCTACAGTGAACAGGCGGCGCGCCAATTTTTCGGCTCCAGTTGCGACTTCGTCGCCTGCACCGACCTGGATGACGTGTTTCGCTGTCAGCTCAGCGGCAGCAGCGCCTTCGCTGTGGTGGCGATTGAAAACTCCACCGAAGGCGCGATCGCCCGCACGCTCGACTTGCTGCTGGCGCATCCCGTGAGGATTTGCGGCGAAATCAGTCTCGCCATCCACCACAACCTGCTGCGCCGGAAGAACGGGCTTGACGGCATTGTCGCGATACTGGCCCATCCTCAGGCCCTGGCGCAATGTCGGCAATGGTTGGACAAGCACCTGCCCGGCGTCGAGCGCCGCGCAGTCTCCAGCAACGCCGAAGGAGCCCGCCTTGCCGCGCACGACACCAGCCTGGCGGCGATCGCGGGCGAGCAGGCCGCGAGTCAATACGCCTTGCAGGTTGCCGCGCCGCGCATTCAGGACGAAGCACAGAACCGCACCCGCTTCGTCGTGCTCGGCGGACCTCCCGCACAGCCCAGCGGCCATGACCGCACCAGTCTCATCCTCGCCGTGCCGAATCGCGCCGGTGCCGTCTTCGGCATGCTCAAACCGCTGGCCGATCATGGCGTGAGCATGAGCCGCTTCGAATCGCGCCCGGCTCGTTCCGGCTCCTGGGAATATTTTTTCTACGTCGACATCGAAGGCCATCAGGACGACGGCCGCGTCGCGCATGCGCTCGAGGCCCTGCGCCAATCCTGTGCGTTCTTCAAAAACCTCGGTTCCTACCCCATCGGGTAGGACTGATTGCAGGCACCTTGTGCCGAATCGCCAGCAGCCACCCATTTGAACCGCCCATCACCATGTCCACATCGTCCAGCCCTCCGCAATGGGGCACCGATTACGTCCGCACCATCTCGCCCTACGTGGGTGGCCGGCCGATAGCGGAAGTTGCCCGCGAAATCGGCATGGACGCGGCCCGCATCGTCAAACTTGCCTCGAACGAAAACCCGCTCGGCATGTCGGCGGCTGCGCGCCAGGCCATCGTCGATGCGCTGGCCGAATCGCCCCGCTACCCCGACAACGACAGCCATGCCCTGCGCCAGGCGCTGGCCGAGCACCTGGGTCTGCCGGCCGACTGGATCGTGCTGGGCCACGGTTCCAGCGACATCCTGGAAATGGCCGCACGCGCCTTGTTGAGCGAGGGTGATTCCTGCGTTTATTCGCAATACGGCTTCATCGTCTATCCACTGGCGGTGCAACAGGCTGGAGCGCGGCACATCGTCGTGCCGGCCAGCCATTACGGCCACGACCTGCCGGCCATGGCTGCCGCCATCGAACCGTCCACACGGCTGGTGTTCGTGGCAAACCCCAACAACCCAACCGGCACCCTGGCCTCGGCCGAGACCGTCGCCGCCTTCCTGCAGCGCGTGCCACCGGACGTGGTCGTGGTGCTGGATGAAGCCTATGTCGAATACCTCGACCCGGCACTGCGCACCGACAGCATCGCGCTGCTGCGCAAGCATCCGAATCTGGTCGTCTCCCGCACCTTTTCCAAGGCCTATGGCCTTGCGGGCCTGCGCATTGGTTACGCCGCCGCTCATCCAGCATTGGCCGACGTGCTCAACCGCGTGCGCTCGGCTTTCAACACCAGCACGGTGGCACAAGCCGCCGCCCTTGCCGCCCTCGCCGACACCGATTTCCTGCAACGGGCAGTGGAGGTCAACCGCACCGGCATGGCCCAACTGACGGCAGCTTTTGACGAACTCGGCTTGCGCTACTTGCCCTCGCACGGCAACTTCGTGCTGGTGCGCATGGGGGAAGACGACCAAGCCGGCGCCCGTCTCAACGCAGCCCTGCTCAAACAGGGCGTGATCGCCAGACCCGTGGGGAATTACGGCCTGGGCCCATGGTTGCGCATCTCGGTGGGGCTGGAGGCCGAGAATGCGCGCTGCATCGAGGCGCTGCGCAGCGCCTTGGGGGCGCACTGAATCCATGGACACCTTGATCGGTACCTACGCCGACACTCCCGCAAAGCCCCAGTTCAAACGCCTGGCCGTTCTGGGCGTGGGTTTGCTGGGCGGCTCGTTCGCCTTGGCGGCCAAGCATGCCGGCCTCGCTCAGGAAATCGTGGGTTACAGCAAGTCACCCTCCACCATCAAGGCAGCAAGAGCAGCGAAGGTCATCGACCATGGCGCCGACTCGGCGCTGCATGCCGCCACCGATGCCGACTTGATTCTGCTGGCTGTTCCGGTCTCGGCCATCGGCCCCCTGCTCAGGCAGATCCGCATCGGCTTGTCACCCCACGCCCTGGTGATGGATGTCGGCAGCACCAAGGGCGATGTGGTTGCGGCCGCGCAAGAGGCTCTGGGTGACATGGCCAGCCGCCAGTTCGTTCCTTGCCACCCCATCGCCGGGGGTGAACACAGCGGGGTACAGCATGCGCGCTCGGCGCTGTTCGATGGTCGCCGCGTCGTCATCACACCGATGACCAACAACCCTGACCGTTTCGTCGAGGTGGCTTCGCAAATCTGGGAGGCGGTCGGTGGCGTGGTGTCCATCATGGATGCATCCGAGCACGACGCCGCTTTCGCGGCCGTGAGCCATCTCCCCCACCTGGTGGCGTTCGCCTACGTCTACGCCATGGCGCGCCAGCCCAAGGGAGGCAGCTACTTGCAACTCGCCGGCCCTGGCTTTCGCGACTTCACCCGCATCGCCGCCAGCGACCCCACCCTGTGGCGCGATGTGTTCAGCGCCAACAACACCGAAATCCTGCAGCAATTGCAGTTGTTCAAGCAGGCCCTCGCCGGCTTCGAGGCGCAGATGCGCCAGGGCAACTGGAGTGTGCTGGAGTCCCTCATCCGACAAGCCAGCCAGTCACGCAAGGACTGGGCCTCGCCTTCTCCCGCCGATGACATCGCCTGAATCGCTCGACCTGCCCCCCCTCATCGGCGCCGGCGGCAGCGTGCGTCTGCCGGGCTCCAAGAGCATTTCCAACCGCGTGCTGTTGCTCGCCTCTCTGGCAAGCGGCCCGACGCAGATCACCGGCCTCCTCGACTCGGACGACACCCGGGTGATGCTCGCCGCGTTGCATGCGCTGGGCGTGCAATGCAGGCACGACGAGGCCGCCACGCTGGTGCAGGGTTGTGGCGGTCGCTTTTCAACGGGCAAGGCCGATCTGTTCCTGGGTAACGCCGGCACCGCGATCCGTCCGCTCACCGCGGCCCTGGCGCTGCTCGGCGGCGACTACACCCTGCGTGGCGTGCCGCGCATGCACGAACGCCCCATCGGCGACCTGGTCGACGCGCTACGCGCCATCGGCTGTGATATCGGCTATGCCGGAAAGTCCGGCTACCCGCCGTTGCACATCGGCGTGGGTCTGGTCGACATCGTCGCTCCCATCCGGGTGCGAGGCGATGTCTCCAGCCAGTTCCTCACTGCCCTGCTGCTGGCGCTGCCGCTGGTGGCGGCCGCGCGGGACATCACCATCGACGTCGTCGGTACGTTGATTTCGCGGCCCTATGTGGACATCACGCTCAAGCTGCTGGCACGCTTCGGCGTGCACATCGAGCATCAGAACTGGCAGCGCTTCATCATTCCCGCGGGCAGCCGTTACACCAGCCCCGGGCGCATCGCCGTCGAGGGCGACGCGTCATCGGCGTCGTATTTCCTCGCCGCAGGAGTGCTAGGCAATTTGCATGGTCAAGGTGCACCGGTGAGCGTCGAAGGTGTCGACGCCAAGAGCATTCAGGGGGATATCGAATTCGCCCGCGTGCTCGAACGCCTGGGGGCGAACGTCACCTGGGGTGAGGGCCGCATCACCGCGCACGGACTGCAGGCCGGGCGTCGCAAACTCGCCGGCGGCAGCATTGACTGCCTGGCCATCCCCGACGCCGCCATGACCCTGGCCGTCACCGCCCTGTTTGCCCAGGAGCCGACACTGCTCACGGGCATCGGCAGCTGGCGTGTGAAAGAAACCGATCGCATCAGCGCCATGGTCACCGAATTGACCCAAATCGGTGCTCAGGTCGAACATGGCGACGACTGGCTGCGCATCCATCCCCTGGCCGAAGCCCACTGGCGCAACGCCAGCATCGCCACCTACGACGACCACCGCATGGCGATGTGCTTCGCGCTTGCCAGCTTCGGCCCGGCCGACATCCGCATTCTCGACCCCGGCTGCGTTTCCAAGACCTTTCCCGGCTATTTCAAAGCCTTCGCGACGATCTCCCGCCCCGTTCCAGTCATCACCATCGACGGACCGACCGCATCCGGCAAGGGCACCGTGGCCTCGCATTTGGCGCAAGTCCTGGGGTTTCGTTACCTCGACTCGGGTGCGCTCTACCGCTCCTTGGCGCTGCTGGCTCAGCGCCAAGGGGTGGCGCTCGACGACGAAGCCGCGCTGGCCGAACTCGCCCGGTATCTGCCCATCCGCTGCGAAGGCAGCGCCGTGTGGCTGGGACCGGAAAACGCCAGTGAAGCCATCCGCACCGAGTCCGTGGGACAAGCCGCTTCCACACTCTCCGCCCTGCCCGCCGTGCGGCGGGCCTTGCTGCAGTTGCAGCACAGCCTGCGGCGTTCTCCCGGACTGGTCGCCGACGGCCGCGACATGGGCACCGTGGTCTTCCCGGACGCGCGCCTCAAGGTGTTTCTCACCGCCAGCGCTGCCGCACGTGCGCAACGGCGGCATAAGCAATTGATTTCTAAAGGGATTTCAACTACAATTTCCAATGTTTTGCAAGAGCTCGAACAACGCGACGCACGCGACACCCAGCGCAGCGTCGCCGCCCTCAAGCCCGCGCAGGACGCCCTGCCTCTGAACACCTCCGAGCTCGACGTCGATCAGACTGTGCAGCAGGTGTTGCAGTGGTGGCGCCAACGTTCCTGAGTTCGCGCAGCAGCCGTACTCGGGTTGTGCAACCAACCCCGCGGGGCCACCTGCGGATTTGCGAGTCTGTCCATGTCAGTCAACCCTAGCGCCAGCACCCCTGGCGAATCCTTCGCCGCCCTGTTCGAAGAGTCGCTCAAGACGCGCGACATGCGCACCGGTGAAGTCATCACCGCGGAAGTGGTCGGCGTCGATCCCAACTTCGTGATCGTCAACGCCGGTCTGAAGTCCGATGCCTACATCCCCCTCGAAGAATTCAAGAACGATCATGGCGACGTCGAAGTCAAGGTCGGCGACTTCGTCTCGGTCGCCATCGATGCGCTCGAAAACGGCTACGGCGACACCATGCTGTCGCGCGACAAGGCCAAGCGCCTGGCCTCCTGGATGTCGCTCGAGAAAGCACTCGAATCCGGCGTGTTCGCCGAAGGCACCGTGACCGGCAAGGTCAAGGGCGGCCTGACCGTGATGATCAACGGCATCCGCGCCTTCCTTCCCGGCTCCCTGCTCGACACCCGCCCGGTGAAGGACACGACGCCGTACGAAGGCAAGACCATGGAGTTCAAGGTCATCAAGCTCGACCGCAAGCGCAACAACGTCGTGCTGTCGCGCCGCGCCGTGGTCGAGGCCAGCCAAGGCGAAGAGCGCGCCAAGCTGCTGGAAAACCTCAAGGAAGGCCAGATCGTCACCGGCGTGGTCAAGAACATCACCGACTACGGCGCGTTCGTCGACCTTGGTGGCATCGACGGCCTGCTGCACATCACCGACCTGGCCTGGCGCCGCGTGCGCCACCCCAGCGAAGTGGTCACCCCCGGCCAGGAAGTCACGGCCAAGGTGCTCAAGTACGACGTGGAGAAGAACCGCGTGTCGCTCGGCCTCAAGCAGATGGGCGACGACCCCTGGGTCGGCGTGGCGCGCCGCTACCCGGCCAGCACCCGCCTGTTCGGCAAAATCACCAACCTCACCGACTATGGCGCCTTTGTCGAGATCGAACCCGGCATCGAAGGTCTGGTGCACGTGTCCGAAATGGACTGGACCAACAAGAACGTGGCCCCCAGCAAGATCGTCCAGCTCGGCGACGAAGTGGAAGTGCAAGTGCTGGAAATCGACGAAGACCGCCGCCGCATCAGCCTGGGCATGAAGCAATGCCGCGCCAATCCCTGGGACGAGTTCGCCGCCAACCACAAGCGCGGCGACAAGGTCACAGGCCCGGTCAAGTCCATCACCGACTTCGGCGTGTTCATCGGCTTGCCCGGTGGCATTGACGGTCTGGTGCACATGTCCGACCTGTCCTGGAACGAAACCGGCGAAGCCGCCGTGCGCAACTACAAGAAGGGCCAGGAAGTCGAGGCTTTGGTGCTGGGCATCGACATCGAGCGCGAGCGCATTTCTCTCGGTATCAAGCAGATGGAAGGTGACCCTTTCATGAACTTCGCCGCCATGAACGACAAGGGCAAGGTCGTTGAAGGCACCGTCAAATCCGTCGATGCGAAGGGTGCCACCATCGATCTCGGCGACGACATCGAAGGCTATCTGCGCGCCTCCGAAATCTCCCGCGACCGCGTCGAAGATGCTCGAAACTTGCTGAAAGAAGGCGACCAGGTTTCGGCCCTGGTCATCAACATCGACCGCAAGAACCGCAGCATCCAGCTCTCGGTCAAAGCCAAAGACAGCGTGGACCAACAAGAGGTCATGAGCCGTCTGGCCAGCGAACAGCGCGAAGCCACGGGCACGACCAATCTGGGCGCCCTGCTGCGCGCGAAGCTCGACAATCAGCAACAAGAGTAAATGGGCTTGGAAATAGCGCCCGCCGGCCGCAAGCCAGGCGGGCGCTTTTTTTCAGTGGACTGTTGAAGTGACGCATTCAAGAAGCCTGACGACATCGACTCTTTCCATTCATCTGCTCTAACTTCAACTCGCGCCATGACTCGCTCCGATTTGGTGGACTTACTTGCCGAGCGCTTTGCTCAACTGACCCATCGCGACGCCGAGCTCGCCGTGAAGACAATCCTCGACGCGCTATCCGATGCGTTGGAAAACAGCCACCGTGTCGAGATCCGCGGCTTCGGCAGTTTTTCCGTCAGCCATCGCCCCGCGCGCATCGGCCGCAACCCGCGTTCAGGCGAACAAGTCGTCGTACCGGAAAAACGCATGCCCCATTTCAAACCCGGCAAGTCGTTACGCCTGCTGGTCGACCAGCCCGAGGCCGCAGCCTCGACGCCTACCATCAGCCTCGAACCGAACGCATGAGGCAGCGCGCAGCCGGTTCATGCCACGTCTGCAGGGGCAGATCAAGCCCAGCAACCAATGATCGCGGCGGCACAACGCAATGCTCATCTCGGTCCGTCGTCACCACCATACCCTCAGTGCACGCCGCCTAAAATGCGCGCAGTTGCGCATTGCACGCGCGGTTTTTCGAAGTCCTTCCCATGCGCGCCCTCAACTGGTTCGTCCGACTGATTCTGTTCCTGCTGCTGTTCGGCCTGGCACTGAATAACCTGGAGCCCACGGTTCTGCACTTGCTGTTCGGCACGCAATGGACCGCTCCGCTGTTCGTGTTGTTGCTGGCAGCGTTCACATTGGGCGCTGTGCTCGGAGCCCTGGCCATGCTGCCGGGATGGATGCGCGCGCGTCGCGCCCAGGTTGCCCGAACGCCTGGCGGCACCATGCCGGCGCCGCAGACCCAGGAGCAAGCACCCATCCGGTCTGTGCCCACCGCCATCGACGGAAGCACGCCTGATGGAGTTTGAGCTTTGGTGGCTGCTCGCGCTGCCCATCACCTTCGGGTTGGGCTGGTTGGGTTCCAGGCTGGATCTGCGTCAGTGGAAACGCGAGAGCGAGTTCAAGCGCGATGCCCCCCTGTCCTATTTCCGCGGCTTGAATTTCCTCCTCACCGAGCAGCAGGACAAAGCGATCGACGCCTTCATCGAGGCCGTCACCGCCGACCCGAACACGGTGGATTTGCACTTCGCGCTCGGCAACCTGTTCCGCCGGCGCGGTGAGTATGAACGCGCCGTGCGCGTGCACCAGAATCTGCTGTCGCGCAACGACCTTCCTGCTGCCGAACGGCAGCGCGCCCAGGTCGCGCTTGCGCAGGATTTTTTCAAGGCAGGCCTGCTCGACCGCGCCGAAGCTGTCTACACCACGCTGGCCGCGTCGCCCTACAAGTCGGAGGCACTGGCGGCTTTGCTGCAAATTCACGAACGCACCAAGGAATGGCCGCGTGCCATCGATATCGCCGGTCAACTCGAACGCCTGGGCGCTGGCAGTTATGGTCGGCAGATTGCGCATTACTGCTGCGAGCTCGGCCTGCAACGCCAGCAGTCGGGTGACCTCGAGGGCATGCGGGAGGCGCTGGAACAGGCGGTGCTGGCGCAGCCTCAGGCGGTACGGCCTTGGCAATTGCGGGCCGCCACCGCTCTGCAACAAGATCAACCTGCGCAGGCGCTCGAGCATTTGCGCCACATTGCGCAAATGCAGCCCGATTTCACCGCCCTTGTTGCTCTCGACGCGGCGCGTTTGTTCCTGCAACTGGGCCAGGCCGATGCCGGTCGCGCCTGGTTGCTGGCCCAATTGCAGGACTATCCCGCCATCGACGTGCTGGATGCCGTACTTCTGCTCGAAGCGGACGCCAGCGAACGCTATCACCTGGCGCTTGCGTATTTGCAGACCCACAAAAGCCTGCTGGCTGCGCGCCGCGTGCTCGAACAGTCCAACACGGCCTTGTCGCCCGAACCGGCACGGCTGGCGCTGGCGCAGGCGGTGGAAGGGGCACTCAAAACCCGGCAGCGCTACCGTTGTGCCGCCTGCGGCTTTGAGGCGCGCAATTACACCTGGCATTGCCCGGCCTGCCAAGGCTGGGAAACGTATCCGCCGCGCCGTACGGAAGAACTCCAACTCATCACGCCATGAACGCCGATCAACTCGCCAAGGCTCGGGTGCTCGTCGTCGGCGACGTCATGCTCGACCGCTACTGGTTCAGCGCCGTCGAGCGCATCTCGCCCGAGGCGCCGGTGCCGGTGGCGCTGGTGCAGCGCGAGGAGGACCGCATGGGCGGCGCCGCCAACGTCGCCCTGAACGCCGCCACGCTCGGGGCCCAGACCACGCTGCTGTCGGTGGTGGGCTCGGACGATGCCGGCCGCCGTCTGGCGCATCTCGTCACCGGCTCCCCCATCCGCAGCGCCATGCGCCAGGTCGCGGGGATGCAAACCACGATGAAACTGCGCGTGGTCTCGCGCCAGCAGCAGCTCATCCGCATGGACTTCGAATCCAAGCCCGACCACGAGGTGCTGCTCGACCTGATGGACCGCTATGCGCAGGAGCTGGACCTGCACGACGTGGTGCTGCTGTCCGACTACGGCAAGGGCGGCCTCACCCACGTGACCCGCATGCTCGAGCTGGCGCGCCTGCGCGGCATGCCGGTGCTGGTCGACCCCAAGGGCCGCGACTACTCCCGCTACCGGGGCGCCACGCTCATCACCCCCAACCGCGCCGAGTTCACTCTCGCCGCAGGTGACTGGAACGGCGAGGCCGAGCTGCGCCAGCGCGCCGACGCGCTGCGCGCCAGCCTCGACCTGCAAGCCGTGCTCGTGACCCGCGCCGAGGATGGCATGAGCCTGTTCACCGCGGGCGAGCCCCTGCACGTGAAGGCCGAGGCGAAGGAGGTGTTCGATGTTTCCGGCGCAGGCGACACCGTCATCGCCACCCTGGCCGTGATGCTCGGCGCCGGGAGCAGCATGGAAGACGCGGTGCGCACCGCCAACCGCGCCGCTGGCATCGTCGTCGGCAAGCTGGGCACGGCTAGCGTGACGCCCGCCGAACTCTGGCCACGGACCTGAACACCACCATGCACCCACGCATCGTCGTCACCGGCGCCGCAGGCTTCATCGGCAGCAATCTCGTGCGCGGCCTGAACGCGCGCGGCATCACCGACATCATCGCGGTCGACAACCTCACCCAGGCCGACAAGTTCCACAACCTGGTGGACCTGCGCATCAGCGACTACATCGACAAGACCGCGTTCTACGAGGCCTTCGCCCAGGGCCGGTTCGGCCATGTCGACGCCGTGTTCCACGAAGGCGCCTGCTCCGACACCATGGAGCACGACGGCCGCTACATGCTCGACAACAACTACGCCGCCAGCAAGCGCCTGCTCGACACCTGCCTGGCGCAGGGCATCCGCCTGCTCTACGCCTCCAGCGCCGCCACCTATGGCGGCTCCGCGAGCTTCGTCGAGCAACCCCGGTTCGAGCGCCCGCTCAACGTCTACGGCTATTCCAAGCTGCTGTTCGACCAAGTGGTGCGGCGCGCCCTGCCTGCTGCACGCAGCCAGGTTGCCGGGTTTCGCTACTTCAACGTCTATGGTCCGGGCGAGCAGCACAAGGGCCGCATGGCCTCCGTGGCGTTTCACCATGTCAACCAGTACCGCAGCGACGGCAAGGTGAAGTTGTTCGGCAGCTATGGCGGCTATGGCCCCGGCGCTCAAATGCGCGACTTCGTCTACATCGACGACGTGGTCGCGGTGAACCTCTGGTTTTTCGAGAACCCGCAACACAGCGGCGTCTTCAACCTCGGCAGCGGTCGTGCCCAGCCTTTCAACGACGTGGCCCATGCCGTCATCAACAGCCTGCGCGCAGCGCACGATCTGCAGGCGCTGAGCCTGGAGGAGATGGTGGGGGACAAGCTGGTGGAGTACATCGACTTCCCCACTGCCCTGGTCGGCAAATACCAATGCCATACCGAGGCCGACCTCCAAAACCTGCGCAGCACCGGATGCCACCACGCCTTCACCGACGTGGCCACGGGCGTGGGCCATTATGTGCGGCACCTGCTGCAGCAACGGCCGCATTGACACACGGGCACCTCTCTCCAACCGCATCCAGGCCGAAGACATCACAGGATCGACGCCATGAGAACCATCCATTCCCGCACGCTACTGGCTGGTTCCCTGCTCATGCTGGCTGCAACCGCGCATGCGGTCACCGAGGTCAATACAGCAACCCAGTCGGAACTCGAGAGCATCCGCGGCTTGGGCGTCACGCGGGTGGAGCAGATTCTCGCGGAGCGCGAGCACAACGGCGCTTATACCGACGCCGCCGATCTGGCGCGGCGCATCCCTGGCCTGGGCCGCAAGTCGGTGCGGCAACTGCAAGAAAACGGCCTGAGCATCAACGGCCAGACAGCGGCACCGACGCTCCGCGACTGATCAACGCTGGCTCCACAGCCACGCCGCACCGCGCACGCCGGACGAGTCACCATGCAGCGCGGGCCGCAACTGGGTGCGCACGGCATCCGAGAACACCCAGGCCCGCCAGCGCAGCGGCACCTCGGCGTACAACTCCGCCACATTGCTCATGCCTCCGCCGAGCACGATCACGTCCGGATCGAGGATGTTGATGATGACGGCAAGCCCTCGCGCCAGCCGGTCGCAGTAGCGGATGAAACTTGCCCGCGCCGCCGCATCGCCCGCTCGCATGGCGGCAATGATGGCAGGCGCAGTCAAAATCTGCCCGCTGTGCGCTGCATGGTCGGCGGCGAAACCCGGCCCGCACAACCAGGTCTCGATGCAACCTGACTTCCCGCACCAGCAAGGCGGACCGGGCCATTCACGCCACGCCGTGTGCGGACGCGGCCACGGCAAGGCGTTGTGGCTCCACTCCCCGCCAATGGCGTTCGCGCCCAGCCAATCGACACCGTCGATGGCAATGCCAGCACCCACCCCGGTACCCAGGATCACCCCGAACACCACGCGCGCGCCCTGCCCAGCACCGTCCACGGCCTCGCTCACGGCCAGGCAGTTGGCGTCGTTACGCACCCGGACCGGGCGCGCCAGCGCCTGTTCCAGGTCATGCAGCAGCGGTCGGCCATTGAGCGCGGTGGAGTTGGCATTGCGAATCAACCCGCTCGTCGGCGACAGCGACCCTGGAATGGCCACGCCCACGGGCAGAGCATCCGTCCCGGTCCGTCCAAGCCGCGCATCCGCCATGGCCACCAGTTCCGCCATCACCCGCAGCGTGCCGGCATAGTCGCCTTGCGGTGTGCTTCGTCGTTCGCGCAGCAGAAATCGACCCTGCGCATCGAGCGCAGCGACTTCAATCTTGGTGCCACCAAGGTCGACCCCAAGATGGAGATCCGCCTGCATGCCGTTGTTTGGCGTCATCATGTTGCCAGAGGGCTGGGATGTGTATGGGCGACGTGATCGCAGTCAGCCACAGACCGTTTGAGCGCTGCGGAGCAGGTTAGGTGCCGTAATCACCTTCGGTCCCGAGCAAGGCCAACAATCCGCGCTGGTCAATCACCTGAACTCCCAACTCTCGGGCCTTGGCGAGTTTGCTCCCCGCCTCGGCCCCGGCAACAACATAATCAGTCTTCTTCGACACTGAGCCCGCCACTTTTCCGCCCGCGGCTTCGATGGATGCTTTCGCCTCATCGCGGCCCATCGTCGGCAGGGTTCCAGTGAGGACGAAGGTTTGACCGGCAAGGGGTTTGCGTGCTGCAGCCTCGACAAGCACAGATTCGTCCCAATGCACACCGCAGGCGCGGAGTTGTTCGACGACTTCGCGATTGTGCGGCTGGTCGAAGAAGGTGCGGATGCTTTGGGCAACGACAGGCCCGACGTCGGGCACGGCCTGGAGTTGCTCGAGGCTGGCGTCCATCAAGGCGTCGAGACTGCCGAAATGGCGGGCGAGTTCCTTGGCGGTGGCTTCGCCGACATGGCGGATGCCGAGCGCGTAAACGAAACGCGGCAAGGTGGTGGATCGACTGGATTGCAACGCCTCGAGCAGGTTGGTGGCGCTTTTATCCGCCATGCGATCGAGCGTCGCGAGCTTGAGCAAACCCAGGCGGTAAAGGTCGGGCAGGACGTTGACGATGCCGCCGTCCACCAATTGCTCGACCAGTTTTTCGCCCAGACCTTCGATGTCCATGGCTCGCCGGCTGGCGTAGTGCAGGATGGCCTGCTTGCGTTGCGCGGCACAGAACAGGCCGCCGGTGCAGCGCCAGTCCGCCTCGCCGGCTTCGCGCACGATGGCCGAGCCGCACACCGGGCAGTGGCCGCAAAGTTGCCGATCGAGATCGAAAGCAGCACCCGCGTCCGCAGGGCGCTGTTCGATCAACACACTCACCACTTCGGGAATGACGTCACCCGCCCGGCGCACAACGACGGTGTCACCCACGCGCACGTCCTTGCGGCGCACTTCGTCTTCGTTGTGCAGCGTGGCGTTGGTCACCGTGACACCGCCGACGAATACCGGCTCCAGCTTGGCAACCGGTGTGAGCTTGCCCGTGCGACCCACTTGAATGTCGATGGCCAGGACGCGGGTGCTGCGCTCTTGTGCGGGATATTTGTGCGCCACGGCCCAAACCGGCTCGCGGTTGCGAAAACCGAGTTCGGCCTGCAGCACAAGGCTGTCGACTTTGTAGACCACGCCGTCGATGTCGAACGGCAGGCTGTCGCGCTCCTTGGCGATGCGCGCGTGGAAGTCGATGAGGGTTGGCGCGCCGGGGCCATGCACGCGCTGCTCGGCGACTGGCAGACCCATGGCGGCCAGCGCGTCGAGCATGGCGTGGTGGGTGTCGGGCTGATGCGCCCAGCCGATGATTTCGCCCCAGCCATAGGCGTAGAAAGCCAGCGGGCGCTGTGCGGCAATCGCGGGGTCGAGTTGGCGGATGCTGCCTGCCGCGCCGTTGCGCGGGTTGACCAGAGTGGGCAGGCCGTTGGCGCGCTGGCGCTTGTTGTAGCGTTCGAAGTCGGCGCGCTTCATCAGCACCTCGCCGCGCACCTCCAGCACGGCCGGCGGATGATCCGTGTGCAAACGCAGCGGCACGCTGCGGATGGTGCGCACATTCTGTGTCACATCCTCGCCAGTCTCTCCGTCGCCACGGGTGGCCGCCTGCACCAGGGTTCCGTGTTCATAGCGCAGGTTGATGGCCAGACCGTCGAATTTGAGTTCGGCGTTGTAGGTCACCTGAGCCTCGTCCGCGCCCAAGGCCAGCTTGTTGCGCACCCTTAGGTCGAACGCGATCGCCCCCTGTGGCGTGGTGTCGGTCTCGGTCTGGATGGACAGCATGGGCGCGGCGTGCCGCACCGGAGTGAATTGCGGCAGCGGCGCGCCACCCACGCGCTGGGTGGGCGAGTCGGCTGTGCGCAGCTCGGGGTGCGCAGCCTCGAGTGCCTGCAACTCGCGGAACAGGGCGTCGTAGTCGGCATCGGGAACGCGTGGGGCGTCGAGCACGTAGTAGGCGTGGTCGAGGCGCGCGAGTTCGGTGCGCAGCGCCGCCACGCGGGCCACCGAGTCGGCGCCGGGCCATGCGGATCGTGGAGCTTGATCTGAGGACATGTGGCGTGGAGGCAAGCGGGATTGCGCGGCAGCCAGACCATCGATCGGCTGCTCGTGTTACGCATGGGAGATGCGGGGCGCTAGCTGAACAATCGTTGCGTGGTCGCGGTTCCGGCCGGCAGGCTGCGGGCTTCGAGTGCTGCGTAGAGTCGTTGCAATTGCTGCTCGATCTGGTCGAGCGAAGCGTGCGAGAGCGGCGCGCCATTGTCGTCCACTTGCTTCGCATCCAGGGCCTGGCCCAGTCGCCGCGCGGCCTCGCGCATGCGTGCAAAGGGTCGCAGGGCTTGCGGCACTTGGGGCACGTCGAGCAGGAGGGTGGCGCGGCTCACCGGCATTTCCGGATTCTCGGCCAGATCAGCCTGGGCGTCGAACTGGAGTTGGACCATGGAGACGGGCCGGCCGGGTTCGGGCATGTCGGCGTCACCAGGCTCGACCGATGCGGGCGTGACGTCCACCAGCGCGAGTCGACCGGCCGAGAGTGCCGTGGTGAAGCCCGCAGCCTGAGCCTGCTGGCGCAGATAGTCCACACCCCAGGCGACGCCCTGCGCCTGCAGATTGATGGAGAGCTGCGCGTCGTTCGCTGCGGCGAAGTTGTCGAGATCGCGCGCCTGCTCCAACACCTCGGCCATATCGGGCAAGTCGGGCGCGGCGCCCAGGGCCTCGCCGAGGGCATGGCATTTGGTGACGAACTCGGAGTACTCGATGGCGTTGAGCGGCCCGCTGCGGCTGGCCAGCTGCACCGCCGCCTGCAGTTCGGCGTAGCGCGCACCGGGTTGCAGGGCTTCCCACAAGCCCGATTGCGCGTTGCGCCCCTCGAACAGCATGGGTTTGGTCCCGGCACGGGAACTGCGCGGCAAGCGCTGCTGCAACGCCTCTCCGGGCACGGGCAGTTCGAACAGGAAGCTGACGATGGCGTCGATCAGAGGGTCGATATGCAGCGCGGGGGCCCGCGTTCGGCTCGGCTCGACCGGCGCCAGTTCAGGTTCGACGCGTTCGGGCTGGTCATCCAGCTCCGGTTCGTGCTGACGGTGTTCGAGGGCGTCAGGCTCACGACCCGACGATGGTTTGGCCGAGGTCGAACTGGCATCCGGTCTTGCCCGGCGGCGTCGCAACTGCCAGGATTGCCAAAGGTTGAGCGCCACCACGGCGGCGATGATCAGCGCCCCCACCACCAGCAAGGCCTGCTGCAATTGACCCATGTCGTGTTCGTCCTCGTTCGTCTGCGTTGGTGCTGGGGGCTCAGGTCGTGCGGACTGGCTTGATTCCGAGGTCGCAACACGACTGGCGCGTCGCGCCGCCTCGACCCGGAAGCCATGTCCGCTGCGCTGAGCACCCCATTCAGGCCATCATTCCAACCACCATCAAGCCACGGCTTCGGCGATGTGCGCGGCGGTGTCCATGTCCACCGCGACGATACGCGACACCCCCTGCTCCTGCATGGTCACTCCCACCAGCTGCTCGGCCATCTCCATGGCAATCTTATTGTGCGAAATGAACAGGAACTGAATCCCATCGGACATGGAACGGACGAGCTGGGCAAAACGCTCGGTGTTGGAATCGTCCAGTGGCGCGTCGACCTCGTCAAGAATGCAGAACGGCGCGGGGTTGAGATGAAAGATTCCGAACACCAAGGCAATGGCCGTGAGCGCCTTCTCGCCGCCTGAGAGCATGTGGATGGAGCTGTTGCGCTTGCCTGGCGGCTGGGCCATGACTTGCACGCCAGCGTCCAGAATTTCCTCGCCGGTCATGACCAGTCTGGCCGCGCCACCGCCGAACAACTGCGGGAACAGGCGTCCGAAATGCTCGTTCACGGCATCGAAGGTCAGACGCAGTTGCTCGCGCGTTTCGCTGTCGATCTTGCGGATGGCGTCTTCCAGCGTGCCCGAGGCCTGCTCCAGGTCGGCCACTTGGGCGTCGAGAAATTGCCTGCGTTCGCGTGCCTGGCCCAGCTCGTCGAGTGCCGCCAGGTTCACTGCGCCCAGGGCGGCCATGTCGCGTTGCAAACGTTGCGTGTCGCGTCCGAGTTGCTCGGGTTGCACGCCTTGCGGCAGGCTTGCGGCCAGTTGCTGCAGGTCCACCTGAGCGTCGGCCAGCAACTGCTGGAACTGCTCGCCTTGCAGCCGGGCCTCCTGCTCGTCGAGTTGACGGGCATTGATGGCCGCGCGCAGCGGTTCGGCGTCGCGCTCCAGGCGCAGGCGGTTTTCCTCCATGGCGCGCAAGCGTGCGGCAATGTCGTCATGCTCCGCCCGACGCAGCGCGAGTTGCTCCAGGCGGGCCTGTTGCACGGCGAGTGCATCCTGCAACCCGGCGTTGGCGCTCTGGTCACTCAGACGCGCCAATTCGGCTTCGACACCCAGCAGCCGCGTGGCCACTTCGCCCAAATGCTGCTGTGCGGTGGCCGCCATGCGCTGGGCATCGGTCTGGCGCTGTTGCAAGCTGCGAATGGCGTAACCGGCCTCAGCCTGCTGCTGCTCCAGGGAACGCAGCATGGAGCGAGCTTCGTTGAGTGCGGTCTGCTCGCGCTGGGCCTCGACGTCGAGATCGGCCTGATCCTGCTGGCGTTGCCCAAGTTCGGCGTCGAGTTGCTCGAAGCGCGCTTCGCTCTCGGCCTGTGCGACGGCGAGTTCGTCACGCTGCGCGGCCAGTTCTGCGAGGTCGGTGTCGAGCCGTTCGGCGCGCGCGACAGACTCCTGCTCCTGCTGCTGCAGCTTGAGCCATTCCACCTGCACGGCGTGGTGTTGCTGGGTCAGCGCCTGCAGCCGACGCCCCTCGGCGGCGGCTTGCTCCTGCGCCTGGGTCCAGACGGCCTCGGCCTGCAGCGCGGCGCTGCGGGAACCGTCGGCCATGAGCTGCTGCGCCTTGGTCTGACGCTCCAGGTTTTCGATTTCCTGGGCACGCGCCAGCATGCCTGCCTGTTCGCTGTCGGCGGCATACAGGCTCACGCTGTGGCGCGTGGTGGCATGGCCATCGCGCGTCACCAGCATGGCGCCCGGCGGCAAGTCGCCACGGCGTTGCATGGCTTGCTGCATGGAGTCGGCGGTGAAGACACCGGCCAGCCAGTCGTCGAGGACAGCGCGCAGACCCGGGTCGACGTGGCGCAGCAATGCGGCCAGAGGCTGCAGGCCGGTCATCGCGGGCATGGGAGCGGCGGCCTGCGGTGCGGTGAAAAACACCAGCTTCGCCGGAGGCGGGTCGGCGGCGAAGCCGGCCATGGCGTCGAGCCCGCGCACTTCCAGCGCGGCCAGGCGCTCGCGCAAGGCGGCCTCGAGCGCCGTCTCCCAACCGGGCTCGATGTGGATGCGGGTCCACAACCGGGCCAGGGTGTCGAGACCATGCCGTGCCAGCCAGGGCTGGATGCGACCCTCGGTCATCACCTTGTCCTGCAAGGACTTGAGCGCATGCAGGCGCGCGCTGCTGACGCCGAGCTCGGCGGCCGCCTGCTGCGCTGCCGCCTGCTGCTGTTGGCGCACATCCTGTAAGCCGGGCAGTTGCTCTTGCAAAGCCTGCAGTCGTGCTTCCGTCTCGTCACGTTCCTCGCCAAGGCGGCCTTGCTGCACGTTCAAGTCGCCCAGGCGCCGGCTGTCGGGGTGCTGAACGGCGCGGCGTTCGGCCTGCAGGCGCTGCAGGCGCTGCTCGATCTGCTGGACTTGCTGGCTGAGGGTGCGCTGGCGCTCAGCCTCGGCTTGCAGGCGCTGTTGCGCCGCCGCCGCCTGGGCACGCTGCTCGGCGGCCCGCATCTGGGCATCGCTCAGCCGTGCCTCCAGAGCGGGAACTTGCTCGCCCTGCTCCACCACCCGGGCCTCGGCCTCGGCCTGCAGCAGTTCGGCTTCGGTCATCTCCATGGCGGCGGACGCCGCATCCTGCTGCGACGCCTGCTGCCGTGCTCGCCACTGCGACTGCTCGGTGGCCAGCTCGATCTGGCTGCGCAGGGCGCGCTCGCGCGCTTCGACGACATAGCGGATTTCCGTCTCCAGCCTTGCCACTTGCGCCTGTGCCGCGTACAGCTCGGCTTGTGCGGCATTGAGCGCGTCGCTGGCGGCGTATTGCGCCTGGCGCAGCGCTTCCAGATCGGCCTCGGCGGCTCGCATCAGCGCGGTTTGCGCCTCCAGGGCGTTGACCGCGTGGCCCGTCTCGGCGGCGATGCGGGTCTGCCGTGCCTGGGCTTCCTGCCAGCGCAGCAGCCACAAGCCATGCTGGCTGGTCTCGAGTTGCTGCTGCAGCTGCTGGTACTGCTGCGCCACAGCGGCCTGTTGCTCCAGCTTGTCGAGCTGCGCATTCAACTCGCGCAGGATGTCATGCACGCGCAGCAGGTTTTCACGGGTGCCATGCAGGCGATTCTCGGTTTCGCGCCGGCGTTCCTTGTACTTCGAGACGCCGGCTGCTTCCTCCAGCATCACCCGCAACTCTTCCGGGCGAGATTCGAGAATGCGCGTGATGGTGCCCTGGCCGATGATGGCGTAGGCGCGTGGTCCCAGCCCGGTGCCGAGGAAAATGTCCTGCACGTCGCGCCGGCGCACGACTTGGTTGTTGATGAAATAACTGGACGTGCCGTCGCGGGTGAGGACGCGTTTGACGGCGATTTCGGTGAACTGGCCCCAATGTCCAGTGATGCGGTGCGCGCTGTTGTCAAAGACCAGTTCCACGCTGCAGCGCCCAGCCGGCTTGCGCGAACTGCTGCCGCTGAAGATCACGTCCTGCATGGATTCGCCGCGCAGTTCCGAGGCCTTCGACTCCCCCAGCACCCAGCGCACCGCATCGATGATGTTGGACTTGCCGCAGCCGTTCGGCCCGACCACGCCAATGCGCTGCCCCGGCATTTGAAAGGCCACGGGGTCGGCAAAGGACTTGAATCCGGCGAGCTTGATCCAGGACAGACGCACGTGATTAAGTTATTGATTTAAAAAGTAAAATAGCCTCGTTTGAGGCCTTTTTGAGATGATAGCATCCGCCCGGCGCTCTTCCCGCACGGGTGGCGGCGCAGCGGCCGGCACCGAGGCCCCGGATAATCCGGGTTTGCACCGTGTCGCCACCCGACCTGCAGCCTGCCATGGCGCCACGTTGAGCCGCGCATGCGCGATGCCTCGCCCGGCCGATCTCCGACTTGCTTTCTCACACGTTCCAACCCATGAGCAGCCAACCCAGCAAGACTCTGCAGACTTTTCCCAACCCGGCCGCCGGGCGTGACTATCACATCCACATGCAGGTGCCCGAGTTCACCTGCCTGTGTCCGCTCACCGGCCAGCCGGATTTCGCCCGTATCCTGCTCGACATCATTCCCGACAAGCGATGCGTCGAGCTCAAGAGCCTCAAGCTCTACATGTGGAGCTACCGCAACGAGGGGGCATTCCATGAAAAGGTCACCAACACCATTCTGGATGATCTGGTGAAAGCCATCGCCCCGCGCTTCCTGCGCGTCACGGCCCAGTGGTACGTGCGCGGCGGCATCTACACCAATGTGGTGGTGGAGCATCACAAGCGCGGCTGGAAACCCAAGCCCCGCGTCGACCTGAGCCGGTTCGAACCTGCGCAACCTGCTGTGGCCGGCGGCTGAGATCGTGGCCGCGCGTACCCTCAGGCTGGCTGGGTGATGCGCAACACGGCCTCGCCGCTGCTGACCAGCACACTGCCTTGCGGCCCCGGCGCCACGCCATAAGGCGTGATGAGCACACCCGGCAATGGGCCGAGTTCCACCTTGTCGAGCTGGCCCTGGCCGGCGAGGGTCGTGACCTCGCCGGCAGGCGTGACGCGGCGCACCTTGTGGTTGCCGCCGTCAGCCAGAATGATGTTGCCCTGCTCGTCGAGACAGAGTTGCTGCGGTTTGCGAAACAGCGCGGCAGCGCCCCGCCCATCCGTGTCACCGCGCTTGGTCGGGTTGCCTGCCAGGGTGCTGACCAGGCCCTGCGGGCTGATCTTGCGCACATCCTGATTGAAGAACTCGCTGACGTAGATGGTGCCGTCAGGCGCCACGGCGATGCCCACGGGCGTGTTGAACAGCGCTTGCTTGAGCAAGCCGTCGCGATGATCGTTCACACCCGGCTGCCCACCGATGGTGCGCACCCGCCCCTTCGGGCTGATGCGCCGCAGGGTGTTGTTGTAGGCGTCGGCCACCAACACATCGCCGGTGCGAGGGTCCACCGCGATGCCCACCGGATGGTTGAACTGCGCCGCCGTTCCCTGCCCGTCCCGATACCCCTGGCGCCCGACCTGCCCGGCCAGTGTGGTCACTTCGCCGTGGCGCAGCACGCGAATGGTGTTGGCATAGGAGTCGGCGATGTAAACGGTGCCGTCGTGCGCCACGGCCAAGGCGTCAGGGCCGACGAAACGCGCCTGTAGCGCCGGGCCGTCCTTGCTGACGCGGTCTTCGGCGCCCCCCGCCAAGGTGCTGACGTCGCCAGCCGGGGTGATGCGGCGAATCAGGGCATTGGCGGCGTCGGCGAGGATGATGTCGCCGTTGCGCGGATCCACGGCCAGGCCACGCGGATCGAAGAAGGTGGCTTTGCCCACGGGGCCGTCGGTATGGCCATGGAGTTGAATCTGTCCGGCAAACAAGCTGAGTTGGCCTGTGCCGGACGCTTCGCCGGATGCAGTTGCGGCCCTGCTGGCGAGAGGGCTAACCCCCAGCAACAGGCTTGAGGCCCACTGAAGAGTCTGGCGGCGGGAGATGGGCATGGCAGCGACACCGGTGGGAGTAAGGAGAACGGGAACCGATGCTAACGGCAACCCGCAGCCGGCGCTCGGTCGGGATGCAGCTTCACCGAAGAGACACGGCGGCGAGGCCTGCCCCTGCCGTCAAGCGCCGCGCCGGTCCAGCAGAGCGCGGGCGATGGTGCCGAGGTCGACATACTCCAGCTCGGCGCCGGCCGGCACGCCGCGCGCCAGGCGCGTGATGCGCAAGTCGAGCGGCCTCAGGGTTTCGGCAATCACATGGGCGGTGGCCTCGCCCTCGTTGGTGAAGTTGGTGGCGAGAATGATTTCCTCCACCTCGCCGCTCTTCAGACGCTGCACCAGCAGATCCAGGCCGATGTCCTTGGGGCCGACGCCATCGAGCGGGCTCAAATGGCCCATGAGCACGAAGTACAGCCCGCGGTAGGTGAGGGTTTGTTCCACCGCGGCCTGGTCGGCCGGGCTTTCCACGATACACAGCAGGCGCCGGTCGCGCCTGGAGTCGGCACAGGTGGCGCAGACCTCTTGTTCGGTGTAGGTGTTGCAGCGGCTGCAACGCCGGACGCTGCCCAAGGCCTGGGTCAAAGCGTCGGCGAGGCGCGAGGCCGCGTCGCGGTCGTGCTGCAGCAAATGAAAGGCCATGCGTGCGGCCGATTTGGGGCCGATTCCGGGCAGACTGCGCAGGGCGTCGATCAAGGCGTCGAGGGTGGCGACCTGGGTGAGTTGGGAGGGGCTCATCGCGGTGCCGTCATGCGGTGGTTCGATGGCGCGACGAACAGACCAGCGCGGTCGCCGGGGGCTGACGCGGCATGCGACTTCAGAATGGCAGCTTCATGCCGGGAGGAAGGGGCATGCCGGCGGTGACGGCTGCCATTTTTTCCTGGGATGTGGTCTCGGCCTTGCGCACGGCGTCGTTGAAGGCCGCGGTCACCAGGTCCTCGAGCATGTCGCGGTCGTCACCCACCAGGCTGGCATCGATGGCAACGCGGCGCACGTTGTATTTGCAGGTCATGAGCACTTTCACCAGGCCAGCGCCGGACTGGCCCTCGACTTCGATGGTGCCGAGCTCGTCCTGCACGCGCTTCATGTTGTCCTGCATCTGCTGGGCCTGTTTCATCAAGCCGGAGAGTTGTCCTTTGTTGAACATGGGTCGGGTCCTCGTTGGGGTTTTGAGTGATGGAATGGAGCGACGGAACAGCAGTCACGACCAACTCAGGCGTCGAGCGGGCGCACCGAGCCAGGCACGATCTGTGCACCCAGGTCTTGCATCAACTGGCGCACCAGCGGATCCGCGGCAATGGTGGATTCGGCCTCTTGCTGACGCTGCGCCCGCGCGGCAGCGGCACGCAAGCTGGCGCTGTCGCGCACAGGACCCACCTCGATGCGCAGGCTGATGGGCCGGCCCGCGGTCGTGCTCAACACGGCCTGCAGCTTGTCCATCGCGCCGGCACGCGTGAATTGTTCGCTGGGCACGCGCAGGCTCCAGCAATCGCCCTCGGCCCCCATCCACTGGCTTTGCAGTGCGAGGCTGCGCGCCAGGGCGACGACCTCCAGGCGCCGGGCCAGGCTGGGCCAATCGGCCTCTGGGCCTGGGAACGGCCGGCTGCAGCTTTCGTCAAGCACCGGGGCGGAGCTTGACGGCGGCGCAGCCGCTGGCAGCGCGGAACTTGCAACCGGCATGGACTGCGCCTGCGTCCGGGCGACAGCTTGAACGGCGTCGGTCGTGTCGGCCAAGGCATGGGCCTCGGGGGACGTGACGGCGGCAATCACACCGAAATCCATGGCTTGCACAGGCTTGGGGCGATGAGCCACCGAGGCAACCGGCGTGGCCGCCGCTGCTGGGCGCGATGGCGTTACCGATGCATCCGAGCGCCCCTGGCCGCCCTGCGCAGGGGCAGGATCGGCGCCCTGGGTTCCCACCGGCGCGAAGGCCAGCAGGCGCAGCAGCACCATGCAAAAACCGGCATGCTCGTCCGGCGCCAACGCCAGTTCGCCCCGGCCAAGCAGCACCATGCTGTAAGCCAGTTGCACGAGTTCCGGACTCAAGGCCACGGCCAATTCGCGCAGCGCGGCACCATCAGGGTCGGAAGCATCCAGCGCTTGCGGCACAACTTGCACCACGGCGATGCGCTGCAACAGCGACGCCAGTTCCTCCAGTGCGGCGGGGAAAGACAAGCCGCGCGCATCCATGCCATCAGCCAGTTGCAGCAAGGCAGCACCGTCAGCGGCAGCCAGGGCGCGCAGCAGTTCGAACAGGTAGCCGGCGTCCACCGCGCCCAGCATTTGGCGTACCGCTTCGGAGGTGATGCTGCCGGCGCTGTAGGCGATGGCCTGGTCGGTGAGCGACAGGGCGTCACGCATCGAGCCATGCGCGGCGCGACCGATGGCCTGCAGAGCCTGCGGCTCGCAGGTGACGCCTTCGGCCTGCAGCACCTGCTGCAGATGCCCGGCAATCGCTGCCGGCGGCATGGACTTGAGGCTGAACTGCAGGCAACGGCTGAGCACCGTGACCGGCACTTTTTGCGGATCGGTGGTGGCCAGCACGAACTTCACCGACTCGGGCGGCTCCTCCAGCGTTTTCAACATGGCATTGAAGGCGTGGTTGGAGAGCATGTGCACTTCGTCGATCATGTAGACCTTGAAGCGTCCCGATGTGGGTTTGTAGACCGCCTGTTCCAGCAGCCGGGTCATGTCATCCACGCCGCGGTTCGAGGCGGCGTCGAGTTCGATGTAATCGACAAAGCGGCCGGCGTCGATCTCGGTGCAGGCCTGGCAGACGCCGCAGGGCTCGGCCGTGATACCACCCTGCCCGTCTGCACCGGTGCAGTTGAGCGACTTCGCCAGAATGCGGGCGATCGTGGTTTTACCCACGCCACGCGTGCCGGTGAAGAGGTAGGCGTGATGCAGCCTGCGTTGCTCCAGCGCATGGGTCAGGGCACGAACCACATGGTCCTGGCCGACCAGGGTGGAGAAGGTTTTAGGGCGCCATTTCCGCGCCAGCACGGTACTGGACATGGGGTGGATTGTAGAGGGCGCAAACCCATGCGGACATGCACAAGGGCAGTCCCTTGACCGGCCCGCCTACAATGCTTCCTGACGGGCCGCCCCGCATTGCGGCGCGGTGAACCTGGTCAGGCCGGGAACGGAGCAGCCACAGCCGTTTACTGCAAGTGCCGGGGGAACGGCTCGTCAACCTCCCCCTTCGCCTTGGCCAAGACGCTGCACCCGAGTGCCGTCGCCTCCCTTCGTGTTGCTCAGTGCGAAAGGCCGCGCACAATGTGGCGGATGCAATGCCTTCACCGTCGGCCTGATGCGGCACCACCGCGCTTGCCAAGGACCTTGGCCGCTGTTCTTTGCTGCCTTGCATCGACCTGCTTGCCGGCTGATGCGGCAACGCCGCCCGCAATGCCTTCCGCTTCCAACCCCGCCGGGCCGCGGGCGCTGCCCCAAAGCGACGACGGACCTATGCGGCTTCAGGCACCCGCGTCAGACCCCGGTCGCGCCTCGACGACCGCCTCGACAACCGCTTCCACTGCCATCGCGCGTTGCCGCGCCATTCTTCGACGGTATCCCTTGCAACTGCGGCTCGAGCCGGCTGCACGGCCCAGATACTTCGAGATGGACGTGCGTTTTTTTGCGCCCGTGCCGGTGCCGATCGCCTGGGAAGCGATGACCGACTACAACGCAATGGCCAGCTACATGCCGGGCATGGAACGCAGTGAAGTGCTCGCGACCGATGGCGACAGCCTGCAGGTGCTGCAGGCGGGACGCGGCGGCATCATGCCCTTTCGGGTGACGCTGCACAGCACGCTGGAGATCACCTTGCGCGGACATATCGCGACATGGTTCACGACGCACGGCAATCTGGATTCGCAGGGCCGCGCCGAGGTCCGGGCGCAGACCGGCGGCAGCGCGGTGCATTACGCCGCGCAACTGCACCCGCGCATCTGGCTGCCGCCGTTGTTGGGGCCATGGTTCATGCGCAAGCAGCTGCAACAGCAGATGACGGCACTGCGCGCGCGCATGTGCGCGCTGCTGGGCGCAGCGGATGCCAGCAAGGCCGGCGCTTCCGCCACCACGACCTCTATGCGCCCTGCGCCGGCTCAGGCCCCGGCGGGTTGACGGCCTCAGGCACCGGCCATTCCAGCACCGAGCCGTCGCCCGCAATCAGGGCCACGCGCACCCGCTTGCCGGGGCGCAGGCCGGCACAGGCCTGGGCATAGCGGGCGAGGATTGGAGCGTAGTGCTCGGTTTGCAACGTGCTGGCAGCGAGCTTGTAGTCCAGCACCCAGACGGCATCATCGAGTTCGACCAGGCGGTCGATCCGCCCCCAGCACGGCTCGTCTGCGGCCTGCGCATTCCACGCAACCTCCACCTCGTTGCGTGCCCAGCGGATGCGCGCCGCATCAAAATACATGCTGGCCTGTGGCGAGCGCAGGATGCGCAGGGCTGCGTGCATCGCGGCCTGTGCCTCGCCAGCGTCGAGCCCGAGTTGCAGGGCAACGCCTGACGCATCCAAGCCCTCGATCACGGCTTCGGGCCGGACCGTGGCGCTGGCGGATTGCAGCAAGGCATGCAGGGCAATGCCGATGCGCGTGGCGCGCGTGTCGGCCTGGGGCCCCTGGACCGGGCTTTGCGCCGGCTTGGTCTGCGTACGCCACAACCAGGGGATCTCGATGGGTGTCGCCGGCAATGCGGCCGGGGCTCGCGTCTCGATGGAGTCCGCCACTGCGCCCTGCTGCAGGGATGACAACGCATCGGCCAAGCTGGCAGAAGCCATACTCGCCGGCGCGGCCAGGCGCTGGCTCCACGGGGCCTGGCCGCGCATCGGCAGGCTGGTGACCCAGAGTTGCTGGCGGGCACGGGTCATGGCCACGTACAGCAGGTTCCAGTCTTCGCGCTCGGCGGCTTCCGACTCGGCCTGCGCCAACTGCTGCTGGGCCGGATGCAGACGCCTGGACGCAAGCTGCAAGGAAAAATGCAAGGGGTGGGTCTGCCCGGCCGGCCAATCCAGCAGCACCGACGGGCCGCTGGCAGCAGGTCGCGAATCGGCATCGGCCAGGATGACGATATTCGCCTCCAAGCCTTTCGCGCCGTGAATGGTGGACAAGCGGACCACGCCCTCGCGAAGCTGCGGCTGCTCGGCATGGGCCTGCAAGCTCTCCCCGGCGTGCAGTTCGGGCAAAGGCGCCCGGGCCAGGCCGCGTTTGAGCTGACGCACGAAGGCGTAGGGGGTGAGAAAGCGGCCGCCGCCCATGTCCAGCGCGAGATGCACGAAGGCATCGATCTGTGCCAGGCTCTGTGCCCGCATGGTTTCCGGCACGGACTGGGCATAGCGTTGGTGCAATTGACCCTCGGCGACGATGCGGTCGAGCAGGTCATGCGGAGGCAGCTTGTCCAGCAACGCCACCCAACCCTCGGCCAGGGTCATGAAGCGGCGCAGCGCAGGGTGGGTCGCATCGCGTGCCGCCAGGGTTTGCGCCGCCTGCCACCAGCTTTGGCGGGTTTCGCGGGCGCAGCGGGCCAGCGTGAGCAAGTCGTCATCCGCCAGTCCGCCGATGGGCGACTTGAGCACTTGCGCCAGATCCAGGTTGGCGCCGGGCGACACCAGCACGCCGAGCAAAGCCAGCAAATCCCGGGCTTCGATGGTGTCGAGCAGACTGGCCTCGCTATCGCCCGCGGCGGCCGGAATGCCGGCTGCGAGCAAGGCGCGCAGGTACAGGTCCATGCGGTCCTTGCGCTTGCGCAGCAGCAGCAACACATCGCCTGGCCTGGCCGGTCGCAGGCAGCCATCTGCGTCTTCCACGCATGGACGCTGCATCAGCTCGCGCAGCAGTGCGGCCACACGCTGGGCGTCGTGTTCGACCTTGCCGATCTCGGCATCCACGTCGGGCTCGGTCAGGGTGTCGCGCACGCGCAGGGTGGTTTCCACGATCCGCGCCGCCGTGGTGGCCATCGTCGCGACGTCGGCGTCGGTGGCGAGCGCGGGCAGCAAAGCGGTCAGGCCCCGCACCCGGCTCTCGGTCGTGTGCGCGATGAACGCCATGGCGGGGGCCTGGGCGAACACGGCATTGACCCAATCCGTCACGGCGAGCGACAGCCTGCGGGTGTGCTGCGCCGACAGCAGCATGGCACCGAAGCCCTGACGCAGAAAGCTGGCCGCGGCCTCGAACACCTGCGGGTCGGCGCGGCGGAAGCGGTAGATCGACTGTTTGTCGTCGCCGACGATGAACACCGAGGGGCGCTGCGCGTCGCCGGCATAGGCCGAGAGCCATGCCTGCAGGGCCTGCCACTGCACCGGGTTGGTGTCCTGGAACTCGTCGATCAGCACCTGGCGGTAGCGGCGATCGAGCCGGGTCTGCACCCAGGCCGAGACATCGGCATCGGCCAGCAGTGTGCGGGCGTGCAACTCCAGGTCGCTGAAGTCGAGCAGGCCGCCCTCGGCCTTCAACTGTTCGTAGCAGCCCAGCAATTGTGCCCCCAGGCGCAAGGCCCAGGCGTGGATGGTCTCGATGTCGAGCGCGTTGTGCGCCTGTACCACGCTCAGGTAGTCGCTCGCCAGCGTGTCCCAGCGGCCCACGGGGTCGTCTTGCAAGCCAAGCCTGAGCATTTCGAGCTGCACCGCCTTGGTCGCCAGATTGCGTGCCGAGCGCGGTTCCCCCTGAGCCGTGAGCATGACTTTGCGCAACAAAGCTCCGACCGCTTGCGGGTCACTGGCGTCGAGCGCAGCCTGCAAATGGAGCAGTGCCTCGCGCGCATGCGCGCCACCGCAAGCACCCCAGGCTTGCGCCCACAGCCGCAATTCGATCATGTTGCGTGTGCGCCAGGCCGGCCAGCTTTCGGGCTCGGCCGCGTCCAGCCCTCGGGCCAGGGTGCCGGCCTGGGCGGCGAGCATGAATTCGCCGCGTCGCTGCACCACCAGTTCCATGAGTTGAGCCGCCGTGCTGCGTCCGGTTCGGGCCACCAGGGCGCGGTAGTCGGCACGCAGCTCCGGCTCGGCTTGCAGCTTGTCGAACAGCATGCGCCAGGCTTGCTGCACCCACGGCTTGTCGTTCTCGATCAACTCGAAATGCAGGGGAATGCCGAAGCGCAAAGGCGCGGCGCGCAACAACTGCGCAAACCAGCCGTGAAACGTCGAAACCGTTGCCTGCGTGCCGCCAGCGAGCACCGTGGGATAGAGCGCTCGTGCCCGCTGCAGCATGACGGCGTCGGCATGCGGCAGGCCGCGATGCGCCAACTCGGCGGCCAGCGCCTCATCGTCGAGCTGGCTCCATCCTTGCAGCAACTCCAGCAGTCGCTGCTGCATTTCAGCCGCCGCCTTGCGGGTGAAGGTGATGGCCAGCACGTCTTGTGGGGCGCAGCCATCCAGCAGGCAGCGGGCCAACCGCGCGACCAGCAGCCAAGTCTTGCCGGCACCGGCGCAAGCGCGGACCACGACGCAGGCGGCAGGGTCGCACGCCAAGCTGACATAGGTTTCAGGCGTGACCGGCGCGGCCTGGTCCTGGCCTGGGAGCTGTGCGGCGTAGGCGGGGGCGCTCATGCCGATTCGGCCCGAGTGTGGCCGGACTGCACGCTCGCGGATCGTGGCGACGGTCGATGGTCGCGCCGACACAGTCCGCGTACTTCACAGTGATCGCATAAGGGGGGCTCGCCGAGTGCGGGCATGGCCTGGCCTGCGCGCAGGGCGCGCCAGTCGCGACGCATCTGCGCCAGCAGTTGCGTCGATTGCTCGCGCAAGTCGTCGGGCGCCCAGGACAGTTCGGTTGCGGTATCGGTGTGCTCGGGATCGCGCCGTTCCGAGACCACCAGATAGCCGGCAGCGACAGGCGCAGGGTCGGCGTGCGCAGACGGCCTGGCGTCTGCATCAGGCGCGTCGGCGCCCAGCAACAGCGCATAACACAGCAATTGGGTGTCTTCGGCGTAACGCTTCATGCGCGACCTCAGCGCCTGCGGGTCGCCGGTCTTGTAGTCCAGGGCGTAACGCTCGGCGCCACGCCGGTCGATCCGGTCGATACGGCCTTCGAGCCGCAGCGTGTCGCCGTCGGCGGCGGCCTCGTCAGCCGGATCGGCGTCGCGATCGATCAGGCGTCGCAGGCTCTGCTCTTCGCTCTGCGTCTCCCAGCCCTGTGCTCGCCAGGCTTGCAGCCAATCGAGATAGTTGTCGCGCACAGCGGGCCAGGCCGCGGCAAACGGCTCGGCCAGCGCGCCGGCGCTGCTCCAGGCCTCGGCCGCGATGCGGTCGAGCAAGTCGCGATCGGCCGGCCCACCCGGCTCCGGCTGCTGCTGGTGAAATTGCTCCAGGATGCGATGCAAGGTGTTGCCGAAGTCGCGCTTGGAGAAGTCGGGCAACAGATCGTCATCCTCGGCCAGGCGCAACACCCTGCGGGCAAAAAACCGATACGGGCAGGCGCGCAAATCTGCATAGGCACTGGGCGACCAACGGGAAGGAATGTCGGCTGGAGCCTCCGGCCGAGCCTGGGGAGCGGTCGACTCGGCGGGAACGTGCGGCGGCTCGATCCCCAGCGTTTGCAAATCGGCCGTGCAAAGGCCGGGTTCGGCCGACAGGGCTTGCCCCTGGCCGAAACCGCCCATGGCCCAGCGCCACAACTGCAGCAAGGGACTGGGGCCGGGATGGTCGGGACGTGGCGCTGCTTCGAACACGACCAGGCGGCGGCAACCGAGCACGAGTTTGACAACCAGTTGAACGGCCTGGGTGCGTCGCTCCTCGTGTGTCGGCAGGCCCAACCGGCTGCAGGCCTGGTCGCCGAGACCACCCGGCGCCTCGGGCCACGCAGGCAGATTGCCAGCGTCCGCGCCGGCCAGGATGCACAGATCCCAGGGGCGCAGCAAGGCGTCGCGCAAGGCCAGCACATGGACGGCCGGCCCGTCCTCGGCCGCATCGGGCTCTGGACGAAACACGGCGGCTTCCAGCGTCAGGCGCAGCCAGGCGAGATAGTCGCTGCGCTGCAGATGGACGGTATGGGCCGCGCCGCGATCCTGCGCTTGCGCTTGCAGCAGAGCCAGGATCTGGACTCCCGCAGGGTCCTGGCTCCAGGCCTGCGCCAAGCCCAGGCCGTGCAAGGTTTGCAACAAGGCATCGGCCCAATCTGCGACCGGCTGCTTGCCCGGTTTGCGCATGCCACGCAGGCATTCCGCGAGCCAGTCGAGCACATGGCGGTGCCGTCCCGCCACCGGGCTTTGCTGCGCTGCGGCCCAGACGCGCCAGGCGTGTCCGTCGAGCAGGCGCGCGGCGCGCACATCCACCTCCATCGTCTCCAGTTGTTGCGCATCCAGGCCTGCGGCAGCGGCGACGCAGGGCTGTTTGAGCAAGTCGAGCAAGGCATCGCTGCCGGCCTGCGCATCGAGCACTTCGAAGACGGCTTGCAGGCTGGCGGCTGCGCGCGTGGTGGAGAGCAGCCAGCCGGCTTCGTCGCGCACCGGCAAACCCAGGCGGGCGAGCAAGGCGTTGACGCGGCGCGCGAGGCGCCGGTCGAGTGCGATCAAGGCGATGCGCGACTGCGGTCGCGCTGCCCGTTGACGCAGGACCAACCCGACGATGGCCTGCGCCTGGTTTTCAAGGTCGCCGCCCCGCCCCCACAGCAAGCGCTGCGCCAGCAGGCGCGCCATGCGCCGCGGCAAGACAGTGCTTGCGACGTTGTGCGCAGCGGTGCTCTGCCGATCGTGCCCAGCGCCCTGCCACGGCGCATCGTTCGAACCTGCAGCACGCAACATGTTCGCGTGGTGCATGGCCATGCAACCACTGGCGCGCGCCAGCGCCGGACCAAATCCCCGGCCGAAACCGGCCTGCAGACACAGTAGCGGCAATCCGCGCACCTGCGCCATCTGCATCAGCCGACGCAGGCGCGGTTCGGGCTCCTCCACCAGCACCAGCGCCAGGGCACCGCGCTGGGTCATGCACCAGGCGTCGAGTTGCGCAACATCGTTCCACCAGGTGGCAGCCGACATCTCCTGCAAGGCCATGCGCAGCATCCACCCGCCATCATCCGGGCTGGATATCGTCTCGGCGAGCGCGCCATCATGGCCTGCCATGCGTGTTGCTGTCGATGCACCTGCCATGGCGGACGCTGTCTGCGCGAGGGGCGCGCATTGTTCGCGCAATTGCAAGACGTCGCGCGCCAGGGCCAGGCGGCTACCGATCTGCGCCGCTGCCCGGTAGGCCATGGGCAAATCACCCTCGGCCTGCCAGCGCTGAGCCAGCGCAAGAGCTTGCAGGTCGAGGCTGTCTGGTCCGCTCGCGGACGGACCTACCTGCTGCAAGCGCTGGAGCATCAATATCTGGCTCAAGGTCAACAACTGGGGCAAGACGCATGCCGCGGGAGCAGGGCTGAGCCAGGCCGAGCGGTACAGTCCTTGGTGCATTGCCTGAGGCAGTATCACGGTCAAATCAGTCGATGAAATGCTGATCTGTCGCAACCAGACCCGAATTTGGCTGACCGCGCCCTGCCAAAAATGTGAATTCGGGGTTAAATAGAGGCCGTTGGCCGGCTTTGACCCGTCAATCCACCTGTGCAATGGCTGCGCCTCGCTGTCCGTGCCGGCGCCTTCTGATCTGGAATTCATATGAGCGATCTCATCAAACAAACAACCGACGCGTCATTCGACACCGACGTCCTCAAATCCACGACCCCCGTGCTGATCGATTACTGGGCTGAATGGTGCGGCCCCTGCCGCATGGTGGCGCCCATTCTTGATGAAATCGCCGGTGAATATCAGGGCCGCCTCAACATCATGAAAGTGAATGTGGACGAGAACCGTAGCATCCCGGCGAAATATGGGATTCGCGGCATTCCAACCTTGATGCTGTTCAAGAATGGCGAAGTGGCCGCGACCAAGGTCGGGGCCCTGTCGAAGTCGCAACTGACGACCTTTCTGGACGCGAACATATAATCGCATCCCATGATGTGGGGCAACAACTTCTGCCCCGCGTCTTTGCAAGACCCGAGCGACCCGCATCCGTTGGGTTGTTCCGGCGCTAAGAGCGCCAGATGCGCCGTGTTCCGTGCAGCATCTTCCCATTTTTTCCAGTGTTGCCACAAGCGCCTGCACAGGACCGATGATCGGAATCCGGTTGTCACGGCCCTGCCGCACAGCCTGGTCCGGCGCAGACCTTTTACCCCATCTTGCCTCGCCCCCTGCCATGCACCTGTCCGACCTCAAAGCGATGCACGTCTCCCAGTTGCTCGAAATGGCAACCGGCCTGGAGATCGAGAACGCCAGCAGACTGCGCAAGCAGGAGCTGATGTTCGCCATCCTCAAGCGCCGTGCACGCACGGGCGAACAAATTTTCGGCGACGGGGTGATGGAGGTTCTGCCGGACGGCTTCGGTTTCCTGCGCGCCCCGGAGTCGAACTATCTCGGCTCCCCTGACGACATCTACATCTCGCCGAGCCAGATCCGCCGCTTCAACCTGCACACCGGCGACTCCATCGAGGGCGAGGTGCGGGTGCCCAAAGACGGCGAGCGCTATTTCGCCCTGGTGAAGGTCGACCGCGTCAACGGCGTGACCCCGGAGGAGAACAAAAACAAGATCATGTTCGAGAACTTGACGCCGCTGTTCCCGACGGAACACCTCAAGCTCGAACGCGACATCAAGGCCGAGGAGAACATCATCGGCCGCGTCATCGACATCATCGCCCCCATCGGCAAAGGCCAGCGCGGCCTGCTGGTGGCGCCGCCCAAGAGCGGCAAGACCGTGATGCTGCAATCCATCGCCCACGCCATCACCGCCAACCATCCCGAGGCCGTGCTCATTGTGCTGCTGATCGACGAGCGCCCGGAAGAAGTGACCGAAATGCAGCGCTCGGTCAAGGGCGAGGTCATCAGTTCCACTTTCGACGAGCCTGCGCTGCGCCACGTCCAGGTGGCCGAGATGGTGATCGAGAAAGCCAAGCGCCTGGTGGAACTGAAAAAGGATGTGGTCATCCTGCTCGACTCCATCACCCGATTGGCGCGGGCCTACAACACCGTGGTCCCGGCCTCGGGCAAGGTGCTCACCGGTGGCGTCGACGCCAACGCGTTGCAACGGCCGAAACGCTTCTTCGGCGCCGCGCGCAATATCGAGGAGGGCGGCTCGCTGACCATCATCGGCACCGCGCTGACCGACACCGGCAGCCGTATGGACGAGGTGATCTACGAGGAGTTCAAGGGCACCGGCAATATGGAAATCCACCTCGAGCGCCGCCTGGCCGAGAAACGGGTCTACCCCGCCATCCTGCTCAACCGTTCTGGGACGCGCCGGGAAGAACTGCTGCTGAAGTCGGACATCCTGCAAAAGGCCTGGATCCTGCGCAAACTGCTGTATCCGATGGACGAGATCGAGGCGATGGAATTCCTGCTCGAAAAGATGAAGCAGACCAAGAACAACGCCGAATTCTTCGACATGATGCGCCGGGGCGGCTGAAGTTCTCCCCGCCGGTTTCAAGCCGACTCGTGTCTGCGGCAAGCATCGGCTTTGGCATGAAGCCGAATTCATGAAATAATCATCCATTCGGTTAAGTACAGCGGGCATGCATCCACACCGGCTGTCTGCGCTGCGGCTGACCTCATTTTCGGAACCCTCCCATGAAACCTGGAATCCATCCCGCATACCGTGACGTTTGCTTTGTCGACCTATCGAACGGCAGCAAGTTCGTCATCCCTTCCACCGCGCAAACTCGCGAAACGGTGAAGATGGATGACGGCCGTGAGTTACCCCTGTTCAAGCTCGACACCTCATCTGAATCGCACCCCTTCTACACCGGCACACAAAAGAGCGTGGACGCCCTGGGTGGCCGCGTCGACAAGTTCCGCCAAAAATTCGCGCGCGCTGCAGCCGTCGCGAAAAAGTAAATCGTCGACACGCTGCTGACGGGTCGCGTGGCGACGCGTTGCGCATCCATGAAACGGGCGGCCTGGCTGCCCGTTTTTGTTGACCACCATCGTCCAGAACGCCTTTCCTGGCCAGGATCATGAGCTTCCCCAACACCACTCCAGGCCAGGGGAAGTCGCCGGCGCGTCCCGTGGTCTCGGCCGAAGCCGTCGCCAGACTGCCGCGCTGGCCACTGTGGCTGTTGTGCGTGGCCTATGTGCTGCCGGGTTTCATCGGGCGCGATCCCTGGAAAGGTGACGGCCTGAGCTTTGGCGTGATGTGGCAAATCGCCCAGGGCCAATCGAGTTGGTTGGTGCCCAGTCTGTATGGCCAGCCAGTCGGCGGCGGTTGGCTCCCGTACTGGCTGGGGGCAGCCAGTATTCGCGGCCTCGGATCGTGGATCGGCATTATTGCCTCCAGCCGACTGCCTTTCATGATCCTTCTCGGCCTCGTCCTGGTGCAAACCTGGTACGCCGCCTACCATTTCGCGCAGCGCGAAGCGGCTCAGCCGGTCCAGCCAGCCTTTGCGGCGTCCATTTCCAGAAGCGGTTATGCCCGCGCCATGGCGGACGGTGCCTTACTCAGCCTCGTGGCCTGCCTGGGCCTTCTGGCCCGGGGACACGAAACCATTCCCGAACTGGTGCAGCTCACTGGCTTCACCGCGGTGGTGTTGGGTCTTTCACTCTTGCCCACTCGGGTGGTTTGGGCTTCGGTGGCACTGCTCCTCGGCTTGCTCTCGCTAGCGGCAAGCGGGGCGCCCTGGCTTGCCCTGCTCACGACGCTGACCATCACCGTGCTCATGTTGAAGCTGGCATCACGCCAAGTCGACCTGGCGATTCATCGCAACCCCGTAGCAGTCACTGCCCAGCGAGCACCTGGACGTGGCTGCAGACAGTGGTCCATCCCCAGCATTGCGCTGGCCTGCAGTGCGATTTTCTCGTTCGGTGTTCTGGCGTTGTTACATGGACAAGCCGTGGCGCGTTGGCCCGGCGTGGCAGCTTTTCAACATTTTCTCGGCACCTTCGCATGGTTCGTCTGGCCGGCGTGGCCGCTGGCTGCGTGGGCGGTGTGGCGTTGGCGCGAATCGCTCGGGGAATGGCATGTGCTCGCACCACTTGCACTGCTGGTTCTGGCCACGCTGGCGGCGTTGCTGGCCCCCGGCAATGCGGCTACGCTGGTGCTGGTTCTGCCCCCGGCGGCAATGCTGGCGTCTCTTGCGCTTCCAGTGATGCGTCGTGGCAGCATGGCCGCGCTGGACTGGTTCTCGCTCATGTTTTTCAGCCTGCTCGCCCTGGTGGTCTGGGTCTTGTGGCTGGCCATGCTCACTGGATTTCCCGCCAAGCCGGCGGCCAATATCGCCCGCCTTGCACCAGGCTTCATCGCCCATTTTTCCTGGTTTCCCGCCCTGTTGGCCCTCCTCGCGACGACGGGCTGGGCTGCTGTGGTGGCGTGGCGTGCCGGGCGGCACCGCCATCCGCTTTGGAAAGGCATGGTGCTGTCCGCCGGTGGCGTGACTCTGGTGTGGGTCTTGGTGGGATTGCTTTGGCTGCCGGTGCTGAACTACGCCAGCACCTACCGCCAGCTCGGCCAACAACTGGCAAGCCGGTTACGCGCCGAACGCCAGCCGGACTTGCCTGCATCTTGCGTGCAAACCCTCGGGTTGAGTTTGCCGCAGCAAGCGTTGATGGGCTATTTCAGCCACGCACCCCTCGTTCCCGGTTCGCGCGGTGGTCGCTGTGCCTACGTCCTCATTGCACCGCCCATGCACAATAGTCCAGTCTCGGACACATCCCCCACGGCGATCAGCGCGCAGGTTGAGCAGCAAACCCTGCGACGAGCCGAACAGGGTGTGCTGGTGTGGAGTGGGCACCGCCCTGGTGAACCTGACGAGCACTTGCGCCTGTACCGCCGCCGATCGAACGCCAGATGAAGGCGGTCGTGCCACTGCTGCACCTGACAGCGGGCGTGCTGATGGGTCAGCTCGCCATCATCGGTTTCGGCGTGGCCGATACGGTCATGCTCGGCCGGTATGCCAACACCGCCGATGTGGCGACCTTGTCGCTCGGGCAAGCCATCTACATCACCCTGTATGTCGCGCTTGCCGGTGTCACCCAGGCTTTGCTGCCGGCGCTGGGCCGAGCGTATGGCGCGGGATCGCCGCGGCAGGTCGGTTCAGCCTTTCGTCAGGGACTGTGGCTGGCTGCCGGACTGTGCCTCGTGGGCATGGTGGTGCTGTTGTGGCCAGGCCCGCTGCTGTCGTTGACCGGGCAGTCGCATGATCCCGAAGTCGATCGCTATCTGCAAATCCTGGCACTTGGCCTGCCCGCAGCCTTGATGTTTCGCATCCACACCGCCCTCAGCCAGGCGATTTCCCGGCCCATGCTCGTCACCCTGCTGCAACTCGGAGGACTGCTGCTGAAACTGGCGCTCAACACCATCTTCCTCGTACCCGCCAGCTTGGGGCTGCACGCCCTCCCCTCGCTCGGCGCAAGTGGTTGCGCCTTGGCGACCGTCATCACCCAATGGGCGCTGCTGGGGATTGCGCTGCTGCAACATGGCCACAGCCGCGCATTGCGGCCGTTCGAGGCCTTACGACATTGGGAATGGCCCTCCTGGACGCAACAGGGTCCGCTATTGCGCCTGGGTGGCCCGATCGGTCTGAGCCTGCTGGTGGAAGTTTCGGCCTTCACGTTCATGGCACTGTTCATTGCGCGCATGGGTGACACCGAACTGGCGGGGCATCAGATTGCGGCCAACTTCGCCACCGTGCTGTACATGTTGCCGCTGTCGGTCTCCATCGCCGCCGGCTCCCTGGTGGCACAGCAACTCGGGGCCGAACATGGGGCTGCGGCGCGGCGCGCGGCCTGGGGTGGCGTGGGGCTGGCGGCCCTGCTGTCGATGAGCCTGGGGGCCGTGGTCTGGTTCGGGCGTGCGAGCATCGTCGCCTGGTACACGCGGGATGAGGCGGTGCGGGCCGTGGCTGATCACCTCTTTCTTTTCATTGCCGCCTACCAGTTGTTCGACGCGGTACAGGCGTGTAGCGCCTTCGTACTGCGCTCCTATCACATCGCGGTGCTGCCCAGCGCGCTCTATGCCCTGTCGTTATGGGGGGTGGGTCTGGGCGGAGGCTATGTCCTGGCGTTCAACACCCTGGGGTTCAGCCCGCTTGCGTTGCAAGGCGCAGCCGGCTTCTGGATGGGGAACACGACCGGGCTAGCTTTGGCGGCAGGCAGCTTTGCCTGGCTGTTGTGGCGCACGGCACGCAAGCCGTCGTGACGTTTGCGGCTTCAACCGGCGCACGCATCGAGCCTCCACGTTTGCGGCATGCACCGCTTGCCTCAGGTCTGCAGCGCCTCGATGGCCTGGGCGATGTCCAGCCAACGCTCTTCGCATTGCACCAGACGCTCGGCCACCTGCTTGAGGCGCTTGCCCTGCTCGACGCGCTCGGCCGCCTGCGTCGCCGCTTGCGACAGGCTGCGTTCGAGACCGGCCTGCTCGGCTTCGAGTGCACGCATCTCGGTTTCCAGGCGGCTTTGCTCGCTCTTCAACGGTTTGGCCTGCTGCGCAAGCTGCTGACGCGACAGCGCTGCATGACGACGCTGGTCCTTGCGGGTGCCCTGGCCAGACTCAGGCTCAGGTGCCGGGCTGCCAGCCCTGTTCTGCGCCGTGCTGACGGTTCCCCTGCTGGCTGCAGCGCCGGCCCTGTTCGTACCCCCGTCTGGGGCCATGGCTCGGTCACGCATGCGTGCGCGTGCACGCTCCAGCACCCAACGCTGGTAGTCGTCGAGATCACCTTCGAAGGTTTGCACAGAGCCGTCGGCGACCAGCCAGTAGTCGTCGCAGGCGGCACGCAGCAAGGCGCGGTCATGCGACACCAGCAGCATGGCGCCACCGAATTCCTGCAGGGCCAGGGTCAGCGCCTCGCGTGTGGCGAGGTCGAGGTGGTTGGTCGGCTCGTCGAGCAGCAACACATTGGGGCGCTGCCACACCAGCAGCGCGAGCAGCAATCGCGCCTTCTCGCCTCCCGACATCGAGCCCACGCTCTGCTCGGCCATGTCACCGCTGAACTGAAAACGGCCGAGCCAGTTGCGCCAGTCCTGCGTGGTGGTCTGTGGCTGCGTCTGTTTGGCCAGACGCGCGAGGTGCTGCATGGGTGATTCATCCGGGCGCAGCACGTCCATCTCCTGCTGGGCGTAGTAACCCACCACCACATCGACCCCCGGCTGTGCCTTGCCGGCCAGCACCGGTAGCAATCCCGCCAGGGTTTTGACCAGGGTGGACTTGCCCTGACCGTTGGCGCCCAGCACGCCGATGCGCGCGCCGGCAAGGATGTCACGCTCCACGCCCCGCAAGATGGGCTGGTCTGGCGCGTAGCCGCAGTCCACCCCGCGCAGCCGCAGCAGTTGTTGCGGCTGACGTGCGGGTTTGAGGAAGTCGAAACGCAGGGGGTTGCTCAGCATCACCGGAGCCAGCCGCTCCATGCGCTCCAGCGCCTTGAGCCGGCTTTGCGCCTGTTTTGCCTTGGTCGCCTGGGCGCGGAAACGATCGACGAAGCGCGTGAGATGGGCGATGTCTTGCTGCTGCCGGTTATAGGCTTGCGACTGCTGCGTCAACTGCTGGGCGCGGCGCTCCTCGAAGTCGGTGTACCCGCCCGTGAAACGTTGCAATTTTCCATGCTCGAGTTGTACGGTGACACGGGTTGCCGCATCGAGAAATTCGCGGTCGTGGGAGATGACGATCATGGTGCCGACGTAGCGCGACAGCCAGTTCTCCAGCCACACCAGGGCGTCGAGGTCGAGGTGGTTGGTGGGCTCGTCCAGCAGCATGCAATCGCTGGGCTGAAACAAGGCCTGGGCCAGGGCCAGACGCATGCGCCAGCCGCCGGAGAAGTCGCGCACCGGTTGTTGCAGTTCATGCGGGGCGAAGCCCAGGCCCAGCAACAGGGCCTCGGCGCGGGCCGTGGCGGTGTAGCCGTCGGCCAGTTCGAGCGCCTCGGCGGCTACAGCCAGGGCCATGCCATCGTGCACGGCTTCGGCAGCGCGCATCGCGGCGTTGGCTGTCTGCAAGGCGGCATCAGCCTGGCAGACGAAATCGGTCGCCGGTAGATCCGAATCCGGCGCGTTCTGCGCGACGGAGGCCACACGCCAGTGGGCGGGGAAATCGAGACTGCCGCCGTCTTCGTGCAACTGACCGAGCAACAGTGCGAATAGCGACGATTTACCGGCGCCATTGGCGCCAACCAGGCCGACCTTCTCGCCGGGATGAATGGTGAGGTCGGCGCTGTCCAGCACCACTTTGGCGGCGCGGCGCAGGGTGAGGGCCTGCAGGCGAATCATGCCGGGCTGCGCAAGGCCGCAGCCTCGACCAGGAACACGGCATCGTCGCCGCCACTGGTGGACAACCAGACCACGGGAAGGCGCGGGAAAGCCGCCTCGAAATGCGCACGCTCGTGGCCGATCTCGACCACCAGCATGCCTTCCGGGGCGAGGCGCGAAGACGCATCGGACAGCAGGCGGCGCACCAGATCCATGCCGTCGGTACCGCCGGCCAGCGCCAGTTCCGGTTCGTGGCGGTATTCCTGTGGCAGCGCCCGCATGCTCTGCGCATTGACGTAAGGCGGGTTGCACAACATCAGGTCCAGCCCGGGCTCACTGTCGGGCAAGGCCTTCAACAGGTCGGATTGCAGCAGCTGCACGCGGCCCTGCAAGGCATGCAGCGCGACATTGGTGCGGGCGACGTCGAGCGCATCCGCCGAGATGTCGCTGCCCAGCACCTGGGCCCCGGGCCAGCGCTTTGCGGCGAGGATGGCGAGACAACCGGAACCGGTGCAGATGTCGGCAATGTGCCGGGGTTGCGCGGACAGCCAGGGATCCAGCCCGTCCCAGAGCAGCTCGGCGATGTACGAGCGCGGCACGATCACACGTTCGTCGACGAGGAAGCGCTCGCCCTGCAGCCAGGCCTCTCCGAGCACATACGCGACGGGTTTGCGTGTGGCGATGCGCTCGCCAAGAAGGGTGTCGAAACGCTCACGGGCATCGGCCGGAACTTCGCGCTGCAGCAAGGCGTCCAGCGCCGCGAAGCTGTCCGCCAGCGGCCAGCCCAAAGCATGGATCAGCAGCCAGGCGGCTTCATCTGCTGCCGTGGTGGCGCCATGGCCGAAGTGCAAACCGGCGGCCTGGAGTTCGTGCGTTGCACGTTGCCACACCGCGCCGAAACGCGGCGTGGCCGGGTGCGCTGTGTTCACGCCACCAAAGCCTCGAGGGTGCGCCGGTAGATGGCGGCCAGCGGATCGAGAAAGCGCAGTTCCACATGCTCGTCGATCTGGTGGATGCTGGCGTTGGGCGGTCCGAACTCGACCACTTGCGGACAGATCTTGGCGATGAAGCGCGCATCCGAGGTGCCACCCGTTGTGGACAGCTCGGCATGCTGGCCGGTTTCCGCCGCAATGGCAGCGTGCAGGGCTGCCGACAAGCTGCCGGGTCGGGTGAGGAAGGGCTCGCCGCCCAGGGTCCAATCCAGCGTGTAGTTCAGGCCGTGGCGGTCGAGCAGGGCGTGGACGCGGTCCTTCAGGGATTGCGGCGTGGCTTCGGTGGAGAAGCGGAAATTGAAATCGAGCGTCAGGTCCCCGGGGATGACGTTGGTGGCGCCGGTGCCGGCGCGAATATTCGACATCTGCCAACAGGTCGGTGGGAAATGATCGTTGCCGGCATCCCACTGCATGGCGGCGAGTTCGGCCAGCGCGGGGGCGGCCAGATGGATAGGATTTTGCGCCAGATGCGGGTAGGCAATATGCCCCTGCACGCCATGTACGCAGAGGCGCCCGGAGAGCGAGCCGCGCCGGCCGTTCTTGATCATGTCACCCAAGGTGGAGACTGACGTGGGTTCGCCAACGATGCACCAGTCGAGGCGTTGTCCGCGTCGTTGCAAAGCCTCGCACACGCGCACCGTGCCGTCGCGCGCCGGGCCTTCCTCATCGCTGGTGAGCAGGAATGCCATCGAGCCCTGCGGCTGCGGCTGTGACGCAAGCAGGTCTTCGACCGCCACCACCATCGCCGCAAGCGAGGTCTTCATGTCGGCGGCACCGCGGCCATAGAGCTTGCCGTCGCGCTCGGTGGGCGTGAAGGGGTCGCTGTGCCACTGTTCCAGCGGTCCCGTGGGCACCACGTCGGTATGGCCGGCAAACACCAGCACCGGCGCATTCACCCCGCCACGCCCCTGGCGCAGCGCCCAAAGGTTGCGCACGCGATATGCATCAGGCCCCGCTTCGATGACCTCGCAGGTGAACCCAAGCGGACGCAGGCGCTCCGCCAGCAAGTCCTGGCAGCCACCATCGGCAGGCGTGACGGAATGGCGTGCGATCAGGGCTTCGGCGAGCTTGCGGGTGGGGGATGTCATGTGCGAGACAAGGTCAGTTGGCACCGAGATCAAGGGAGATTTCACGGAACGAGGGCTCATCCGAATCGAGCATGGCGTTGGCCGGCGGCTGGCTGCTCGGACGATTCGAGAAGTCGTTTTGCAGGCGCCACATCAAATTGGTCGGAGAGTCGGCGTAGGCCAGTGCCTCTTCGCGCCCCACTTGTCCTTCCACCACCATGCGCGCCAGGCATTGCTCGAACGTCTGCGAGCCTTCGGCCATGGTCTTTTCCATGGTGTCCTTGATGGTCGAAAAATCCCCTTTGGCGATGAGTTCGCGGATCAGCGGGGTATTGAGCATCACCTCCACGGCCGGAGTCAGGCCTCCGGCTGTGGCCCGAAGCAGGCGTTGGGATACAACAGCCCTGAGGCCAGCGGACAAATCGGACAGCAGCGCAGGGCGCATGTCGAGCGGGAAGAAGCCGAGGATGCGGTTGAGCGCCTGATAGCTGTTGTTGGCATGCAGGGTGCTGAGGCACAAATGGCCGGAGAGCGCGTAGTTCAACGCCGCAGTCATGGTTTCGGTGTCACGGATTTCGCCGATCATGATGCAATCGGGTGCCTGGCGCAACGCGTTCTTCAAACCCACGGATAGGCTCTTGGCGTCGATGCCAATCTCGCGCTGGTTGACGATGGACTTCTTGTTCTTGAACAGGAACTCGATCGGCTCTTCCAGCGTCAGAATGTGGCTGGTCATGCGCGCATTGCGGTGATCCAGCATGGCCGCGAGGCTCGTGCTCTTGCCAGAGCCGGTCGAGCCCACCATCAGGATCAAGCCGTGTTTTTCCATCACCAGATCCGCCATCACCCCGGGCAGATTCAAGCTCTCCAGCGGTGGAATGTCACTCGGGATATAGCGAATCACCATGGCCACGCTGCCGCGCTGAATGAAGGCACTCAAGCGGAAGCTGCCGATGCCGGTGCGCGCCAGTCCGAGGTTGAGTTCACCCTCGTCCTGCAACTGCCGCTGGCGCTTGGCATCGACGATCTCGGCCAGCAGCTTGGGCGGGTCTTCCGGGGTCAGCACCTGGCGGTTGATGGCCACGGCCTGGCCGCTGATGCGTATGAGGATGGGCGCATGCGGGCTGATGTAGATGTCCGAGGCCTTTTTTTCGGCCATGAGCTTGAACAGGCGTTCCATCGTCGACATGTCGTTCTCCCCTAGGTTGGTCGTGCGCGCCAACACCGGGTTGGCCCTGCGACTCAGTCGCGCAGCAACTCGTTGATGGCGGTCTTGGCGCGAGTCTGGGCATCCACGCGCTTGACGATGACGGCGCAATACAGGCTGTATTTGCCGTCGGCGCTCGGCAGATTGCCCGACACCACGACCGAGCCTTCGGGAATGCGGCCGTAACTGACTTCGCCGGTGGCACGGTCGTAGATCTTGGTGGACTTGCCGATGTACACACCCATGGAGATGACGCAGTTGTCTTCAACGACGACACCCTCCACCACTTCCGAGCGCGCGCCGATGAAACAGTTGTCACCGATGATGGTGGGGTTGGCCTGCACCGGTTCGAGCACGCCGCCAATGCCGACACCGCCCGACAGATGCACGTTCTTGCCGATTTGCGCGCATGAGCCGACCGTGGACCAGGTATCGACCATGGTGCCGCTGTCCACATAGGCACCGATGTTGACGTAAGACGGCATCAGCACCACTCCGGGCGCCAGATAACTGCCGTGCCGCGCCACGGCGGGCGGCACCACGCGCACACCGGTTTCGCGCATCTCCTCTTCACCCAGGCGGCTGAACTTGGTTTGCACCTTGTCGAAAAAATGCAGATCGCCAGCCCGCATCATGGCGTTGTCGGTGAGGCGAAAACTCAACAGCACGGCCTTTTTCAACCATTGATGCGTCACCCATTCACCCTCCACCTTCTGGGCGACGCGCAGACGCCCTGCGTTCAGTTCGTCGAGCACATGCTCGACCGTCTGGCGCAGTTCTGCAGGAGCTGTGGCTGGGTTCAGTTGGGCACGGTTGTCCCATGCCTGGTCAATAACGGTCTGGAGTTGAGTGGTCATGGTGTGGAGGGCTTGGGGTGGTCTGCGTCGAACTGAAACTCAAAGACTGCGTGCATGGGCGACGACCCGCTCGGCGGCTTCGACGCAGGCGTCGGCTTCGGCCACCAGGGCTAGACGGATGCGGCCTCGGCCTGGATTGTGGCCGCCCTGTTCGCGAGCCAGAAGGCTGCCGGGCAAAACCGCGCAATTGTAGTTTTCGAGCAAGCCGCTCGCGAATGCGACATCATCGTTCGGCGTCTTGGCCCACAGGTAGAAACCGGCGTCAGGTTGGCGCACATCCAGCGCTGATTGCAGGATGGGTAAAACACGGGCGAACTTGTCGCGATACAAGGATCGGTTAGCCTGCACATGCGCCTCGTCGTTCCATGCGGCGATGCTGGCCGCCTGCACCGCCGGCCCCATGGCGCTGCCGTGGTAGGTGCGGTATTGCAGAAAGGCCTTGAGAACGTCCGCATCGCCGGCGACGAAACCCGAGCGCAGCCCAGGCACGTTGGAGCGCTTGGATAGGGAGGTGAACATCACGAGGCGCCGAAAATCGCCACGACCCAGTTGCACTGCCGCCTCCAGCCCGCCCAGCGGCGGCGCGTCGCCGAACCAGATCTCGGAGTAGCACTCGTCGCTGGCGATGACGAAGCCGTGGCGGTCGGAGAGCTCGAACAACCGCGCCCACTCCGCAAGCGGCATCACGGCCCCTGTCGGGTTGCCGGGAGAGCAGACATACAGCAACTGGGTGCGCTGCCAGACGTGCTCGGGCACGGCCTCCCAGTCCACGGCGAAATTGCGCGCGGCGTCGACCGGGGCGAAATGGCATTGTGCTCCGGCCAGCAGGGCCGCGCCCTCGTAAATTTGATAGAAAGGGTTGGGGCTGACCACCGTGGCATGCGCCCGCGTTGGATCCACCACGACCTGTGCCAAGGCAAACAGCGCCTCACGCGAACCGTTCACCGGAAGCACCTGTGTCACCGCGTCCAGCGTCACGCCGTATCTCCGACCGGCCCAGGCCGCGCAAACCTGGCGCAATTCCACACTGCCGGCTGTCGGCGGATAGTGGGATAAACCGTCCAAGTGATTGATCAGCGCGCGCTTGATGAGGTCTGGTGTTGGATGCCGAGGCTCGCCGATACCGAGACTGATGGCTGTGTAGGCGGGGTTGGGGCGCACGCCCGCCGTCAAGGCACGCAGTTTTTCGAACGGATAGGGCTGAAGTCGGCTGAGCAGGGGATTCACGGCGGCAAGTCAGAGTGAATGCCCATTCTAGGGAGGGCGGGCAAGCGAGGGGTTTCGATCCGGCGCCGGAAAACTGTTACAAAAAAACTTGCTGATGCTGTCCTGAAAAGCCGCCCGTTTCGCGTTGTTGCAGCGAGGAAACCGCGTTGAATCGCCCGCCGCCACCGCGCACTATGCTATGTCACATGCATTCACACTTACGCTTGACGACGTGAGCCAGGATCCTGCTCTCGACCGCTTCTGTCTGGAGGTACGTCCGCGCGCGCTGCGTCTGGCGCTGCTGGAAACCGCGGGCAATTCGCATTTGGCCGCCGACCTGGTGCAAGACAGTTTGGCCAAACTGGTGAGCAATTACCGCGACAAGCCTGCCGAGGAGTGGGCGCCGCTGTTCTACAGCATTCTGCGCAACCGCATCACCGACTGGCACCGGCGCAAGAAAATCGAGAAAGTGTTCGATTTTTTCTTTGCCGGCGACGACGAGGACGAAGGCGCACCGGCACCCTGGGAAAGCCTGGCCGACCCAGGCCCGGGCCCTGATCACCAACTCGGCAACCTGCAGCTTGCAGGACGGATCGCCGACGCCATCGGCAAACTCAGCGCGCGCCAACGCGAGGCGTTCATGTTGCGCGAGATGGAAGGCCTGTCGATTGCCGATACGGCAAAGGCCATGCACGTGAGCGAGGGCAGTGTGAAAACCCATCACTTGCGCGCCCTGACCCACCTGCGCCATGTGCTGCAGAGTGATAATCCATTAACCGGGGGAATTTCATCGTGAACGGTGACGCCATGAACACCAACACATCCATCACAACGGCCGAAATCGACCGCTGGCGCGCTGGCCTGCTCGATGCCGAGCAGTCGCGTATCGTGCAGGAGGCTTTGCGGTCCAACGAATCGCTGGCTGCCGAGGCTGAGTTCGGTGCGCGGTTGGCAGCCGGGCTTGCGCCCTTGCCCCAGTTGGCGGCGCGGCGCGCCCAGGCCAGGCCAGCACGGCGCTTGCGCTGGCCGCGGGTGATGGCCGCGGGCTTCGTCACAGCGTCTCTGGCGGTCTTCACTCTGACTGCGCTGCCTCTCCTGTCCAGCCACACGCAAACGCCCTTGCAGCCCGTCATGCTGAACGCACAAACTGCCGACGCCGTGCAGCATATGGATTTCTATGAGTGGCTGGCCGCCCATCCCCAGGCCATGCAGGATGCGCGCCATGCCAATCCCGCCTGATTCGGGGAGCACCATGCAAGCGCGATTCTCGCGTCGCCTCCTCGGGTTCGCCCTGGCGTTGATCGAGCTGACCGCCGCTGCGCCAGCCATGGCGAACAGGGAGCGACAGGGTGAGGAGCGCGGGCCGCAATGGAACCAGCGCATGCAGCAATGGGAGCGACTTCCACCCGAGCGCCGCCAGCGCATTCTGCAGGAGCAACAGCGCTACCAGAGGCTGCCGCCTGAGGAGCAGCAACGGCTGCGGCAGCAGTACCAGCAGCAACAACGCTGAGCATCCCCATGTTTTCCCGACGCGCGTGGAGACGCGCTTACGCGCTTCCCCGAACGCAGTCGATGCAATAGCGCTTGCCGCTCGGCCCGTCTTCCTCCACCAGACCGTGGATGTCGGTGGCGAAGCCCGGGAACTGGCGGTTGAAATCGCGTGCGAACTGCAGGTATTGCACGATCTTGCGGTTGAAGCGCTCGCCTGGGATCAGCAGTGGAATGCCTGGTGGGTAGGGTGTGAGCAGGGCCGTGGTGATCCGCCCTTCCAGATCGTCAATCCCCACGCGTTCGATATCGCGGTGTGCCATCCTGGCATAGGCCTCGGTGGGCGTCATGGCAGGCTGCAGGTCAGACAGATACATCTCGGTGGTGAGCCGGGCGACGTCGCTGGCCTGGTAGGCGGTGTGGATGCGCTGACACAGCTCCCGCAGGCCCACGCGTTCGTAGACCGGATACTTGGCGACGAATTCCGGCAGGATGCGCCATAACGGCTGGTTGCGGTCGTAGTCGTCCTTGAATTGCTGCAGCGCGGTCACCAGGGTGTTCCAGCGACCTTTGGTGATGCCGATCGTGAACATGATGAAAAAACTGTAGAGCCCTGTCTTCTCCACGATGACACCGTGTTCGGCGAGGAATTTGGTGACGATGGCTGCCGGAATGCCGGTTTCGCTGAAGCTGCCGTGCAGGTCGAGGCCAGGGGTGATGACTGTCGCCTTGATCGGGTCGAGCATGTTGAAGCCTGGCGCCAGTTCGCCAAATCCATGCCACTGGGCCTGCGGTCCGAGCAACCAGTCTTCGCGCGCGCCGATGTCTTCCGGCGCCAATTCGTCGGGTCCCCAGACCTTGAACCACCAGTCGTGGCCGAACTCCTCGTCGACCTTGCGCATGGCGCGGCGGAAGTTCAGCGCCTCCAGAATGCTCTCCGCCACCAGCGCTGTGCCTCCCGGCGGCTCCATCATCGCCGCAGCCACGTCGCACGAGGCGATGATGGCATATTGCGGCGAGGTCGAGCTGTGCATCAGGTAGGCCTCGTTGAAACGCGGGCGATCCAGACTGCGGGTCTCGGAGTCCTGCACCAGAATTTGCGACGCCTGGCTCAGCCCCGCCAGAAGTTTGTGCGTGGACTGGGTGGAAAACACCATGGCCTCTTTGGTGCGCCGCCGGCCGAAACCGATGGCGTGCATACCGGTGTAGAACGGATGGAATGTGGCGTGCGGCAGCCAGGCCTCGTCGAAATGCAGGGTGTCGATGTAGCCATCGAGCATCTGCTTAATGGTGTCGACGTTGTAGATCACGCCATCGTAGGTCGACTGCGTGATGGTCAACACCCGCGGTTTGACCTTGCCCGACAGATGCGCCGTCAGCGGGTTGGCGGCAATCTTGCGCTCGATGTTCTCGGGCTTGAATTCGTCCTTCGGAATCGGGCCGATGATGCCGTAATGGTTGCGCGTCGGCGTGAGGAACACGGGCAACGCGCCCGTCATGATGATGGCGTGCAGCACGCTCTTGTGGCAGTTGCGGTCCACCACCACCACATCGCCGGGCGCCACGGTGGAATGCCACACCATCTTGTTCGAGGTGGAGGTGCCGTTGGTGACGAAGAACAGATGGTCGGCGTGGAAAATGCGCGCGGCATTGCGTTCCGACGCAGCCACGGGGCCGGTGTGATCGAGCAACTGGCCGAGTTCATCCACCGAGTTGCAGACATCGGCACGCAACAGGTTTTCACCGAAGAACTGGTGGAACATCTGCCCCACCGGACTCTTCAGGAAAGCGACGCCACCGGAATGGCCGGGGCAATGCCAGGAGTAGGAGCCGTCGGCCGCGTAGCCCACCAGGGCGCGAAAAAACGGCGGCGCCAGAGAATCCAGATAAGCCTTGGATTCGCGAATGATGTGGCGCGCGACAAACTCCGGCGTGTCCTCGAACATATGGATGAAACCATGCAGTTCGCGCAAGATGTCGTTGGGAATGTGCCGCGAAGTGCGGGTTTCGCCGTAGAGGTAGATGGGGATTTCCGCGTTGCGAAAGCGAATTTCCTCGATGAATTTGCGCAAGGTCTGCAACACCGGGGCTTCGGCATTGACCTCGACAGCGGCGAACTCCTCATCGTCGATGGACAGGATGAAGGCGCTGGCGCGCGACTGCTGCTGGGCAAAGCTGGACAGATCGCCGAAGCTGGTCACGCCCAGCACCTCGATGCCCTCGGCCTCGATGGCCTGCGCCAGCGCGCGAATGCCTAGACCCGAGTTGTTTTCGGAGCGAAAGTCCTCGTCGATGATGACGATGGGGAAACGAAAGCGCATGATGAGCTCCGGTGAGAGATAGGCTTACGCCCCAGGTGAAGCGCGAAGTGTAGAAAAATCATGCTGTGACAAATCAAAACCACGGGAGACCGTCATGATGAGCACCCCCGTTCAATGGTGGATCATCGCCGCTGTGCTGGTTGCGCTGGAACTCGCCAGCGGCAGTTTTTATTTGCTGATGCTGGCTGTTGGCGCCACGGCCGGGGCCCTGGCGGCACACCTGGGCCTTGGCGTCACCTGGCAATGGGTGGCCGCAGCCGTGGTCGGCGCGGGCTTGATCGCCGTGCTTTACACCATGCGCAACAGGCGCGTCAAGACGGCGCCACAGGCCAACCGCGACATCAACCTCGATATCGGTTCCATCGTGCAGGTCGGCACTTGGGATGCCAACGGCGAAGCCCGCGTGCGTTACCGCGGCAGCGACTGGACCGCCCGCTTTGGCGGCCATGGCGCAGCGCTGCCGGGGCAGTACCGCATCCAGGCCATGGACGGCAATACCCTGGTGCTGGAACCGCAGTCGACTGACAGCGCCAACACTGCGCAGGCACAATCCGGCACGCATCCGGGCTGATCTCGGACCTTGCCGCTCTCGTCGCGACATTGCCCTCGGGCCCGACTTTCGACTTCCGCAGCTCGCTGACAAACGCGCTGCACCCATCGCCCAACAACTGGAGAGCTGCCATGGAACTGGCCATCATCCTGGTCATCATCGCCATCATCATCGTTTCGCGGGGCGTGAAGGTGGTGCCGCAACAGCATGCCTGGGTGGTGGAGCGCCTGGGAAAATACGACCGCACCCTGGCGCCGGGTCTGAGCTTCATCGTCCCCTTCATCGACCGCGTCGCCTACAAGCACATGCAGAAAGAAGTGCCGCTGGACATCGCCAGCCAGATCTGTATCACCCGTGACAACACCCAACTCACGGTCGATGGCATTCTCTATTTCCAAGTGACCGACCCCATGCGTGCCAGCTACGGCTCGTCCAACTACGTGCTGGCCATTTCGCAACTGGCGCAGACCACGCTGCGCTCGGTCATCGGCAAGCTCGAGCTCGACAAGACCTTCGAGGAACGCGATTTCATCAACCACAGCGTGGTGTCGGCGCTCGACGACGCCGCCATGAACTGGGGTGTGAAGGTGCTGCGCTACGAAATCAAGGACCTGACGCCGCCCGGTGAAATCCTGCACGCGATGCAGCGCCAGATCACCGCCGAACGTGAAAAGCGCGCCGTCATCGCCACCTCCGAAGGCGCGCGGCAGCAGCAGATCAATCAGGCCGAGGGCGAGCGCCAGGCCTTCATCGAACGCTCCGAGGGAGAACGCCAGGCCGCCATCAACCGCGCCCAGGGTGAAGCGGCCGCCATCGAAGCTGTGGCCAACGCCACCGCCCACGCGCTGGAAGTGGTGGCCGTCGCCATCGGCAAACCCGGCGGCATCGAAGCCGTGCAGCTCAAGGTGGCACAACAAAGTTTGGAGGCCTACGCCAACGTCGCCAAGGCCAGCACCACCCTCGTCGTTCCCAATGACATGAGCCAGGCCGCAGGGCTCATCGCCTCGGCCATGACGGTGCTGAAGAAAATCCAGTGAGCAGCACGGCACCATCCGTGAACGCGACGCACGCCCAGGCCACGAGCACCCGCTGCGCCCGCGGCGGCGCCCTCGCCGCGCTGACGGAGCCTGACCCGACGCGCAAAGTCGCCTTGGCGCTGGCCTTGCGTGATGCCTTGCAAACCGGACGCTTGGCGCTTGACCCGTCCGTGGTTTTACAGCCTCTGCCGTCGAGCGCCCTCCCCGGCCGGCCCTCCCGACCGGAGTTGATGCCTGCACAGCAAATGCCCCGGCGCAACGCCAGCCACCCGCTCGGCCGCGCCACGCTGCTCCACGCCATCACCCACATCGAGTTCAATGCCATCAACCTCGCGCTCGATGCCGCGTGGCGTTTCGCCCATCTGCCACAGGACTATTACCGCGACTGGCTGGGCGTGGCCGCCGAAGAGGCCGAGCACTTCACCCTGCTGCGCCAGCACTTGCGCAGCATCGGCCACGACTACGGCGACTTTGCCGCCCATAACGGCCTGTGGGATATGGCGGAAAAAACCGCCTCCGACCTCCTCGCCCGCATGGCCCTGGTGCCACGCACCCTGGAAGCGCGCGGCCTGGACGTGAACCCCGGCATCCGCGCCAAGCTCGCTGCCGCTGGCGATCAACGCGGCGCGGCGATTCTCGATCGCATCCTGGCCGACGAGATCGGCCATGTCGCCATCGGCAACCGCTGGTACCACTGGGCTTGCGAGCGTGCGAACGTCGACCCGATCACCGCACATGACGAACTCGCCGCCCGCTTCGGTGCGCCACGCATGAAGCCGCCGTTCAATCGCGAGGCGCGCCTGGAGGCCGGTTTCACGCTCGCGGAACTCGACCGGCTTGAAGTCGAGAGATAACGCTCGGCAGCTCGGTTGGCGTCTCTGCCAATCGAGTTCAGCGACTGCCGGGCAATCGGCCTCGGCCTCACTCTTCAGTTGACGTTGGACCAGGTCGGCAAGCCTTGTCGAACCGGCGCAAGGCCTCCGTCTCACGCAGCGCGTACGTGCAGCAGTGCCTCGGACTACGATGGTTATCCCCATTTTCTCAATCCGCTCCCATGCGCCTGCGCCATATCCTTCTCGCCCTGCTCACGGTCACGATCTGGGGCTTCAACTTCGTGGTGATCAAGATCGGGCTGCAGGGCATGCCGCCGCTGTTTTTCACCGCGCTGCGCTTCACCTTCGCCGCATTGCCCTTGGTGTTCTTCGTTCCCCGTCCGACGGTGCCGTGGCAATTGCTGGTCGGATGGGGGCTGGCGCAGTTTGCGGTGCAGTTCGGCTTGTTGTTCGTGGGCATGAAGCTGGGCATGCCGGCTGGGTTGTCGTCGCTGGTCATTCAATTGCAGGCGTTTTTCACCATCGGACTGGCGTGGTGGCTGCTGGGCGAGCATGCGCGCTTCACGCAGTTGTCCGGCGCCGGCATTGCGCTGCTGGGCATGGGAGTGGTGGCCTGGCATCTGGACACACCGTCCACCTTCATCGGACTGCTGCTGGTGGTGGGCGCTGCTTGCTCGTGGGCCGTGGCAAATGTGCTGACCAAGCGCATGAAGGTGGTGAACCCGATGTCGCTGGTGGTTTGGGGCAGCCTGGTTGCGGTGCCGCCGTTGTTTGTCATTTCGGCTCTGGTGGAAGGGCCACATGCGATGTGGGCGGCGCTGCTGGCGATGAACACCATGTCGTGGATCACGGTGTTGTTCCAGTCCTACCCGAATACGCTGTTCGGCTTCGGCATCTGGTCGATGTTGATGCGGCGGTATCCGGCCTCGCAGGTCGCGCCGTTTGCCTTGCTCGTTCCCGTGGCCGGCATGGTGTCGGGCTCGCTGGTGCTGCATGAAGGCATGCAGCCCTGGAAGCTCGTCGCCGGGGTGCTGGTGCTGACAGGGCTGGCGCTGAACCAGTTTGCGGCGCGCTTGCGCGGCTGGATGCAGCGCGCCTGGGCAGACACCTGAAACGCGCGTCGATGGCGCTCAGTGGAGGTGAGTCAAGGCGCAGGCGCCTGGCAGGCTGTGGCTGATGCGCGGCGTCCGGACAAGGGCCCTGGCGAACATTGCGGTTCAGGGTCAATGCAGAAAGTAGGTGCGCAGCCCGCCCAGCAGCATATTGACGGCGATGGCGGTAAGGATCAGCCCCATGAGCTTTTCGCCGGCACGCATGACCGAGTCGCCCACCCATTTCAGCAGGGTCTCGGCCATCAGCAGCAGGCCACCGGTGACGACGATGGCAGCGGTCAGCGCGGCCACCCAGGTCCACATTTGCCCTGGTTGGCGTGAGGTCAGCAGCAGCACCGTGGCCAGCGCCGAGGGCCCCGCCAGCAAGGGCACGGCCAGCGGGAAAACCATCGGCTCCTTGCCGTCGGTTCCACCAAAAATTTCGGACGTGCTGGAAAAGATCATCTTGATGGCGACCAGCAGCAGAATGACGCCGCCGGCCACTTCCAGCGCCGGCTGGCTCAGGCCCATGATGCGCAAGAACCCCTGCCCGCCCCACATGAACGCCAGCAACACCACGTAGGCGATGCCGATTTCGCGCAGCGCCACGGGCAGCCGGCGCTGCTTCGGCAACTGCCGCATGATGGCGATGAAGAACGGCAGGTTGCCGAACGGATCGAGGATCAGCAACAGCAGGATCAGGGCAGACCCGAAGTCATTGTGTGCCATGGATGGGATCCTAGCCCCGGGGATGGTGATGCGCGTGCAGTTGCTTGAGCCGCTCGCGCGCGACATGGGTGTAGATCTGCGTGGTGGAGATGTCAGCGTGGCCGAGCAGCAATTGCACCACCCGCAGGTCGGCGCCGTGGTTGAGCAGATGGGTGGCGAATGCATGTCGCAGCGTGTGGGGCGAGAGTGGCGCATCGACACCGGCGCGCAGCGCGTGACGCTTGAGCAGGGTCCAGAACATCTGCCGCGTCATGCCGCCGGGTGCACGCTTGCCGGCTCGACCACTGCGGCGGGTGATGAACAGAAAATCGCTGTCACCCGCGCCCAGCAAAGCCGGGCGGGCCTCGCGTGCATAGCGTTCCAGCCAGAATGCGGCTTGCTCACCGAACGGCACCAGCCTGTCCTTGCCGCCCTTGCCGGCCACGATACGCACCACGGCATCGGCCAGGCTCAGATGCACGGCCTTGAGCGCCACCAGTTCGCTCACCCGCAGACCACTGGCGTAGAGCAGCTCCAACATGGTGCGGTCGCGCAGACCCAGCGGCGTGTTCACATCCGGCGCCAGCAGCAGGGCCTCGACCTGGGCTTCGCTCAAGGTCTTGGGGCGCCGTGCCTGCTCGCGCGCGCGTTCGAGCTTGAGCGTGGGGTCGTCGCCGCGCAGGCGCTCGCGCAGGATCCAGTGAAAGTAGCGTCGCAAGGCAGCAAGGCGGCGGTTGGACGCCGTGGCCTTGCTGCCGGCGAAACGCGCGGCGAGATAGGCCAGCAGGTCGGCCTCGGTGGCAGCATGCAAGCCCGGACTGCCGGCAAGCGCCAGCCAGCGTGCGAACAGGGTCAGGTCACTGCGATAGGCCGCCAGGGTGTTGGTGGACAGGCCATGTTCCAACCAGAGGGTGTCGCAAAAGCGCTGAATACTGTCGATACAGGCGGCGGGCGCTTGCGGCCAGTCAGGGTGCGCGGTCGGGCGGCCGCGTTGGCGCGTGACCGTCGTGGCTTCGGGGGTGTCGCTGGACATCTGGATCGTCGACCGTGCGGCGCCTGCGCTCGAGACTGCCGCGGCTTCGACTTCAGTCATGAACCGCTCCACAAGGCTGGCTTTGCACCACCTCGCCGGTTGCCGCAGCCAGCGCATGCACGGCTTGGTCCGCACCGTTGGCTGGCGCCCCCTCGTGCAGCAGCAGCCAGCGTTTGATGCGCAACAACTCACCAGCGGCATCGGTCGAATGGGCAAAGCCTCCCAAGCCTGCAGCGGCGACGATGCGGTGGCAGGGAATCACCGGCGCAAAAGGATTGGCACCACAAGCTTGGCCCACGGCGCGCGCTGCAGTCTCGAGTTGCCGCGCAGCCTGGCCATAGGTGCGCGTGGTGCCGCAGGGAATCTCGCTCAGCAAGGCCCAGACGCGACGCTGGAAGGCGGTGCCGGCGGTTGCCAACGGCAAGTCGAAACGATGGCCTGGATCGCGGCAAAACGCTTCCAGTTGCGCCTGCACCTCGCGCGCCAACGGGGTTGGCGCGGTTCGCGGCGGCGTGGCCGCCGGCAGGTATTCGAGGGCGAGCACTTCTATCTCGGAGCAGCGCAGGCCGAGCTTGCCGAAAGGCAACGCGAGCACAGCGTCCCAACGGGGCGGATGTGCTGGCTGGGCAACGCGTTGCGGCACGTGGTTTGAGGCTGGCATGGCTCGATGCTAGTCGCCTGACGGACGCTTGGCTGCAGGTCCGGTCCATCAACGCCAGCATTGCAGGACCGAGTCTTCGGAGACGGGGATGAAGCTTGCTCGGTATGCTGCGCCTCATGTCGCACAACGCCCTGTTGCTGTTCCCGGACTTCGCGCTCATCGCACTGGGCTTTGCCTTGTCGCAATGGACTTCGCTCAAGCGCGATGTCTGGAGCGGCATCGAGCGGCTTGTCTATTACGTGTTGTTTCCGGTGCTACTGTTCTCCACCAGCAGCCGCGGTCACTACACCCTGGCTGGGGCTTCGTCGGTCCTGCTGGCCGGCATCGGCGCGCTGCTCTGCGGCATTGCCCTGGCTTACGCGGCGTTCTGGCTGCGGGCCGACAAGCGCCGCACCGCAAGCGGCGTGCAGTGCGCCTTCCGCTTCAACTCCTACATCGCGCTGGCCGTTGCCGATCGGCTGGGAGGGGCGCAGGCGGTGTCGCTCGTGGCCGTGCTCATCGCCTTCGGCGTGCCACTGTGCAATGCGGCGGCGGTGTGGCCGCTGGCCAGGCACGCGCAGCAGGGCTTGCTGCGCGAGTTGCTGCGCAATCCTCTGATCGTCGCCACGGCCGCCGGACTGGTGGCGCACAGTCTGGGGCTCAAACCGCCGGCGCTGGTGCTGCCGGTGCTCGATCGCATCGGCAGCGCGTCCATTGCGATGGGGCTGATGACGGTGGGCGCTGGCTTGCAATGGCGCGGCATTCACCGCGATGGACGCCTCACGGCGTGGTTGATGGCCGTGCGCCATGCCTTCATTCCGCTCATTGCCTGGGCTCTGGCACTGTGGTTGCATCTGACACCGCTGGAAGCCACGGTGGTGGTGATGTTCGCCGCCATGCCCACCGCGTCCAGCGCCTACGTGCTGGCGGCGCGCATGGGTGGCGACGGGCCGTATGTGGCAGGGCTGGTCAGCCTGTCCACCCTGCTCGGCGCGGCGTCACTGCCCGTGTTCCTGAGCCTGATGCAGCGAGTCTGAAAGATCGCTGCCGGTCGTTCCGGGAGCTTGGGTCAGGGCCCAGCGAATGTGCTCCGCCACCAGCGGCGTTGCGGCGGTCAAACCAGCGCGCAGCGCGGTTTCGATGGCTTGCTGCGAGACCTGCCCGACAGGGAGGCTGCGGCGCGCGTTGCCCAGGGCGACGGCCAGATTGCGGCGGAACCGTTCGAAGCCGATGCGGCGCATGGCACTGCCTTCGGTGCGCTGCAAAAAATCCGTTTCGCTCCAGGCCCAGAGTTGCAGCAGGCCGGAGCTGTCGAGTGCATGGCGGGGCGCGAAATCAGGCAGCGGCGAGGTCTGCGCGTACTTGTTCCAGGGGCAAACGAGCTGGCAGTCGTCGCAACCGTAGACGCGGTTGCCCATCAATGGCCGCATATCCTCGGGAATGGAGCCTGCCAGCTCGATGGTGAGGTAGGCAATGCAGCGCCGCGCATCCAGTGTGTAGGGCGCGACGATGGCGCGGGTGGGACAGATGTCGATGCAGCGGCTGCAACTGCCGCAGTGCTCCTGCTGCGGTGCGTCCACCGGCAGCGGCAAGCCGATGAACAATTCGCCCAGAAAGAACATCGACCCGGCCTCGCGGTTGAGCAGCAGCGTGTGTTTGCCGCGCCAGCCCATGCCCCCGCGTGCCGCCAGCGCCACCTCCAGCACCGGAGCGGAGTCGGTGAACACGCGCACCACACCGGGATCGGTGCGCGAGGCGATGAAGTCGGCCAGCTTCTGCAACCGCGAGCGCAACACCTTGTGATAGTCGCGACCGCGGGCGTAGACCGAGACCACGGCAGCTTGCGGATCGGCAATGCGCGCCCACTCGGCGTCGCGCCAGTCGGCCGCGGCGGTGGGTGGTTCTAGGGGCGACGCGGTGAGCGGTTCAGTCGCCGACGTGGAAGATGAACGGGCGGGCAGGTAGTCCATGCGCACCGTGATGACGCGCAGCGTGCCGGGCACCAGTTCGGCGGGGCGCGCACGTTTGCTGCCGTGGCGCGCCATATAGCCCATCTCGCCGTGGAAGCCGGCGTCCAGCCAACGCTGCAACCCGGCCTCGGCGGCGCCGAGATGCACATCGCTGATGGCGATTTGCGAGAATCCCAGTCGTCCAGCCTCGGTCCGGATGTCCGCGGCCAAGGCCGCCAGCGCCGCTTCATCGGGCGTTGGATTCATGTCCACCTGCTCCCTGCGGTCGTCCATGCCGAGATGCTAAATGCCCGAGCACATCTCCTCCGCCCCTGCGTCCCGCTCACCTGCCGGCCCCATGTCCATGTCACTGCTCCGTCACTGCGCCGATGAGGCCGCCACTGTGGCGCTGGGGGCCGCCTTGGCGCGGGCTTTGCTGCAACATGATCTCCCCGGCGCCCTGATCACTCTGCGCGGTGATCTCGGCGCGGGCAAAACCACGCTGGTTCGTGCCATTTTGCGTGGTTTGAAGGTCACAGGTCGAATCAAAAGTCCCAGTTATGCGCTGGTCGAGCCCTATGCAATCGACCGAAAATCCCTAAAATTAAAGGGAACTCTGCAGACGTCCGCCTATCATATTGATCTCTATCGGTTTTCATCGCCTGATGAATGGGATGATGCCGGCTTGCGCGAGATGCTCGATGGTCAAAGTCTTTGTCTGGTCGAGTGGCCCGAGCACGCGCCGGCCCTGCTTCCCCAGACTGATGTGGATCTTGCGTTCCAAGCGGCCGCTGAAGGCCGGGCGATCGTCTTGCAGAGCGGCAGCGCATTGGGGGCTGCCTTGCTTCAACAACTGGCGTCTGCGCAGGCAGACGCCTGACCACGCACCTGGACACGTCCTGGTGTGCCTCGCCAGGGAGTGCCCGCCATGAGTGCCGATCGCCGCCAGTTCCTGCTTCAAACCTCCACCCTCGCGCTGCTGCTCACCACGCCCATGTTGGCGCGTGGCGCCACCATCCTCTCGGTACGCGTCTGGCCTGCTGCGGATTACACCCGGGTGACACTGGAATCGGACCAGCCCCTGACCGCAACCCATTTCCTCGTGCCCGAACCGCCTCGCCTGGTGGTGGACGTGAAAGGCCTGGAACTGAGCCCTCAGCTCAAAGATTTGGTCGGCAAGATCAAGCCTGACGACCCCTTCATCAAGGACGTGCGGGTGGCGCAGTACGCGCCCGACGTGGTGCGCTTGGTGTTCGACCTGAAACAGGCGGTGAAGCCTCAGGTATTCAACCTGCTACCGGTGGCCGCATACGAAAACCGCATGGTGTTCGACCTGTACCCGGCCCAGGGCGACCGCCTGCTGGCCTTCATGGACCGCGAGGCTGCGCTGCATGGCAGTCCCGCGCCGGCGGACGCAGCGGGCGCTGCGCTGACGTCGCCATCCGCCCGTGTCGCGCAAGCCAAGCCCGACAGTCTGGGCGACTGGATCAGCCAGCACCGCGCCGAACTTGACGGCACCAGCCCTTCACGCCAGTCTGAAACCCTGGCGCGCAGCGGCTCTGGCAGGCGTCACGAATCCGGCGCTCACCAACCGGATGCCCTGGTCGCCGACAACAGCACGCGGGCGCCAACCTCCACGCAGCCGATGCGGCGCGACCGGCGCCCCGAGCGCAGTGTGCTGCTGGCGATCGATCCCGGCCATGGCGGCGAGGATCCTGGCGCCACCGGGCCGTCCGGCGTGCATGAAAAAGACGTGGTGCTGCTCATCGGCCGCCACTTGCGCGACCTGGCCATGAACACACCCAATATGCGGGTGATGATGACCCGCGACAGCGACTTTTTCGTGCCGCTGTGGATGCGGGTGGAGAAAGCGCAGCGCGCCAACGCCGACCTGTTCACCTCCATTCACGCCGATGGCTGGTTCACCCCGGAGGCGCGTGGCGCCTCGGTCTATTGCCTGTCGGATGGCGGCGCATCCAGCGTCGAGGCGCGCATGATGGCGCAGCGCGAGAACGCCTCCGATGCCATCGGCGGCATCGACATCAACTCGCGCGACTATCAAGTGGCCAAGGTTCTGCTCGACATGTCGACCACGGCCCAGATCAATGCCAGCATGAAGATGGCCGGCCCGACCTTGAAGAAGATGGGCAGCCTCGTGCACCTGCATTCACGCCAAGTTCAACAAGCCAGCTTCGTCGTGCTCAAGTCGCCAACCGTGCCGTCGATGCTGGTGGAAACCGCCTTCATCAGCAACCCCGAAGAGGAAGCTCGCCTGCAAACGCCCACCTACCGCAAGCAAGTCGCCCGCTCGATCTTCGAGGGCATTCGCGAGTATCTCGCCACCAACCCGCCACTCGCGAGGCGCCGTACCCTGGTTTGACAAGAGAGTTCAGCATGGCGTGTCCCCGATCCGTCGCGGGGACGACATTGGGCCACTCTGCACTCGTGTTTTCCCGGATGCATCCGCAGTGGGTTCTCGTAGCATCGTTTCCGTTTGTAACTTGTGAAAACAACGGAGACTCAACATGCTCAAAACAACCTCCTGGGGCCGCGCCACGGCCGTGTTCATCGCAGGTCTTGCACTGGCCGCCGCATCGGCCATTCCAGGTCACGCGGCCGAGTTCATCACCATCGCTACCGGAGGCACCAGCGGGGTGTACTACCCGCTGGGCGTGGCGCTGTCGCAAATCGACGCCAAGGCCATTCCCAGCGCCAAGACCACGGTGCAAGCCACCAAGGGCTCGGTCGAAAACCTGAATCTGATCGAGGCTGGTCGCGCCGAAGTTGGGTTTTCGCTTGGCGACTCGCTGTCGGACGCCTGGAGGGGAGACACCGAAGCCGGCTTCAAGGCGCCCTTGAAAAAATTGCGCACCATGGCCGCCATCTATCCCAACTACGTGCAGATCGTGGCCAGCGCGGATTCGGGCATCAAGACCCTGGCGGACCTCAAGGGCAAGCGCATTGCGGTGGGGGCGCCGAAAAGCGGCACCGAGCTCAACGCACGCGCCATACTCAAGGCGGCTGGACTGAGCTATGCGGATTTCGCCAAGGTGGAATATCTCCCCTTCGGCGAGTCGGTCGAATTGATGAAAAACCGCCAACTCGACGTCACATTGCAATCCGCGGGTTTGGGGGTGTCGTCGCTGCGTGATCTGGCGGCGACGCAAAAGATCGTCGTCGTCGCCATCCCGGCGGAGGTCGTGGCCAAGGTGGGCGATTCCGCCTATCAGCCAGGCATGATTCCCGCCAACACGTACGAGGGCCAGACCACCGAAGTGCCCACTGCCGCCATCCGCAACTTCCTGGTGACACGCGAGGGTCTGAGCGACGAGACGGTCTATCAAATGACCAAGGCCATGTTCACCCACTTGCCGGAGCTGGTCGCGGCCCACGCAGCCGCCAAGGCCATCAGCCTTCAAATCGCAGCCAAGGGCTCGCCAGTGCCGCTGCATCCCGGTGCGGAACGGTATTACCGCGAAGCCGGTGTGTTGAAGTAAGGCGCGCTGCGTGATGCACCATCCTCAGACAGACGCCGACTCACATCCCGGGAACGACCGCCAGGCTGCACCCGAGTCTTCCGACACCGGACACCAGCGCAAGCTGCAGGGGCTGGCGCAGCGTGTGGTGATGACCGCCGCCCTCGCCTTCTCGTCGTACCAACTCGTGGTGGCGGCGTTCTCGCCACTCTCCAGCCTGGTCATGCGCTCGTTGCACGTGGGCTTTTTGCTGCTGATGATCTTCTGGGTGGTACCGGCCTGGAAGCACAAGGGATGGATGCAGCGAATTCCTGTGCTCGATTGGGCACTCGGAGCTCTGGCCTTCACCCTCGGCTTGTACCACTGGGCCTTCGAGGCCGAACTCATTCAGCGCTCGGGCGACCCGACCACGCTGGACCTGCTGGTGGGCGCAGCCACCGTGGCGCTGCTGTTCGAAGCCGCGCGGCGCAGTCTGGGCCTGGCGCTGCCGCTGGTCTGCGGCCTGTTTTTGCTCTACGGCCTGTTCGGCCAATACCTGCCGGATGTGATCAGCCATCGCGGCTTCGGGCTCGACCAGATCATCGGCCAGCTCTATCTTGGCACCGAGGGCATCTACGGCATTCCGACCCTGGTTTCTGCCACCTACATCTTCCTGTTCATTTTGTTCGGCGCGTTCCTGGAACATGCCGGCATGATCCGCCTGTTCAACGCCCTGGCGCTGGGCCTGGTGGGCCGCGCCCGCGGCGGCCCGGCCAAGGTGGCCGTGATTTCATCCGGGCTGATGGGCACCATCTCCGGCTCGGGCGTGGCCAACGTGCTCACCGTCGGCCAGTTCACCATCCCGCTGATGAAGCGCTTCGGTTACACCCCGGTGTTCGCCGGCGCGGTGGAAGCCACGGCCAGCATGGGCGGGCAGATCATGCCTCCGGTCATGGGCGCGGTGGCCTTCATCATGGCCGAGACGCTGAACGTTCCGTATGCCGACATCGTCAAGGCTGCGGTGATTCCCGCCATGCTGTATTACTTCACTGCGTTCTGGATGGTGCACCTGGAGGCCGGGCGGAAAAAACTCATGGGCCTGTCGGCCGACGAATGCCCCAACCCGTGGATGGCGCTGAAGGACAACTGGCATCTCGCGCTGCCGCTGGCAGCGCTGGTCTGGATGTTGTTTCACGGTTTCACACCCATGTTCGCCGGCATGATGGGCCTATCGCTCACCGCCATCTTGCTGCTGGGCGCGGCCATTGCGGCGCGCATTTCGCACACGGCATTCCGCACGGTGTTCTGGTTCGGCTGCGGCCTGGGAGCTGCAGCCTTCCTCAAGTTCGGCATCGTCCCGGTGTTGAGCGTGATCGCCCTGCTGGTGGCCATCAATCTGACGGTGAAAGGCGGGCACAACACCCTGCGCACCTTGCGCAACAGCCTGATCGACGGCGCCCGCCAAGCCTTGCCGGTGGGCATTGCCTGCGCCATCGTCGGCGTCATCATCGGCGTGCTCACCCTCACGGGCGCGGCAACCAGCTTTGCCGGTTTCATCGTGGCGATCGGCTCGCACAGCCTGCTGGCCTCACTGGTGCTGACCATGCTGGTGTGCCTGGTGCTGGGCATGGGCATTCCCACGATTCCCAATTACATCATCACCAGTTCCATCGCAGCGCCAGCTTTGCTCAAGCTCGGCGTGCCGCTGATCGTCAGCCATATGTTCGTGTTTTATTTCGGCATCATGGCCGATCTGACGCCGCCCGTGGCCCTCGCCGCGTTTGCCGCCGCGTCTATCGCCAAAGCCTCGCCGATGCGCATCGGTTTCAAGGCGACGCAGATCGCACTGGCTGGTTTCGTCGTGCCCTACATGGCAGTGTACGACCCGCAACTCATGCTGCAGGGTGCCTGGACCTGGGCCGGCGTGCTCTACGTGCTCGGCAAGGCTGTGCTGGCCATCGTGCTGTGGGGCGGCGTGGCGGTGGGTTATCTGCGTGCCACCCTCAACTTGCCGGAGCGGCTGGCGGCGTTTGCCGCCGCAGCGCTGCTGGTATCGGCTGTTCCGTTGACGGATGAACTCGGCTTCGGCGCTGCGGCACTCTTGCTGCTGGTGCATGGCTGGCGCACGCGGGGACAAGCCGCCGTCGTGGTCTGAGGCCAGGACTGGCGCGGCCTCAGGCGACGCTGGCCCGCCGCGTCTTCCACCAGCCGAAGCCCACCGGCAGTAGCGACAACACGATGATGCCAAGCGTGAGCAAACCCAGGTTGTGCTTGATCCACGGGATGTTGCCGAACAGATGGCCAGCCGCCATCAGTGAACCCACCCACAGACCGCCGCCGCCAATGTTGTAGATCAGGAATTTGGCGTAGGACATCTCGGCCACGCCAGCGACGAAGGGCGCGAAGGTGCGCAAAAACGGGATGAAGCGGGTAACGACGATGGTGATGCCGCCATAGCGCTCGTAAAACGCGTGGGCACGGTCAAAGGCCTTGCGGTTGAACCAGCGGCTGTCTTTCCAGGTGAACACGCGGTGGCCGATGGCACGGCCGATGAAGTAATTGGAAATATTGCCGAGCACCGCTGCCGCCCACAGCAGTCCGAAGGCCAGCGGGCCGTTCAGCGTCCCGGCCGCCGAAAACGCACCGACAATGAACAACAGCGAATCGCCCGGCAAAAACGGCATGACCACCAGCCCGGTTTCAACGAACACGATGGCAAACAGGACGCCGTAAACCCAGGGTCCATAGGCCTGGATGAACTGGGCGAGTTGCACGTCGAAGTGCAGGATGATGTTGACGATGCTGGAGGGGTCCATGGAGTGCGGGCCAAAAGTGAAATGCCTGAAATGCCGCATTGTGCGGGCCCTGACTGAGCCGAAACCGAGCCGCTGACGCTGCGGGCAGCGGCTCGAAAAAAGCCGGCTGAGTATACTGATCCGATGATGGTTACCCCGGTCGAATCACCCCAGCTGCATGCAGATTCGGTCGCGCGCGACGCGCGTGAATGGGCCTCCATCCGCCCTTTGCCCGAGACCCTGATTTCCCAGATTGCAGCGGGCGAAGTGGTCGAGCGTCCGGCCTCCGCGCTGCGCGAACTGCTGGACAACGCGCTGGACGCAGGCAGCAGCCGCATCATCGTGCGGCTGGCACAAGGCGGACTCGATCTGCTGAGCGTGGAGGACGATGGCTGCGGCATTGCGTCCGATGAACTCGGGCTGGCGCTGACGCGGCATGCCACCAGCAAAATCGCCACACTGGATGATCTGGAACGCGCTCAGAGCCTCGGGTTTCGCGGTGAGGCCCTGGCCGCCCTGGCTGCCGTGGCCGAGGTGGACATCGTCAGCCGCCGCGCTGGCCAGCCCGGTACGAGCATCAGCGCTGCGGCCGGCCGTCTCGGCACACTGACGCCGGCTGCAGCAGGCCAAGGCACGGTGGTCACGGTCAAGCGCCTGTTCCACGACATTCCCGCGCGCAGGCGTTTTCTCAAATCGCCACCGACCGAAACCGGCTGGTGCGTGGAGGTGTTCAAGCGCGCGGCGATGGCCCATCCCCATGTCGCCTTCAGTCTGTGGCAGGACGGTCGCGCCAGCCTGCAATACGGCGCCGACAACAGCCCTGCCGGCTTGCAGCGCCTGGCTGATGTGCTGGGCAAGACCTTCGCCGAACACGCCCTGCCGGTGCAGGCGCAGATTGGCCCGCTGGCGGTGCGTGGCCTCGTTTGCCGGCCCACCGCCGCGCGGGCGCGGGCCGAACTGCAGCAGCTCTTCGTCAACCGCCGCTGGGTGCGCGACCGGGTGTTGGCCCATGGCGTGCGTGCCGCCTATGCCGATGTGCTGCACGGCGCGCTGCAACCGCAATACGCCTTGCTGATCGAGTTGCCGCCCGAGCGCGTGGATGTCAACGTGCATCCGGCCAAGAGCGAGGTGCGGTTCCGCGAATCGCAGGCCGTGCATCAGGCGGTGTTGCACGCCGTGCAGCAGGCGCTGGCGCCTGCCCTGTCGGGGCGGATGGATGCAGCCACCGGCGACCATGCAGCCAGCGGCCTGCCTGCGCCATTCGCTTCGCGGCCGAACTCGCCGTTTGCGTTTGGCCAGCCCGGCATGCTGCGCCAAGGCGCCCTGCCCCTGGCTTCCATGCTGCAGGCCTACGCGCCGCTGGGGCCGAGCCAGGCCGGGCATGTGGCGGATAGCGCCATCCCCAATCCCTGGCCGAGCCCGCGTGCGGATGCCATCGCCGACACTGCCGCCGCCGACGCCGAGATGCGCGGCCAGCCTCTCGGCCAGGCCATTGCCCAATTGCATGGCATCTATATCCTGGCGCAAAACGACCAGGGGCTGGTGATCGTCGACATGCACGCGGCGCACGAGCGCGTGGTGTACGAGCGCCTCAAGGCCGCATGGGATCGACACAGCCTGCCCACGCAGCCCTTGCTCATTCCGGCCGGCTTCGCCGCCAGCCCGCAGGAATTGGGCGCGGTGCAAGACCATGCCGAAACCCTCCAGGCCCTGGGCTTCGATCTCGCCGCGAGCGGCCCCGCCAGCCTCGCGGTGCGCAGTCTGCCCGGGCTGCTGGGACGGGCCGACCCGGTGCGGCTGGCACGAGCGGTGCTGGCCGAGCTGGCGGAATTCGGCACCAGCCAGACTCTGGAGCAACGCCGCAACGCCCTGCTCTCCACCATCGCCTGCCACGGCGCAGTGCGCGCCAATCGGCAGCTCACCCTGGGCGAAATGAACGCGCTGTTGCGCGAGATGGAGGCCACCGAGCGCTCCGACCAGTGCAACCATGGACGCCCGACCTGGCGTCAGGTGAGCCTGGACGAGCTCGACGCCCTGTTCCTGCGCGGGCGCTGAGCAGCTTTGACCGGCATGGACGCCGCCGCCCTCGGTGTGTCACCGACCATGGTGCCCGAGCGCCAGCATACCCCGGTCTGGGCCATCACCGGGCCCACCGCATCGGGCAAGACCGGTGTCGCGCTGGCCTTGGCGGCGTTGCGGCCGATCGAGATCATCAGCATGGATTCGGCACTGGTCTTTCGCGGTATGGACATCGGCACGGCCAAGCCCACTGCGGCCGAACGCGCGCAAGTGCCGCATCACCTGCTGGACATCCGCGAGCCGAGCGGGAGCTACAACGCCGCAGCCTTTGCTGCCGACGCCGTGGCCCTGATCGATGCCATCCGCCAGCGCGGGCGCGAGCCGCTGCTGGTCGGCGGCACCTTGCTCTACCTGCATGCGTTGCAACGGGGCCTCAACACGCTGCCCCAGGCCGACGTCGGCGTGCGCGCTGCGATCGAGCGCGAGGCGCACGAGCGCGGCTGGCCCGCCATGCATGCCGAACTGGCGCGGGTCGACCCGGCCACCGCCGCCCGCCTCGAACCCGGAGACGCCCAGCGCATTCAGCGCGCGCTCGAGGTCTGGAAGCTCAGCGGTCAACCTATGTCAGCCCATTTCACCGAGCCGCCCGGCGTGCCGCTCGTGCCGCTGCGGGTGCTGGCGCTGGAGCCATCCAGCCGCGCCGAATTGCACGCCCGCATCGCCCAGCGCTTCGACGCCATGCTCGACGCCGGTTTTCTCGACGAGGTGCGCCGCCTGCGCGCCCGCGGCGACCTGCATGCCAAGCTCCCGTCCATGCGCGCCGTCGGCTACCGCCAGGCGTGGGCGCATCTGGACGGCGAGATCGACGCCACCACCTTCGCCGCGCAAGCCATCGCCGCCACCCGGCAACTGGCCAAGCGCCAGCTCACCTGGCTGCGCGGCATGCCCCACAGACAGGTGGTGGACTGTTGCGCCGCCGACGCCACCGAGCAGGCCCTTCGGTCCCTGCTTCGATCCTGAAGCGCAGATCGAATCCGGCATTTGTCGCCGCGGGTGCGGGCGCGTCGGCGCCAGTCCCTGTCCTTCTCCCGCTCTCCATGCCCGGGCCCGGCATGGAGAGAAATCCGCAATTCGTGCAATTTGTCACGAGGTCGTCGACTCAGTGACCTGCTCAGGCTCTCCAGCGCGCACCACGACTTCGACAATAGGGGCACAGGTATCGGAGATCGCCCATCCCCGAACCTTTGGGAGCGAGCAGCATGACAGACCCTCGAGAATCTTCAGGCCCTGGCAAGCAGCAATGCGGTATGGCGAGCCACGCACGCGCCGGCTTCCTGGCCCAGGCGGGCTCGACCTTGCTGGCCTGTTTCAGTGCCGAGACCCATGTCTGCGTGGAAGCCAACGCGGCCTTCGCCCGTTTGGCCGGCGTGCCCGAAGATGCACTGGTGGGGCGGCATTTGTCGCGGGTTTTCGAGCCGGAATGCCTGGCCCTGGTCACGCCGTTCATGCACCACGCGCTGGAGGATCGGCAGGAACATTTGTTCGAATTGAGCATGCGTGACGCTGCGGGCAGCGTGCGTGACTTCGACGTCAGCCTGTTGCCCTACGTCCCTGGTGACACCGTGCTGGAGTTGTGCATGGTGATGCACGAGGTCACGCGCTTTCGCGCCATGGCACGCATGGCGCACGAGGCCGCAGCGCGTCTGCATCGCTTCATGGACGCCAGCACGGAGGGCATCGTGTTCCAGCGCGACGGTGTGATCGTCGATGCAAATCCGGCCCTGGCGCGGCTGCTGGGTTACGTGGGTCAAGACATCATCGGCCTGCGCGTGATTGACTTCGTCAGCCCCGATTACCGGGACATCGTGATTGGCAAATTCCATGCCAACATTGTGAACAGCCCCTACGAAGTCACGCTGCTGCATCGGGATGGCTACGACATCCCGGTGGAACTCGTCAGCAGCAACATCGCATTCGACGGCGAGATGCTGCGTATGACCCTGGTGCGCGACATCCGCGCCCGCCGCGCCGCCGAGCGCCGCATGCGCGAATTGGCCGAGCGCGACGGGCTCACCGGCCTGTACAACCGGCGCATGTTCCTGGAGCAGTTGCCCGCACGCATGGCCGGGCTGACCGAGAGCGAGCAGACCGCCGCTCTGCTGTTCATCGACCTCGACCGCTTCAAACAGGTGAACGATCGCCACGGCCATGCCCAGGGCGACCGCCTGCTGCAGACCGTGGGTCGGGAGTTGCTGGCGTTTCTCACACCGGGCGACATCGCCGGTCGCATGGGAGGCGACGAATTCGCGGTCCTGCTCACCGGCATCCAGCCCGAAGCTGCCAGGCACCGCGCCCAGGCCCTGCTGGCGCGACTCCAAGCCGCGTTCAACGCCACCGGGTTGACCGAAATGGCCTACGCCTCCATCGGCGTGGCCCTGTTCCCCAATCACGGTCAAACCGCCGACACCTTGCGGCGCCAGGCAGACCAGGCCATGTACCTGGCGAAGGCCCAGGGAGGCAACGCGGTACGGCTCTACGCGCCAGCGGGCTGAGTCTGCTGCTGAGTTTGCTGCGGGTTGTGCGCGGCAGAGGCAGGGTGCGCGCGTTCGCGCAGGAAGGTGCCCAGCGCCTGCGCGGTATGGCCCCGGGCAGCGTTTGCAGCGGCATCGGCATAGTCGCGCGGTGGTCCGGCATGCACCAATGCGCCACCACCGACACCGCCTTCGGGGCCGAGGTCGATGATCCAGTCGCTCGATGCCATCACGTCCAGGTTGTGCTCGACCACCACCACGGTATGGCCGGCGTCGGCCAGGCGCAGCAGCACGCGGATGAGTTTGTCGACATCAGCCATGTGCAGGCCCACCGTGGGTTCGTCCAGCACATACAGCGTCGGACGCCAGGCCGCGCTGGCGAGTTCAGTCACGAGCTTCAAGCGCTGCGCTTCGCCACCCGAGAGCTGCGGACTCGGCTGGCCCAGGCGCAGGTAACCGAGGCCGACATCGTGCAGCAATTGCAAGGCACGGGTGATACGTGGGTGCGCGGTGAAAAACTCCAGCGCCGCATCCACGCTCAATTGCAGCACCTCGCCGGCCGATTGGCCACGCAGCTTCACGCTCAGGGTCTCGGCGTTGAAGCGCAGGCCGTTGCAGTCCTCGCAAGGCTGAATGACGTCCGGCAGGAAGTTCATTTCCACGCGAATGGCGCCCTGGCCCTCGCAGGTCGGGCAGCGGCCCGGGCCGGCGTTGAAGGAAAAGCGTCCGGCCTTGAAGCCGCGCATGCGCGCCTCCAGCGTGTCGGCGAACAGCTTGCGGATGTCGTCCCAGATGCCGACATAAGTGGCCGGGCAGGAGCGCGGGGTCTTGCCGATGGGCGTTTGGTCCACTTCCAGCACGCGCTCGATGGTGTCCATCCAGAGCAGCGCCTTGCAACCCACCGGCACCCCCTCGCCAGCCAGCAGCGACTGGGCGCTGGCGTACAGCACGCCGCGCGCCAGGCTCGATTTGCCCGAGCCTGAAACCCCGGTGACGACGCTGAGCCGCGCCAGCGGAAAACGGACGTCGATGTCGCGCAGGTTGTGCAGTTGCGCACCGCGGATTTCCAGCGCCGGGGTGTCGGCGTGGGTCGCGGGACGCGGCACCAGCGGGTGGCGCAGCGGTTCACGCAGGTAGCGCGCGGTGAGCGAGTCCGCATGACGCATCAACACATCCAGCGTGCCCTGCGCCACCACCTGCCCACCGCGGCTGCCGGCTCCCGGGCCTATGTCGAGAATGGTGTCGGCGCGGCGGATGGTGTCTTCGTCGTGCTCCACCACCACCAGGGTATTGCCGCGCGCGCGCAGGTCGTCCAGCGCGTCGAGCAGGCGACGGTTGTCGCGGGGGTGCAGACCGATGGTGGGCTCGTCGAGAACATAGGCCACGCCGCGCAGATTACTGCCGAGCTGCGCCGCCAGGCGGATACGCTGCGCCTCGCCACCGGAGAGCGTGGGCGCGGCGCGGTCGAGCCCGAGATAGCCGAGGCCGACACGCTGCAGGAATTGCAGCCGGGTGCGGATTTCGCTCAGCATGTCGCGCCCCACCGCCTGCTCGCGCGCATCGAGGGTCAGGGCGTCGAACCAGGCATGCGCCGCGTCCACGGCCAATGCCGAGAGTTGGGCAATGGACTGATCGCGAAAACGCACCGCCAGCGACACCGGGTTGAGCCGCGCCCCCTGGCATTGCGGGCAGGGTTGCGCGTCGCCGTCGTCATGCCAGGCGCCCTCCTCGCCCGTCTGTTCGGCGTCGAATCGGGGTAACAGCTGGCCCGTGCCAAAGCAGCCTGTGCACCAGCCTGCGGACGAGTTGTAGGAGAACTGGCGCGGGTCCAGTTCGGCGAAGCTGCGCGCGCATGAGGGGCAGGCGCGGCGGGTGCTGAACTGGCGCAGATCCAACCCGGCATGGGCGCCGATCACGTCGCCCGCAGCCATCGCGGCACGCAGCTTGTCCAGCGGCCACACCACCTGCACCACGCCCTTGCCGAGCTGCACCGCCTCGCGCACCCGGGCGCGCAGGGCTGCCTCGTGTTCGGGAAGCAGGGTCAGCTCGCCAAGCGGCAGGGCGATGTCGTGTTCGCGAAAGCGGTCGGGCCGAGGCCAGGGGTCGGTCGGCAAGAATGCGCCGTCCACCCACAAATGGCTGTGGCCGCGCTTGGCCGCCCATTGCGCAAGCTCGGTGTAGATGCCCTTGCGCTGCACCACCAGCGGCGCCATGACACCCACGGTTTGGCCGCGCAGCTCGCGCAGCAGTTGGGCGACGATGGCTTCCTCGCTTTGAGGCGCGATCGGCACCCGGCAGTCGGGGCAATATTGCGTGCCGAGCTTGGTGTAGATGAGGCGCAGGAAGGGATGGGTTTCGGTCAGCGTGCCCACCGTGCTCTTGCGCCCGCCGCGGCTGGTGCGCTGGGCGATGGCGACGGTGGGCGGAATGCCGAAGATGGCATCCACGTCCGGCCGCGGCGGCGGCTGCACGAACTGCCGCGCATAGGCGTTGATCGACTCCAAGTAGCGCCGCTGCCCCTCGCTGAACAGCACGTCGAACGCCAGCGAACTCTTGCCCGAACCGGATACACCGGTGATCACCGTCATGCTGCCGCGCGGCAGGTCGACGTCGATGTTTTGCAGGTTGTGCTCGCGTGCATGGCGAATGGCGATGAAGCCCTCGCGCCCGCGCCGCACCGCCTGGGCAAGATAGGCGCCGGGCTCCTCGGCGGCTTGCAAGATTTCGGCGTCGTTGCTGGCGTAGGGCTGTGCCAGCGCGTACAGCTCCCCCTCCCGCCCTCCCCCATGGCGTGGGGGAGGAGTCAACACCCCGTGCCCGCGCGATGGATATGACAACGCTCCCTCCCCACTGGTGGGGCGGGCCGGGGTGGGGAGGAGGCCGTGCTGCACACCCGCACCCACCTGCCCGCGATACGCCGCCAGCGCCCGCCCGGTGTGCGATGCCGCACAGCCCTCGACCACCGCCGGCGGGCCGGCGACGACGATCAGCCCTCCTGCGTCACCACCTTCGGGGCCGAGGTCGATGACCCAGTCGCTCGCGGCGATCACGTCCAGGTTGTGCTCGATCAGCACCACGGTGTGGCCGGCGTCCACCAGTTCATGCAGGGCGCGCAACAGCTTGGCGATGTCGTCGAAATGCAGCCCGGTGGTGGGCTCGTCGAGCAGGAACAGGCTGCCCTTGCGCACGCCTCGCCCGGCCGTTTTGCGTGCCTCGGCCAGAAATGCGGCGAGCTTGAGGCGCTGCGCCTCGCCGCCAGAGAGCGTGGGCGTGGGCTGGCCCAGACGCAGGTAATCCAGGCCCACCGACTGCAGCGCCTTCAGGCCTGGCATCAGGTCGCGCTCCTTGGCGAAGGCGGCCAGGGCCTCGGCCACGGTGAGTTCGAGCACATCGGCCATGCTCAAGCTGCGGCCGTCGGGCAGATCGAGCTTGACCTCCAGCACCTCGGCGCGAAAGCGGCGGCCATCGCAGTCGGCGCAGCGCAAGTACACGTCGGAGAGGAACTGCATTTCCACATGCTCGAAGCCCGAACCGCCGCACGTGGGGCAACGGCCGTCGCCGCTGTTGAAGCTGAAGGTGCCGGCGCTGTAGCCGCGCCGCTGCGCTTCGGGCAGCGCGGCGAAACGCTTGCGCAGCGCGTCGAAGGCGCCGACGAAACTCACCGGGTTGGAGCGCGCCGTCTTGCCCATGGACGACTGATCGACCAGCACCACGTCGGCCACCTGCTCGGCACCCAGGAGGCGAGCGTGCGCGCCGGGTTCGGGTGCGGTCTTGCCCAGTGCGCGGGACAAGGCGGGAAAGAGCACGTCCCCCAGCAGCGTGGACTTGCCGCAACCCGACACGCCGGTGACGCTGACCAGCGCCCGCAGCGGGAATTCGGCGGTGATGTCGCGCAGGTTGTGCTCCCGTGCGCCTTCCAGAATGAGGCGCGACGCGATGAGCCGGCCGGTGGCGTCCACCGCGATGCGGCGTGGCGCGCGGTCGGGCTGGACCCGCTGTTCGCCACGCAGATAGGCGCCCGTCAGCGTGTCGGCGGCGCGCAAGCCAGCGAGATCGCCCTGGTACACGACGTGGCCGCCATGCTCGCCAGCGCCGGGGCCGAGCTCCAGCAGATGGTCGGCGGCGAGCATCACTTGCGGATCGTGTTCGACCACCAGCAGAGAATTGCCGGCGCGCTTCAAGTCCTGCATCACGGCGTTGAGCCGGTGCAGGTCGCGCGGGTGCAGGCCGATGGAGGGCTCGTCGAGCACGAACAGGGTTTGCGTCAGCGAGGTGCCCAGGGCGGTGGTGAGGTTGATGCGCTGCACCTCGCCGCCCGAGAGGGTGCGCGACTGCCGGTCGAGCGTGAGATAGCCCAGCCCGACGTCCAGCAAGTAACGCAGCCGGGCGCGAATCTCGTCGAGCAGCAGTCGCGTTGCGGCATCGGCACCGGGATCGTGCTCCATCGCGACGAAAAAGGCATGGGCGCGCGCCACCGGCAACTGCATCACGTCGTGCAGGCACAGGCCGGGGAGTTGCGTCGCGACAGCGTCGGCCCAGTACACGCCCTGTGGCCGAAAACGGGGCCGGTCAGCCAGGGCAGCGTCGGCCTCCTCCCGGCCGCCCACGCGCCAGAGCAGACCGTCGAGCTTGAGGCGCGCGCCGCCACAGGCGGGGCATGGACTGCTGCTGCGGTATTTGGACAGCAGCACGCGCACGTGCATCTTGTAGGTGCGGGTTTCCAGCCATTCGAAAAACCGCCGCACGCCGAAATACTGCCGGGTCCAGTTGCCCTTCCAGTCGGGGTCGCCTTCGAGCACCCAGTGACGCTCGCCAGGGGTGAGTTCGGACCAGGGCACATCCAGCCTCACACCGGCCGCTGGAGCGTGGCGTTCCAGGTCTTTCTGCGCGTCCTTGAAGCTCGCGGTCTGCCAGGGCTTGATGGCACCCTGTTTCAGGCTCTTGCGCCCGTCCGGAATCACCAACCCCCAATCCAACCCGAGCGTGCGGCCGAAGCCGCGACAGGTTTCGCAAGCACCGACCGGCGAGTTGAAGCTGAACAGGCCAGGACTGGCATCGCGGTAGGCAATGTCGCAATGCGCGCAATGCAGGTCGGAGGAGTAGCGCCAGCCGCTTCCGGACTCGGCGGCGTCGTCGTCCGCCACCGGCCAGACCGCCATACGGCCCTGCCCCAGGCGGAGCGCGGCCTCGACGGCCTCCATCAACCGCGGCGCCTCGACGTTGGCGGCGCGAAAGCGATCCTGCACCATATGCAGCACCTCGCCGTCGCGGCGGTGCACGCGGGTGTAACCCTGGGCGCCCAGGCCTTGCAACACCATGTCCTGCGGTAGGCCGGCGGGAATGGCGACGGCAAACGTCAGCACCAGCCGCGGGTCGCCGGCGAGCGCGGCACGACGCTGCACGTCGGCGGCGACGCTGGCCGGGGATTCGCGCCTCACCTCGGCGCCGCACTGGCGACAATGCAGCCGGCTGGAGCGAGCGAACAGCAGCTTGAGGTGGTCGGCCAGTTCGGTCATGGTCCCCACGGTGGAACGCGAGGTGCGCACCGGGTTGGTCTGGTCGATGGCGATCGCGGGCAGGATGCCGTCGATGCGATCGACCTGCGGCCGGTCCATGCGGTCGAGGAACTGGCGGGCGTAGGGTGAAAAGGTTTCGACATAGCGCCGCTGGCCCTCGGCATACACCGTGTCGAAGACCAGTGAGCTCTTGCCCGAGCCTGAGACCCCCGTGACGACGACGATCTGTCCCAGCGGGATACGCAGATCCAGGTTTTTCAGGTTGTTCTGCCGCGCCCCTTCGATGTGCAGGGCAACGGGGGCTGGGATCGGCTGAGTGGTGTCGCGTGCGGTCATCACGCCACTATACGCAGCCGCTGCCGGCGCGTGCAGCCCGGGGGAAATGGCGCTTGCCGACAGGATTCTCCACGGTCAGAATCGCGCTTTGCGTGCTAGGCTAGGTTTGCATCATGCAGTGCAACAAGGTGTCGCACTGGCGTGCTGCAGCGCTGCATTGCGCAATCTGCCGCGTACATCCTCGGCAAGCTTCATACCGTTCTTACATCCATCGAAACGGGAGACCGACATGAGCAGACTGCATTTCATCGGCGGCGAAAAAGGCGGCGTCGGCAAATCACTGGTCTCGCGCCTGCTCGCCCAGTACATGATCGACCGCCACCTGCCCTTCATCGGTTTCGACACCGACAAGTCGCATGGCGCGTTATTGCGTTTTTATGCTGACTACGCCTCGCCGGTCATCATCGACCGCTACGAGAGCCTGGACCGCATCGTCGATGCCGCGATGGAGCAACCGGACCGGCGCATTCTGGTCGATCTCGCCGCCCAGACCCACCAGTTCCTGGTTCGCTGGATCGAGGATTCCGGCCTGCTGGACATGCGGGACGACCTGGGCATGTCGCTCGTGTACTGGCATGTGATGGATTCGGGGCGGGACTCGGTGGATCTGCTGCGTGCGCTGCTCGGCCAATTCGGCGGACGCATGCAATTGGTGCTGGTGCTGAATGAAGTGCGTGGCGACCGCTTTGACATTCTCGAGTCTTCGGGTCTGAAAACCCGCGCGGAAGACCTTGGCGCCTGCGTCATCGGTCTGCGCCACCTGCAGGACTCGACGATTCAGAAAATCGACGCTCACAACACCAGCTTCTGGGCGTCCGTGAACCTGCCGGACCCCTCTGGCAACGGTCTTGGGCTGATGGAGCGCCAGCGGGTCAAAATCTGGATGAACCGCACCTACAAGGCGTTTGATCAGGTGCAGGTTTGAGCACCAAGGACGCCCGTCGGCGCGAGCCCAAGCCTTGCGTCAGGCAACATCCCGCCGCCTGCGGCGCAACGTCTCTCGGATTGGCGCCTGCTCACGCCACCGTTCAGGGCCTACGATGATGCATGGCTGACGCTCCCACCAGCATCCTGTCGAGCTTGCCGGCACAAGCGGGTCCGCGCAGCTTGGGCCCGCTGCAGCAGTTGCTGCCCTTCCTGCGGCCTTATCGCGGCCGCATTGCGCTGGCCCTGGTGTTTTTGCTGCTGGCCGCCGGCAGTACCCTGAGTTTTCCTCTGGCTTTGCGCTGGCTGATCGACGGCGGCCTGCTGCACCCCTCGACCAACGCCAGCCGCGGCGGCCTCAGCATTCATTTCGTTGCGCTGTTCGGCTTGGCCGTGCTGCTGGGCATGTTCTCGGCAGCGCGCTACTACATGGTGAGCTGGCTGGGCGAGCGTGTCACGGCTGATTTGCGCAGTCGGGTTTACAGCCATGTGCTGACGCAATCGCCGCAGTTCTTCGAACACACGCAAACCGGCGAGGTGCTGTCGCGCCTGACCACCGACACCACGCTGGTGCAGACCGTGGTCGGCTCCAGCCTGTCGATGGGCCTGCGCAACGGCGTGGTGTTCCTCGGCGGCATGACCATGCTGGTTGCCACCAGCCCGCGCCTGATGCTGAGTGTGGTGGCCGTCATCCTGCTGGTGGTGTTCCCCGCGGTCACCATCGGCCGCCGCGTGCGGCGGCTGTCGCGCGCCAGTCAGGACCGCATTGCCGATTCCAGCGCCATCGCCGCCGAGGTGCTGAACGCGATTCCCACGGTGCAGAGCTATGGGCGCGAGCCGGGCGAATCGCGCCGCTTCAGCCAGGCCGCGGAAGATGCTTTCACCACCGCGGTGCGACGCAGCCGCATGCGCGCGCTGCTCACCGCCTTTGTCATCGTCGCCCTGTTCGGCGCACTCATCTATGGCCTGTACCAGGGCACGGTGGCCGTGGTCGAAGGCCGCATGAGCGCAGGCACCCTGGGGCAAACGGTGCTCTACATCGGCCTGGTGGCCGGCTCCGCCGCCTCGCTTTCGGAGGTGTTCGGCGACTTGCTGCGTGCCGCCGGCGCCACCGAACGGCTGATGGAACTGCTGGCCGAGCGCTCGCCTGTGGCCAATCCGCCCCAGCCGCAGGCGCTGCCGGCGCCGCAAGGCGGCTCCGCCGTGCAGTTCGCCCATGTGCGCTTCACCTACCCATCGCGCCCGGAACAACCGGCGCTGGACGATTTTTCGCTGCTGGTGGAACCGGGCGAAACCGTGGCCCTGGTCGGCCCCAGCGGCGCCGGCAAGACCACGGTGTTGCAGCTGCTGCTGCGCTTTTACGACGTACAACACGGCGCGGTCAGCGTGGACGGTGTGCGGGTCGATCACGCCGACCTTGCCGCGCTGCGCGAGCGCATCGGCCTGGTGCCGCAGGATGCAGTGATTTTCTCCGCGAGTGCGCTCGACAACATTCGCTACGGCAGGCCCGAGGCCAGCGAGCACGATGTCATGCAAGCCGCGCGCGCCGCGCAGGCCGATGGCTTTATCCGCGAATTGCCGCAGGGCTACAACACCTATCTGGGTGAGCGCGGCGTGCGGCTTTCGGGCGGCCAGCGCCAGCGCCTGAGCATCGCCCGTGCCATCCTGAAAAACGCCCCGCTGCTGCTGCTGGACGAAGCCACCAGCGCGCTGGACGCGCAAAGCGAACGCGCCGTGCAGGCCGCGCTGGAGCAGGCCATGCAGGGACGCACCACCCTCGTCATCGCCCACCGCCTGGCCACGGTGCAGCGCGCCGACCGCATCGTGGTGCTGGAGCGCGGCCGCATCGTCGACATCGGCAACCATGCCGAGCTGATGGCACGTGGCGGCCTCTATGCCCATCTGGCGTCGCTGCAGTTCATGCACGGGCCGGGGAACTTGTCGACCCATGAGCAACACAGTTACATTTGACGCCACAACAAAGCCGTCGTCGTTTCCGGGCACCACTCCGTCCCAACGTGCACCGCGTTCCAACCTACTGACCATCCCGCCATGCAACAAGACAAACCCAAGAAGATCCTCGTGGTCGACGACGATGCCCGCATCCGCGACCTGCTGCGACGCTATCTGGCCCAGGAAAACTACGAGGTGTTCGTCGCCGAAGACGCCAAGGCGATGTCGCGGGTGATGGTCAAGGAGCGCTTCGATCTCATCGTGCTCGACCTCATGCTGCCCGGCGAAGACGGCCTCACCGTCTGCAAGCGCATGCGCTCGTCGAAGGATTTCACCCCCATCATCATGCTCACCGCCAAAGGCGAAGACGTGGACCGCATCATCGGCCTCGAAGTGGGTGCCGACGACTACCTGCCCAAACCCTTCAACCCGCGCGAACTGCTTGCCCGCATCAGCGCCGTGCTGCGTCGCCAGCCCAACCCCGAGTTGCCCGGCGCCCCGGCGCGCGACGACGAAACCGTGTTGTTCGGCCCCTTCAGCCTCGATCTCGCCCGGCGCGAACTCTCGCGCGAGGGCGAACTCATCAGCCTGACCACCGGCGAATTCGCCATGCTCAAGGCGCTGGTGCGCCACCCACGCCAGCCGCTGTCGCGCGACCGCCTGGCTGAGCTGGCCCGCGGCCGCGACTACGAGGCCTTCGACCGCAGCCTGGACGTCGCCATCTCGCGCCTGCGCAAGATCGTCGAGATCGACCCCGCGCATCCGCGCTACATCCAGACCGTGTGGGGCGTGGGCTATGTGTTCGTGCCCGACACCAAGGACGCTTGAATTCCGCCCATCCGGCCTGACCAGCGCTGACGCCGGCGTGAGCCCACTGCAGTCCGCGTGCGGATTCCCCCAGGGAGCGCCAGGCCCGCTCCGTCTCGGCACCTCTCGGCCCTGCAGTTTGTCAACATGAGTGCCGACGCTCCCGCGCCACCTCCCCAATCCCCGCTCGATCCCGGCCCGGCCAATCTGGACAAGCCGAGCCTGGCTTGGCGGGTGTTCGGCGGGCTGTCCGGCCGTCTCTACTGGCGCACGTTTTTCCTCATCGTGCTGCTGGTGCTGGCCAGTCTGGCGGGGTGGTTCCAGAGCTTTCGCGTGCTGCAACTCGGGCCTCAGGTGGAACAGACCTCGCGCCAGATCACCAGCCTCATCGACCTCACCCGCATCGCCCTGGTGCACGCGGCGCCCGAATATCGCACGGCCCTGCTCGACGAGTTGGTCAAGCGCGAGGACATCTACATCTATCCGCGCGAACCCAGCGACCAGTGGACGCCGATGGCGCACACGGATTTCACCCGTCGCCTGACGGCTTCGGTCGATCAGCGTCTGCACGAAAAACTGGATTTTGCCGACGTGGTGAACGGCCGCTCCGGGCTGTGGATCGGTTTTCGCATCGAGCACAGCGACTATTGGTTGTTGCTCGACCGCTCGCGCATTGACCCCTCGCTGGGCGAGGCCTGGATCATCTGGGGTGTCCTGGCAACGTTGCTGGCGATGATCGGCGCGGCCATCATCGCGCGTTTCATCAATCGTCCGTTGCGCGACTTGAGCATCGCCACGGTCTCGGTGCGTGAAGGCGATTTTTCGCAACAACTCAACGAGACATCGGGCACGCAGGAAATCCGCGAAGTCAATCGAGGCTTCAACCGTATGGCGCGCGCGCTGCAGGAAATCGACCGGGACCGGGCCTTGATGCTGGCCGGCATTTCCCACGACATCCGCACGCCGCTTGCACGTTTGCGCCTCGAGGCCGAACTGAGCGTTCCTGATCCCCAGTCACGGCAGGACATCATTGCCGACATCGAACAGGCGGACTCGATCATCAGCAAGTTCATGGAGTACGCACGCACCGCCAGTCCAGTACGCGAAAGCGTGGACCTGCCCGATCTGGTGACCAAGATCATGGCGGACTACAGCAAGGATGCCGATTTGCGCATCCGCATGCCGAGCAACGCTGAGGCCCTGGCCCTGGCCGACCCCCTGGAGTTGCAGCGCATCATCGTGAATCTGATCGAGAACGCCAGACGCTACGGTCGAACGCCCGGCAGCAACCGGGTCGAGCTGGACATCGGCATCAGCAAGCGCCGCAACGAGGTCTGCCTGAGCGTGCGCGACCACGGCCCCGGCGTCACCAGCGAGCATCTACCCCTGCTCACCCGACCGTTTTTCCGTGGTAACGAGGCGCGCACCGCCGCGAAAGGTACCGGCCTAGGTTTGGCCATCGTCGATCGCACCATCGCCCGCATGGCGGGCCGGCTGGAGATCAGCAACGCCAAGGGCGGTGGCTTGATGCTGCGCATCTGGCTGCAGCGCGATCCGGCCGATGTCCTGCCGACCCCTCAGCTTTGATCCCCGACCCGAACTGGCCCTAACCTCAGCGCGCCTGTCGTCGGATTGCCGCCTTGCGCGCCCGTGCCCGTCGCGCCTCCTTCGGGTCCAGCGTCAGGGGCCGGGTGACGTCGATGCAATCACCCGGCTGTACCAAGGCGCTGGCAGGTTTGAGCACACCGAAGACGGCCAGGCGCAGGTGGCCGCTTGGGTTGCGCCAACTGTTGTCAGGCAAATCCAAACCGCTGCGGCTCACCGCGTCACCCAGACTTGCGCCGGGTGTGAGCCGAACCGTGCACACCTGGACCACACCGGAAGCGGGGATCCAGCGGACCTCGACCTCGATCAGCCCCGGACCAACTGCAGCGTGCCGTTCAGCCATACATCGTTTCGGCGCGTTGCACGAAGGAGTCGACAAAGGTCTTGGCGATATGGCCGAACACCGGGCCAATCACGGCTTCCACCAGCCTGCTGGAGAAGTGATAGTGCAACTCGAAGTCGATCTTGCAAGCCTTATCACCCTCCAGCGGGGTGAAACGCCAGTGGCCCTGCAAATCCGAAAACGGCCCATCCACCAGACGCAGATGAATCTCTCGCCCGGGGACCTGGGTGTTCACGGTGGTGAAACTCTGCTTCACTCCCTTGAAATCGATGCGAATGGTGGCGCGCATCTGCTCGGGAGTGGCCTCGTGCACCTGCGTCCCACCGCACCAGGGGAGGAATTGCGGATAGGAGGCCACATCTGTCACCAACCCGTACATTTGGCTTGCGCTGTACCAGATCAGAACGGACTTGTGAACGACGGCCATGAAGAGAGTTCTTAAAATGGGCAATTGTAAAAAAACGGCCACGCGCCGCGACAACGCATCATGAGCATCGCCGAAAATCGGAAAGCCGCTTTCAACTATTTTCTCGAGGACCGCTTCGAGGCTGGTTTGGTGCTCGAAGGTTGGGAGGTGAAGGCCATCCGCGCCGGTCGCGCGCAGTTGCTCGACGGCTACGTGCTCATTCGTGACGGCGAAATGTTTCTGGTCGGCATGAACGTCACCCCCTTGCAGAGTGCATCAACCCATGTGCATCCCGATGCCAGCCGCACGCGCAAGCTGCTGCTGCACAAGGACGAAATTCGTCGCCTCATCGGCAAGGTGGAACAGCGCGGCTACACCCTGGTGCCGCTGAACCTGCATTACAAAGACGCCCGGATCAAGCTCGACTTCGCCCTGGGCCGCGGCAAGAAACTGCATGACAAACGCGACACCGAATCCAAGCGCGACTGGGATCGTGAAAAGGCCCGCCTCATGCGCCAGGGTCACAAGCAGGGCGAATGAGGCGGCAGCCCCCGCGTTCCAGGCCCCAAAAAAACGGCCACCTCGCGGTGGCCTTGTCTCCTCGGCGGATTGAGCCCGCTCTCCTGTTTTGTGACTTCAAGCTGCTTTCTTGTCGAAGAACTGTTCGTCCTCGGTGGAGCCTTTGAGTGCAGCGGTGGACGCTTCGCTTTCGATGGTGGTGGTCACGGCGTCGAAGTAACCGGTACCCACTTCGCGCTGGTGCTTCACGGCGGTGAAACCCTTGTCGGCAGCGGCGAACTCGGCCTCCTGCAGTTCGACAAAAGCGCTCATCTGGTTGCGGGCATAGCCGTGAGCCAGATTGAACATCGAGTAGTTCAGCGCGTGGAAGCCGGCCAGAGTGATGAACTGGAACTTGTAGCCCATGGCGCCGAGCTCTTTCTGGAACTTGGCGATGGTGGCGTCGTCGAGGTTCTTCTTCCAGTTGAACGAGGGCGAACAGTTGTAGGCCAGCATCTTGCCGGGGAACTTGGCGTGAATGGCGTCGGCGAAAGCCTTGGCGTAGGCCAGATCGGGCTTGCCGGTTTCGCACCACACCAGGTCGGCGTAGGGTGCATAGGCCAAGCCACGCGAAATGGCTTGCTGCAGTCCCGGTTTCGTGCGGTAGAAACCCTCCACGGTGCGTTCGCCGGTGCAAAACGGCTTGTCGGTGTCATCCACGTCGGCGGTGACGAGGTCGGCTGCTTCGGCATCCGTGCGCGCCACCAGCACCGTGGGAACACCCATGACGTCGGCAGCCAGGCGCGCGGCAACCAACTTGGCCACGGCTTCACGGGTCGGCACGAGCACCTTGCCGCCCATGTGGCCGCACTTTTTCACCGAGGCGAGTTGATCTTCGAAGTGCACGCCCGCGGCGCCGGCTTCGATCATGGACTTCATCAGTTCGAAAGCATTGAGCACGCCTCCGAAGCCGGCTTCGGCATCAGCCACGATGGGGGCAAAGTAGTCGATGAAACCCTCGTCGCCGGGGTTTTTGCCTTCCATCCACTGAATCTGGTCGGCGCGGGTGAGGGTGTTGTTGATGCGCTTGACCACGCTGGGCACGGAGTTGGCGGGGTAGAGCGATTGGTCGGGATACATCTCGCCTGCAAGGTTGGCATCGCCAGCAACTTGCCAGCCCGACAGATAAATCGCCTTGAGCCCGGCCTTGACCTGCTGCATGGCCTGATTGCCCGTGAGTGCGCCCAGGGCGTTGACGAAGGGCTCAGCGTGCATGTCGTTCCACAGGCGATGGGCACCGCGCTTGGCCAGGGTGTGATCGACCATGACCGAACCGCGCAGCTTCACCACCTCGGCTGGAGAGTACCCGCGCTGAATACCGGCCCAGCGAGGGTTGGTGGACCAGTCTTGTTGAAGTTGCTGAATTTGCTGCTCGCGCGTGGTCATGAGACGATCTCCGGGAGTGGGTGGAAAAGATGCGGCAAGCTTACACCGCCTGTGCGCCGCACCATAGTGTTGTATCTTATACAAGACTATTTTTTTATTCTTTATAAATCAATATATTACATTGTATTTATTGCGATATGAAATCAAAATTCGTGATTCAGAACACCATACTCTTGCTGTGCAACATGTCATTTCCATATCGTGAAATTGAAAGCGCATATTCTGAAATTCTCTGATTCAGCTTGCTTGGGTGGCCTGACAGCCTTGCCAGCGCTGTTCCGCAATCCGCGCCTGACCCCATGAACATCGCCATCTCACCATCCACGGAGCATCCCGCGCCCGCACCGCGCAATCTGCGTGATTTGTTCTGGTCCTTCAACCGCCTGACGCTGTCCGGGTTCGGCGGTGTGCTGCCGTTCGCCCAGCGCGTCTTGGTGGACGAGAAACAATGGCTCAGTCGCCAGGAATTCATCAATCTGTTGTCCATCAGCCAGGTGCTGCCAGGGCCCAATCTCATCAACCTGTCGCTGATGGTTGGCCAACGCAGCTTCGGCTGGCGCGGAGCGCTTGCGGCGCTGGCAGGCATGCTGGCCGCGCCGCTCGTCATCGTGCTGTTCATCGCTGTCGGCTATTCCACCTGGGCGACTGTTCCTCTGGTGCACAACGCGCTGCGTGGCATGGAGGTGGTCACAGCAGGGCTGATCATTGCCATGGCGCTGCGCCTGGCGCCGGCGCTGCGGCTTGCGCGCACGGCACCGCTTTGGGCTGCCGCGGCATTCATCAGCGTCGGGCTGCTGCGCTGGCAGTTGCTTGGCGTCATGCTGGCGCTGGGACCATTGGCAGTGCTGATTGCACGCTTTGGGCGGCGGACGCCATGACGCCTGCAAGCCTGAATATGACGGCTCTACCCGGCCTGTTCGGCCACTTCATGCTGTGGTCGCTGCTGTCGATCGGCGGCGCCATCGGACTCCTGCCGGACATGCATCGCTATCTGGTCGATGCGCAGCATTGGGTGACCGACGAACAGTTCAATGCGGCCCTGGCGCTGGGGCAGGCCTCGCCCGGGCCGAACATGATTTTGTTCGCCGCGCTGCTGGGCTGGCATGTTGCCGGACTGATCGGCGCACTGGCTGGCGCCATCGGACTGATCCTGCCATCCACGCTCATCACCCTGGCCTACTTTCGCTACAGCAGCAACAACCCCGAACACCGCTGGATCCGGGCCATCCACGATGGCCTGGCGCCCATCACCGTGGGTCTGCTGCTGTCTTCCGGCTGGCTGCTGGCGGCGCAAAACGTTCATGCCGTGCTGGAAGGATGCATCGTTGCCGTGGTGGTCGCTCTGAACCTGTGGACGCGCATCAACCCACTCTGGCTCTTGCTGGGTGGCGCAGTTGCCGGCGCCCTTGGTCTGATGTGAGGTCTGAACGCCATGATGCGTCGCATGACGAACGTGCAACCGGGTGGCTCGCTGCCGGTCTGGGACACAGCCACATTACGACGCATCGAACGCGACGCAGCATCCGATTTGCCGCCGCACAGCCTGATGCAACGCGCTGGAGACGCCATCAGCCGCCTCGTGCGTGCTCGCTTCCCCCATGCGCGGCAGGTGAGCGTACTGTGCGGCCCCGGCAACAACGGCGGCGACGGCTTGGTCGCGGCGGCAGATTTGGTGCGGCATGACGTGCAGGTTTCGGTCTGGATGGTGGCTTGCGGCGCACCCACTGACTGGCAATCGGCGGTACGGCCCGCCGACTGGCTCTGGGCCTTGCGCCTGGCTCACAGCGCAGGCTTGCGACCCTTGCCATGGACGCATGACGCTGCAACATCGGCATGGGACGGGGTGGATCTCATCCTTGATGCCCTGCTCGGCATCGGTCTCAACCGCGCACCTGAAGGCGAGTTAGCCGCGGCCATGACCGCCTTGGCGCAGCATCCGGCACCTGTCCTGGCGGTCGATCTGCCCTCCGGTTTGGCGAGCGCCACTGGCACAGCGCCAGGAGAGCTGGTCCGTGCCGAAGTCACACTCACCCTGCTTGGCCTCAAGCCAGGCCTGCTGACCGGGCCCGACATCCACGCCTGTGGCGAGCTCTGGCTGGACGATCTGGACGCATGGGGCGAACCGAGTGACAGCGCCACCTCACAACAACGCCGGTTCGCCGCCGGTTTCCCCGCCCCCCCGGGGACGCTACCGGAGCAAAGCAGCGGCTCGGAGACTCTGACCCCCGAACCCCACACCCATGCGACAGCCATGCTCCTCAGCGCGGCCGATGCCATCGCCGCATTGCCGCAGCCCGGATCGGCAGCGCACAAAGGCGAGCGCGGAGACGTGTTGATCTTCGGCGGTGCAACAGGCATGACCGGCGCCGCTCTGCTTGCCTCACGCGCTGCCCTGGCCTTGGGTGCCGGGCGCGTGTTCACAGCCCTGCTCGATCCGCAAGCGCCATCGTTCGACCCCGCCGGGCCTGAGCTCATGCTGCGCAAACCGCAAGCCATGCTGGAAATGGCCCAGCATGCACCCACGCGAGAGGGCCGATGCTGTGTGGTTTTCGGGCCAGGCGCAGGCATGTCCGCCGAGGCCTTGTCCATCCTGCAGGCGTTGCTGGCGCTCGATCAGCTCTTGGTCATCGATGCCGACGGACTTAACTTGCTCGCAGGCCAAGCTCGCGACGGCGTGCTTTGGCAGGCGCTGCGACAACGCCACTCCCCAACCTGGTTGACCCCGCATCCCCGAGAAGCAGCGGGTTTGCTGCAATGGACCACCACCCAAGTTCAGGCCGATCGTTTGAGCGCTGCGCGTACCCTGTCCACCCTGAGCCGGGCACACTGCGTGCTCAAAGGAGCGGGCAGCCTGATGACCACGCCGGACGGCGCCCTGTGGATCAACTCCAGCGGCAATGGTCTGCTGGCCACGGCCGGGAGCGGCGACGTGCTCAGCGGCGCGCTCGCCGCCTGCATCGCGCCCACCAGAGACCCGAATGCAGCGATGGCTGCCGCGCGCGCCGCCGTATGGCTCCATGGTGCCGGTGCCGACCTCGCTCGGGAAGAAGGCCAGGGCTTGCGCGCCGGAACCCTGCCCGACGCCATGGTTCGCGCGCGAACCCGGGTGAAAGGACTCTCCGTCAGCATGGGGCGCACGTTGCACCGCGCGTAGCGCGTGGCCACGGCGCGCGACAGTGCATCAAACTCCGTTCGTGCGGTTGCGCTTCTTTGCGGGAGATGATTTTCCCGCCGCGGACGACTTGCGACCGGCCGACTTGCCCGCCGCCGGGCTTTGCCGCTGAGGAACCGTTGTCGCCTTGGCCTTCGATGTCTTCTTCGTCACCAACTTGTCAGCAGGTGCCGACTGATTTTGCATCGCACCGCCGCCGCGCTTGCGCTTGGATGAGGAGGTTGCACGCTCCATGGCCACATGGGGTACGAACAAACTGCTGTCACTGTCGTCGATGGGCGCATCCAACGGCGAGAGCACGGGTTCGGGGCGGCCCCGGCGGCGAGTGCCCGAGCCACTCGCCGTGCTCGGCCCGCCGACGGAATGCAGCGGATCGGCCACCATGCGGAAGTCGATCTTGCGGCCATCGAGATCGACGCGACTGACCTGCACCAGCACGCGGTCACCCAGGCCGTAGCGCTTGCCGGTGCGCTCGCCGCGCAACTCGTTGCGGGCCTCGTCGAAACGGAAATACTCGGCACCGAGTTCGGAAATGTGAATCAGCCCCTCGACGAACAGGCTGGTGAGTTGCACGAAAATCCCGAAGCTCGTCACCGCGGTGATGGCGCCGACGAATTCCTCGCCGAGCTTGTCACGCATGTACCAGCACTTGAGCCAGCTTTCCACATCGCGCGTGGCCTCGTCGGCTCGGCGCTCGTTGGCGGAGCAATGCTGGCCCACGGCCTCCCACACCATGACGTCGGCCGATGAGGTCTTGGTGCGCTTGGGCACGACATCCTCGCCCGCCTTGAGCTTTGCCTGCGCCGCCTTCGATTTGGACTGCACGCCGGGCAGCGACAGCACCAGGCTTTCAGGCGGTTGCAGCTTGTACTTTCCGCCCGCCAGGATGGCCTTGATGGCGCGGTGCGTCAGCAGGTCGGGGTAGCGCCGGATGGGGCTGGTGAAATGGGCGTAAGCGGTGTAGGCCAGGCCGAAATGCCCGCTGTTGTGCGGCGTGTAGATGGCTTGCTGCATCGAGCGCAGCATGAGCGCGTTGATCTGCGCGGCGTCGGGACGGTCGCGGGCGACATCCGAGAGTTGCTGATAGTCGGCGGGTTCCGGGTCGTCGCCGATCTGCGCGGCAATCCCCAGGGTCTTGAGAAAACTGCGCAGCAGCGCGAGCTTCTCGGGCGTCGGCCCCTCGTGCACACGGTAGAGACCGGGATGTTTATTGCGCTCCAGGAAATCGGCCGCGCTGACATTGGCCGCCAACATGCACTCCTCGATCAGCCGGTGCGCTTCATTGCGGGTGCGCAGCGCGATTTTCTCGATGCGTCCGCTGGCATCGCACACGATCTGGGTTTCCGGCACCTCGAGGTCGATTGCGCCGCGCAAGCGCCGCGCCTTGAGCAAGGCGGTGTAGACGTCGTACAAGTGCAGCAGATGCGGCACCAGCGTGGCGTTCGCCTGGGCCTCCGGCCCGCGCGTGTTCTCCAGTATGGCCGCCACTTCGGTGTAGGTCAAACGTGCCTGCGAGCGCATCACGGCCGGATAAAACTGGTAAGCCTTGAGTTCGCCCTTGCTGTTGATGAGCATGTCGCTCACCATGCACAGGCGTTCGACTTTGGGGTTGAGCGAGCATAGGCCGTTGGACAGCTTCTCCGGCAGCATCGGGATGACGCGGCGCGGAAAGTACACGGAGGTGGCGCGTTCCAGCGCATCGAAATCGAGCGGATCGCCGGGTTTGACATAGTGCGACACGTCGGCGATGGCCACGATGAGGCGAAAGCCGTCTTCGCGACCGATGCGCACCGGCTCGCTGTAGACCGCGTCGTCGAAATCGCGCGCATCCTCGCCATCGATGGTCACCAGTGGCACGTCGGTCAGGTCGTAGCGGCCCTCGCGATCCCGCTCGCGCACATGCCCAGGCAAGGCCGCGGCCTGCTTTTCCGTCTCGGCGCTGAAGCGATACGGAACGCCGTATTTGCGTACCGCGATCTCGATCTCCATCCCGGGATCGTGCAAGGCGCCGAGCACCTCAGTCACCTTGCCCATCGGCTGGCTGTAGGGCGACGCCGGCTCGGAAATTTCCACACTGACCACCTGTCCGACCTTGGCCGTGCCGATGCCGCTGGCCGGAATCAGGATGTCTTGCGCGTAGCGCTTGTCCTCCGGAGCCAGCAACCAGATGCCGTTTTCGTGCAACAGCCTCCCGATCACCGGCCGTCGTGAGCGTTCGAGAATTTCGATGACCTGTCCTTCGGGTCTGCCGCGCTTGTCCTGCCGTATGACCTTCACCCGGACCCGGTCGAGATGCATGACCGAACGCATTTGCTGTGGCGCGAGGTAGACATCCTGCGCGCCCTGCTCCGAAACCACGATGCCATAGCCGTCGCGATGGCCTTGAACAATGCCTTCGACAATCACTGTCTGCTTCCTTTTGTTGTTGGTGCGCAAGAGCTGCTCAACGCGCCGCGCGTGACGCATCCTCGCGCAGCATACTGGAGAGGCTTGGATTTCCTGCTACGATTGTGCAGTTGCCCAGATGGCGGAATTGGTAGACGCACTAGTTTCAGGTACTAGCGCCGCGAGGCGTGGAGGTTCGAGTCCTCTTCTGGGCACCATACAGCAGCATCGCATGCATGACATCAACCGCCTTCCAGGCGGTTTTTCTTTGCCTGTCGGGCGCATCGACGTCGACAGCAATTGGCGAGATGCGCTGCGGCGCAGGAACGGGCACGATCCGTTGCAGAGACTCTGCGCAGAGCCTGACCGGTAGCGTTTTGTCACGCTCCTGTAACCGATCTGTACCTTGTATGACAGGAACCCGGTTTGTAGTCTTGCCGCATGTGCAATCGGGCGCAGCGTTCGAGCCAGGACTGGTTGTCGGTTCCTGCCAGCGTCAGGCACTGGAGGTCAACATCGCCAGCACACGGCGCCATGACCTGCAGGCGAGGCGGCTTGCGAGCCAGCCTGGATGCACCCCGGTCCGATCGAGCCGTCCTGGCGACGCCCTGCCTGTGTGTTCGCCACGGTTGAAGTTCCGGTCGACGCAACGACATCATCTCACCGCCGAGGAGGCCGCGATGACCATTTCACTCTCCACCAAACTCGTTCCGATTCCGTCCATTCCAAAGACCACCGAGGCACTGCTCGTGTCGCCGCTCGGCCTGCTGGCCCAGTTGGTCGGAACCTGGAAAGGCGGCGGCTTCAACCAGATCTTCCGCCCGTTCTCGGGCCAGGGATCGGACAATTTCCTCGAACTCAACCTCACGACCGAAACCCTCGAGTTCACCGAGATTCCCGGTGAAATTCCGAATCGCGGCATGAAGCAGGCCGACATCTCGCTATTCGGGATGACCTACCTGCAGCAGATTGCCGATGCGAACGTCAAGGCCACGGACGGCACGCCGGCGGGCATCCACATCGAGCCCGGAATCTGGATCAATATTCCATCGACTACGAATCCTGCCGAGCCGGCCACCGTGGCGCGGCTGGCGAACATCCCGCACGGCACCTCGCTGGTGGCGCAGGGAACGGCCCAAACCTTCCCCTCGGCGCCGCACTTCGATCCGGTCGACATCACCCCGTTCCTCATCAACCAGCCAGGTTCCAAAATTCCGTTCCCGCAAGAGACGACCTTGAGCAGCAGCACGCCTTTTCGCAGTCCGCCGAACGACATCATCGGCGTGACGCAAACGATGATCGACAACCCCAACTCGGTCCTGGACGATGCGCTGGTCGGCAAAACCATCACCTCGACGACTGTCATCCAGATTTCCACACTGGCGCCGGCGCCCCCTGCCTCTCCAGGTGCTCCAAACGCACCGAACGCACCGAACGCCGGCGGCGGCACGTCCAACATCGCCTTTCTCGTCGGCCTGCCCGGAACGCCACCCGACATCAACGCCAACGCGCACGCGGTGCTGATGGACGCGACCTTCTGGATCAGCCCCTTCGTCGACGGCGGCGGGGTTCACGGAACGCTGCTGCAGTATTCGCAGCGGGTGATTTTGAACTTCAACGGCCTTTCCTGGCCGCATGTCTCGGTTGCAAACCTCATCAAGCAGGGCAAGAACAAACCCGAGATCAAAGAGGTCAAGGAATTCAAGGAAAAGGAAAAGTTCGAGATCAAGGAACACAAGCCGGAGATCAAAGAGCACAAGCCGGAGATCAAGGAAATCGAGACGGTGCCGCAGCCGATCTCGATCCCCGATCCGGCGCTCAGGGCCGGGCCGACCGCCGTGGGCAGGCCGTTCATCACCCCCGAAGAGCGCCCGACAGTCGGCGCCCAAACCCTGAAAGACAAACCGAAATCGAACCCTTGAAGTGAAACGACTTCCTACCCTGCTGCGCACGGTTCCCCCCGAGAGGGGGATTCAGTACATTCGGAACGGCCGTGCGGAACTGAGGTGAAACGGCCCCCTGACCTGCCGCGCACGGTTCCCCCCTGGGGGGTGTCAGTTCTTTCGGAACGGCCGTGCGGAACTGACATGCTGGTTGTCGTTGCCAGCCGCTTCGACGCCGATGCAGCTGGCTTTGTCCGCTTGCGGCACGGCGCCGGCGCGAGGCTGTTGACCTGCGATGGCGTGACGCGCAGAGGCTGGTGTTTTTTTCCGCATGACCCTGAACGCTCGCTAGCGATGCTGGAGGGCGAGGCTTACCCAGTGCGGGCCATATGTGGCGTCGTTTCGCGACTTCCCTACGTCTTTCCCGATGAGTTGACGCAGATCGTTGCCGAAGAACGCGCCTATGTCGCGGCAGAGGTCATGGCGTTCCTGGTTGCCTGGCTGGCGTGGCTGCCATGCCCTGTGTGGAACCGGCCATCGCCACTCGACCTCACCGGCCCTGGCTGGCATCACGAGCAATGGCTGCATCACGCGCGTCGGTGCGGGCTCGCCGTTTGCGCTGCCCGACGCCCGGCATCAGGTTGCAGCAAGACTGAAGCAGCCCAGGACGGCGCGACGGCTGCTCGGACTTGCGCAGAACCGTTCGCCGTGAGCATGGTCGACGGCCTGATTCATGTCGATGCGGCGCATGGCCCCATCGACGACAGCGTGCGCACGGCCCTGCGCCGTCTCGCGCAGGGCGCTCGGGTCGAACTGATGACGGCACGTTTTTGCCGCATCGATCGAACCCTGGTTTTTTGTGGTGCACATAGCGGCGTCGATCTCGGCAATCCGGACATTGCCAACGCCCTTGCCGCGCGATTGGTGGCTTCACCATGATCGTCCTCTGGGGTCTGACGGGCGACGGGCCCTTCGACGCGGTGGCCGCCGCGCTGCGTCGGCGCGATGCGCCTTGCGTCCTGATTGATCAGCGACGCGTTCTCGAAACCCGGGTCGCGCGCAACGGCAGCGATGGAGACGAGACGACCGTGACCGTGGGCGACGAGACCTTTCGACTCGATGCGGCCCGTGCGGTGTACTGGCGCACCTACGATCTGGCCAAGGTTCCGGCGGTCCTGGACGCGCCGCCGCATGCGCAGGCAGCCAAATGTGCTTCGGAGGTCGAGCAGGCGCTGGTCATCTGGCTCGACATGGCCGATGCACTGGTGTTCAACCGGCCGTCCGCCATGGCGAGCAACAACTCCAAGCCCTACCAGATGCAGTTGATCCGCGAGCTAGGCTTCGAGGTGCCGCACACCTTGATCACCACCGACCCGGATGCTGCGGCCCGATTCTGGACGGAAAGCGGCGCGGCGATCTACAAATCGATCAGCGGCACCCGCAGCGTGGTGTCGACACTGCGCATGCGTGACCTGGCACGACTCTCGAACGTGGCCTGGTGCCCGACGCAGTTCCAGCAATACGTTCCCGGTAGCGACTACCGGGTGCATGTCGTCGGCGATGCCGTCTTCCCATGCGAAATCGTGTCGGAGGCCGATGACTACCGTTACGCCGCACTGCATGGCGATGCGCCGGTGCTGCGCGCCGCCACGCTGCCGGCGGGTCTGGCCGAACGCTGCGTCCACCTGTCAAGAAAACTCGATCTGCCGCTGGCGGGAATCGACTTGCGGCGCACCCCGGACGACCGCTGGTATTGCTTCGAGGTCAATCCGTCGCCGGGCTTCACCTATTACGAAGCACATACCGGGCAGCCCATTGCGGACACCATCGCGGCATGCCTGGCCGACGCCGCCCGGGAACATGCATAGCAGGAGACAAAATCTTCCCTTCGCAGGCACGATGACAGGCCCTAGCCAAATCCCGCGCCTTGTTGCGCCAACAGGCTTGCGTAGTTGCCGCAGTGATGCTGCCAGAGGGCGTCTGTGTTCTCCTCGGACGAGGCATGACCGCAGAGCGAATACAGGCGACCGCATTGGACGTAGTTCAGGTAGTCAGCCGAGTCGTCAACGGAACCGCCAGTCAGGAACGAGGGGTCGATGTGCGCACCCAGGTAGGCGATCGCACGGCTGGCGGCGAATTGGGCAACATCGCCGATGGCCGTCCGTCCGGCCTTCGCGGCCTCGTCCAGCACTCTGGCCATCGTCATCAAGACCGGGTGCTTGGTGGCCAGATAAGGATCGATGGGATTGCCTGTGACTTCATCGGGCAAGTCCACCGACAGCGGCACCTGGGGCACCCAGTCGCGACTGTTGTTCAGGCACAGCGCCATACCCCGGTTTGCGGCCATCTGGGCGTAGTCGTGCCCGAACTGCCAGTTGCCCGGCTTCGGCTGGGCGAAAACGTAAGACTTGTAGCGCAAGCCCCTGGGTTTGAGCATATCGGCAAGCGGGCCCGTCGCATCGGTACCGGCATGCAGCAGCAGAGCATGGAGCAAGGTCGCGATGGCGGCGCCCTGGCTATGGCCGGTCAGCAGAATCTTGCTACCGACGTGCAGACCGTCGATGTACTTCACGATGCCGCGTTGGTTGTGAAAGGCCAGAATGGCCGCGCCCCAGATGAAGCCCATATGCACCGCGGCGTCGGCAGCGTTGGCGTTCGTGACCATCGTGAGCGGCAGGCAGTGGGTCGCGCCGTCCGGTGTCTTCACCGGCAGGGCTTGATTGGCATGGATCGAATTCGCGAGAACGTCGTCCAGAATGCTGCTGATCGAGTCCACGGTGCCGCGGATGACGACCGCATGGAGTTGCTCGTCCCCGAGATTCCTCCAGGCGGCCCAGGCGTTGTCGAACGGACCGATGCCATCGATGAGCTGTCGGGTGCCGTCGGCGCAATCGCGGCTCTCCATGCGGTCCGGCGCCGTCTGGCGGCTATCGAATTGCAAGAGCCATCTGTCGGCAACACTGGGAGGACTCTGACCGCTCAGCCCGGTGCCGTTGAGTTGCATGCAGAGGTTGACGGCCTCGGTCGCTTCGGCGGCGGAAAAACCCGCGAGGAATGCCATGATTCGCCTCCCACTTTCCGACACGGAATGGCACGTTCGGCCCATCCCGGTGATCGTGGGCCGCGCTCGACGCCGGCGGCACGGCGCTCTCGCCGGATGCCGTCACGATCGAGGTCGCCCCAGGCGCAATGCCCACCGGTGAAGACTAGCACCGGCTGCCGGGAAGATCCAATGTCCCTGGCGTCGAACGCCTGGCGGCTCTGCGCTGCCTGCTGGCCCTTATGGCCCTAATTCACAGGCGTGAGCTTGGCGATATTCAAAGCCAGCCACTTCAGGCCGTGGCGTTTGAATTGCACCTGGGCGCGTGCATCGAGGCTCTGGCCTTCGAGCGTGAGGATCACGCCTTCTCCGAACTTGTTGTGAAACACCGACTGGCCCACGCGCAAACCGTGGCCCGCCACAGGGAGGCTGGCGGCCGAAGGCGTGAATGGCACGGCGGCCTCGTCGCTCCAGGCAGAACCCAGGCTGGGCGCATAGGACGAGG
>JAJXUC010000182.1 GCA_021783435.1 Pseudomonadota bacterium | reverse complement strand
GTGTGACGACCACGGGGCAGAGCTGGGTTTCGCTGCCCTTGTCCAGACCGATGAAGCCTACCGGCACGCCGAAGAATCCGGCGATGCCGTAGGTCTGATAGTCGCCAACCTTCTCCAGGTGGCGACGAATGCGCTCCGAACGCACGTCGATGCAGAAAAGGACCTGCGCAAACGGGCGCTTCCCCCGTGCCGGGCGCGGCGCGAGGTTCAGGCCGCCCAGCAGCTGCTGCATGTAGTGGGCCTCCTGGGCGGACAGCCACATGAGGCCTTCCGCCTGCTCGAAGCGGTCGAGCGTGGCCAACAGGCTCGCGATGCCATCAGCGCCCAGGCCGGCGAGCGCGTGCGCCAGGCCGGCGCCCTCCGCCAGCCGCTGCAGGCGCCCGGCGTACAGCCCCGCCTCCCGCTCGCGCTTGCGTGCGAGATAGTCGGGCAGCAGACGGACAAGCCGCGCCTGGCGCCGGCCGGCAAGGGCGTCTTCGACGGCATGCGCCAGTTCCGGCAGGATGTGGCCGCCGTGGAATTCGCGCCGCAGATAGGCTTCCTCCGGGCGCTCGTCCACGAAGCGCTGGAGCGCGGGCAGGTTCGCCGGCGTCTTCTTGCGCTGGGCGTGTTCTCGCAGCAAGGCGAGTCCCAGGACCAGACGTATGGCGAGGTAATCCACCAGGTCGGCCGGATAGCTTCGGCTCCAGTGATAGTGCTTGGCGGCGGCGCGCCAGCGGATGAAGCCTGCCCAGCCATGCAGCCGCGTCAGCTCGCAGGTGAAGTAGTCCGTCCAATTGTCCTCAGGCACACCCAGTTCACTCATCACGTGGCTGATGATGCCTTCAGGCGTGTCGTCTAGCGCCAGGATGCGCTTGATGTGCAGGCCGCGGATGAACAGCCGCAGGTTGTGCCGCGCGAGCGCACTCCACGCTGCAAACAGGCCCCTCTCCCGCCCTGGCATCTGCCACACCGACTGGCCTTCGTCGAAGAAGTCGAGGCAGCTCTTGATCACCAGCTCGTCCAGCGTCGCGCCGATCTCGGTGCCGAAAAGCTGGTCCACAAGGACGTGCAGCGGGCGGCCCGCCGGCATCTCGGCCCGTATCCGCTGTGCAAGATCCGCCGGCGCAATCTCTGCGGGCGGTAGCGCCTGCCCGGACAACGCCGCATGGATGTCGCGCGCGCTGGCAAGGGCGGGGGCTGCCCCCAGTTCCTCTTCGTGCTCGGTCAGCAGCGTGAAGAACAGTCGCTGCATGTCCAGAGCGGCGAGAGGCGTCTCGCGCGCGACGAAGCGTTCCACTTGCCGGGCCAAAACGGCGACCTCAACCTTGCCTTGGGCCAGATAGCGCCGGCGCAGAGCACGCGGCAGGTAGCCGCGCGCGCGGAAAAGGCGCTCGCCCTGGGCCACGGCCTGCGCGAATGGCAGGTGTTCCAGCCCGTGCAGCGGATTGTGGTGGATGAAGGTGCGCATGGGCCAGAAGTAGGGAATCGGCTCCCCCGCCACATGCACCATGGCGCGAATCTTGAGACGTCGCCCGAGCGTGAGGCTCACAGTCCTCCCCCCATCAGATACAGGCCGGCAGCCGTGAAGGCTCCGAGCACACCAAAGTAGGCCAGCGCAGACGCCCGCGCGATATCGCCAACCGCGCTTGGGCGCTCGGCCCCGAAGATGAAACCCTGCAAGAGTCTGGCCGCCGCCCAGCCCCAGACGAGCCAGACGGCGAGCACGGCGACGGCCGCCGGCGCGGCGAGTTCGTGCAGCAAACCAAGCAGCGCAAAAAACCCCGGAAAAGGCGGCGTGGCGACCGCGGCGAAAACGATCACGGCCAGCACCCCCGCCAGGCGCGGCAGGGGGCCCGCCAGTCCGCCAGACAGGCCGGCATAGGCGGCTCCCAGGCGCTGGGCAAGAGGGCCCGCCAGCAGCGCGAGCAGCGCCGCGGGCGCGCTGAACCAGAGCGCGAAGAGCCGCAGCCCCTCCGCATGGGTGCTGACCGCGAGGCCCCAGGTCAGGGCGAACGCCGAACTCGCGAAGAATCCCGCCCACAGCCCGAGGTCGCGCACCGTGAGCAGCCGCAAGGCATAGAAGGCGGAGGTAAGCAACGCCCAGGGTACGAGTACCTGTGGAATCGGCAGCGGCACCGACTGCAGAAGAATTACCCCGACCTGCGGCCACGCCAGAAGGAGGACGCAGCGCGCCAGCGGATGGCGCAGATGCGTGAGCAGGGCATTGAGCAGAATGCTCAGCGGAAACAGCGGGAGGAACAGGGCGGCGCCCAGCAGCAGTGCCATGTCACACCCACCTGAACCAGACATTCAAGCGCTTGGACAACCCGAGCACGGCCTGGGTAAGCCAAGCGTACACGTCGGCCACGTAGAACTCGCGCGAGATCAGCGAATAGAGTGCCAGCCGCAGGGCCGAAGCCTCGCCGCCCCGCGAGCGTCCGTTGGCGGCAGCGTAATAAGCCGCCAGCCACCCCACCACCACCGCGACGGTAAGCAGCGCCACCAGCACCTCGAAGGTGCCGAAGGGTATGCTGGCCGCCGCATAGATGCGGTCACTCAGCGCCCTGTCCGGATAGAGAAACAGGTCGAAGGCGTGCCCCATCGCGGTATAGCCGGCCACCACGACGACCAGCGACAGGATGATCATGGCCATCAGCCGCCAGGGGCTGTCGGCACGCAGCCGGTAGGTGGCAAACAGCAGTTGCGCGCCCGTGACCCAGCCGAAGAACAGCAGGATGAGCGCGCCCTGGCGGCCGACAAAATCACCGTCCACCAGCCAGTGCGACAAGCCGAGAATCAGGAAAGGCACCACCAGGGTGATGACGGCCGCCACCACCCAGGGCAGGCGCGAAGCCACCGGCTTGCGCTCGACCACGAACGTGTAGACATCGTCGTGGGGCACGTTGTCGTGGCGCCGGGCATTGCCGATCATGCTGCCGGAGCCGAGGAACAGCGTGCCCTTGAACAGCCCGTGGGCGATGAGGTGGTAGATCGCCAGGGAGAAGGCCCCCACGCCGCACTCGACGAACATGAAGCCCATCTGGCCCATGGTCGAATAGCCGAGCGACTTCTTGATATCGTTCTGCATCAGCATCAAGACCGAGCCCAGAATCGCAGTGACCAGCCCCACCGCAAACACCAGGTGCAGCACGTCGCCGGCATGCACGAACACCGGTGCAAAGCGGTTGATGAGGAAGCCCCCGGCATTGACGATACCGGCATGCATGAGGGCCGACACGGGTGTCGGGCCTTCCATGGTATAGGGCAGCCAGGTGTGCAGAGGAAACTGGGCCGAGCGCGCGAAGGCTGCCAACGCGACCAGGAAGCCCACGGTGGTCGGCAGGGGAACGCCAAGCGCTGCATGGGCGCCAGGATCGGCAGCGATTTGTTGGAACAGCACCGGCAGCGACAGGGTTCCGTAGGCCTGGTACAACAGCACCGCCGCCAGCACGAGCGGCAGGTCGCCGAGGCGATAGGTGAAGAACGACCAGAACGCGTAGCGCTGGGCCGCCGGCCGCTGCATGTCGTGCCCGAGCAGGAAATACAGCACAACGCCAACCAGATGCCAGGCCACCAGCAGCGTGACGAGGTCGCCCGCCGCGACCATCAGCAGTATGGCCGCCGTCATCAGATCGAGCAGCGCGTAGAAACGCGCATAGCCCGGTTCCTCGGCCATGTAACGCACCGAATAGACATGCACCACCAGACTGATGCCCGCCACCATCAGCGCCATGATGTGGGAAAGCGGGTCGAGATACAGGCTGCCCCAACCCCAGCCGGACGACAGCCATTGCGGCCTGGGCTCGCCCAGGTACAGCAGCAACAGCGCGATGGCTAGAATAAGGGTCAGCGAGCTCAGGCCGACGCTCAGGCGCGCGACCATGTGGCGCGGGCGCCCCGCCAGCAACGTGATCAACACGGCCGACAGCAGCGGCACGGCCGGAATCAGGGCGCTCAGCTTGTCCATCGTGTCAGTTTTCCTCGGTCTAACATCCCCAGTGCAACGCGTCTTCAGCGCCGGGGCGCTGAAGCGGTTGCCCAGCAGGGCGGAAAATTTCCTGGTAAATGCTAAAGAGGGTCATCCATAAACAACAGTCTTAATTTTTTATGGCAACGATAAACTTTGATGAATGATGCGCAAGACGGCCGCGACGGGGCGGGACGATACTCAGGGCGACACACCCAAGGCCAGGGTGCCTTCCATGCTTGGTTTTGCCGGGCGCGGTGGATATGGACCAATCAAACCGCCCGCAGCGCACCGGCGAGAAAACCATAATAGTTTTATGGTATTTGTACGGAAAATTTCGCTGACAACCTATACACTTTCCTTGAGCGAACTGGGCGCTCGCGCACGCTCAGCAAGCCCATCGCAAGCGGGTAGGAAAACCGTCCTCAGCGCGATGAAGGCAAGACTGCCAAACCGGGGGCGCAAAAGAAAAGGGCGGCCTTTGCAGGCCGCCCTTTCGGGGCTGAAAACCGCTTTCGCTCAGTTGACCTTGGGGGTCAGCTCGCCTTTGGCGTAACGCGTAGTCATGCCTTCCAGGGAGATCACCTTGATCTTGGAGGCGTTGCCGGCGGTGCCGAAGGCGGTGTAGCGCGCCTTGCAGATGTCCTTCATGGCCTTGGTGGAGGCGATGAGGAATTTGCGCGGGTCGAACTCCTTCTTGTTCTCGGCGAGGAATTTGCGGGTCGCGCCGGTGGACGCCATGCGCAGGTCGGTGTCGATGTTGACCTTGCGCACACCGTGCTTGATGCCCTCGACGATCTCCTCGACCGGCACGCCGTAGGTCTCGCCCATGTCGCCACCGTATTCGTTGATGATCTTGAGCCATTCCTGCGGCACCGAGGAGGATCCGTGCATCACCAGGTGGGTGTTGGGAATGCGCGCGTGGATTTCCTTGATGCGGCCGATGGCGAGGATGTCGCCTGTGGGCGGACGCGTGAACTTGTAGGCGCCGTGGCTGGTGCCGATGGCGATCGCCAGGGCGTCGACGCCGGTCTTCTTGACGAAATCGGCGGCTTCTTCGGGGTCGGTCAGCAGTTGGCTGTGATCGAGCTTGCCCTCCGCTCCGATGCCGTCTTCCTCACCGGCGGTGCCGGTCTCCAGCGAGCCCAGGCAGCCCAGTTCGCCTTCCACGGAAACGCCGCAAGCATGGGCCATTTCGACCGTGCGACGGGTGACGTCGACGTTGTACTCGTAGGACGACGGGGTCTTGCCGTCTTCCTTCAGCGAACCATCCATCATCACCGAGGAGAACCCCAGCTGGATGGAGCGCTGGCACACCGCGGGGGAAGTGCCGTGGTCCTGGTGCATGCACACCGGGATGTGGGGAAATTCCTCGATCGCCGCCAGGATCAGGTGGCGCAGGAAGGGGGCGCCAGCGTACTTGCGGGCGCCGGCGGAGGCCTGCACGATCACCGGCGAATCGGTTTCGTCGGCGGCTTCCATGATGGCGCGCATCTGTTCGAGGTTGTTGACGTTGAAAGCCGGCACGCCGTAACCGTGTTCGGCGGCATGGTCCAGCAGTTGACGCAGGGAAATGAGTGCCATGTTGCGATATCTCCTGTTTATGAAACTTGCGATTCAGCTTTTGTGCCCGGCACCCACCCGCACGATCTTGAGGGTGTTGGTGCCGCCGGATTTGCCGATGGGCTCGCCGATGGTGAGGATGATGAGGTCGCCCTCGCGCACCGCACCGCGGCGGCGCAACTCCTCCTCGGCCTCCATGAGCAGATCCTCACGGTCCTTGGTGGCGGTCTTGAAATTGACCGGATAGACGCCCCGGTAAAGAGTGACTTTTCTACGGGTTTCCACCTCGGGTGTCAAGGCGTAGATCGGCACGCCGGGGTGCATGCGCGACATCCACAGGCAGGTGTTGCCGGACTGGGTGAGCGCGGCGATGGCCTTGATGTTGAGGTGGACCGAAGTGTAGGCGGCGGACATGGCGATGGCCTCGTCCACGCGCAGGAAGCTGTGGCTGAGGCGGTCGCTGCCAAAATCTGGCTCCGCCTCCTTTTCCGCTTCCATGCAGACCCGGTCCATGGCGGCGACGGCTTCCACCGGATAGGCGCCGGCGGCCGTTTCCGCGGACAACATGACCGCGTCGGTGCCATCCAGCACGGCGTTGGCGACGTCGGACACTTCCGCCCGGGTCGGGATGGGGCTGGCGATCATCGACTCCATCATCTGGGTGGCGGTAATCACCAGCTTGTTGCGCTCGCGCGCCATGCGGATCATCTTCTTCTGCAGGGCCGGGACGGCGGCATCGCCGACTTCCACGCCCAGGTCGCCGCGCGCCACCATGATGGCATCGGACGCTTCCAGGATGTCTTCCAGGTCGGTCACCGCCTCGGCGCGCTCCACCTTGGCGACGATCAGCCCCCTGCCGCCGGCGGCACGCAACAGTTCCCGAGCCTGCTGCAGGTCGGCGCCGCTGCGCGGGAAGGACACCGCCAGGTAGTCGGCCTTGAGGGCCGCGGCGGTCTTGATGTCCTCGATGTCCTTGGCGGTCAGGGCCGCGGCAGACAAGCCGCCACCCTTGCGGTTGATGCCCTTGTTGTTGGAAAGAACCCCGCCCTGCACGACCTTGCAGTGCACCGCCTCGCCCTTGACTTCCTCCACCCACAATTCGATGCGGCCGTCGTCCAGCAGCAAGGTGGCGCCGCGCGCCACGTCGCGCGGCAGTTCCTTGTAATCGAGCCCGACGCGTTCCTGGTCGCCCATTTTGCACTCGGCATCCAGAATGAAGCTGTCGCCGGGCTTGAGGCTGATCTTGTCGCTCTTGAATTTGCCGATGCGGATCTTGGGACCCTGCAGATCCACCAGCACGCCGACCGCGCGGCCGCGCGCGCGGGCCAGGGAGCGCACCAGCTCCGCCCGCTCGATGTGCTCTTCGGGCTTGCCGTGCGAGAAATTCAGCCGCGCCACATCAAGGCCGGCCTCCATCATCTTGTCGAGCACCTTGGGGTCGGACGACGCCGGACCCAGCGTTGCGACGATCTTGGTTTTGCGAATCATG
>JAJXUC010000181.1 GCA_021783435.1 Pseudomonadota bacterium | reverse complement strand
GCCACCTGCAGCAGGCGGAATGGGCCCGCTGCGCCGACGACGTGCTGTGGCGCCGCAGCAAGCTCGGCCTGCACCTCACGGCCGCACAACGCGCCGCCGCGGCGGCATGGTTCGACCGGCAGCAACCCAAGGTTTGACGTCAGCGGACCGCATGTCGAGGCGCATCGGGGGCCGGGCGGCTGGTGCCGTGGCCGGTGCCACGGACGGCCTGCACGACATATTCGTATTCTGGAAAATCCCCAGTGGCAAGACGGCCCATGGCTTGCATACTCCCCCCAAATTAAAAACACCTGGAGGAGCAAGCATGGGAGTTGCATTCGATTTGCCGTTTTTCATCAACGCGGCAGCCATTGCCGTCATGATCGTGGGCCTGTTCATGGTCCTCGGCCTGCGCAGCAAGATCCCGGGAGGGGCAGTGGGCAAGGCCTGGCGGGTGCTGACCGGCCTGGTCGTTCTCTTCACCGTGGGGTATCTGGGCACCCCGTTTTTCGGCCTCTTGCCGGCCGATTCGGTGCGCATGGTCTTTGCGCTCATCTTCCTGTTCGGCGCCGTCTATGTGGTGGTCACGATTCGGCTCGTGCACCGCATCATCGATGAACTGGCCTGAGCGGTCCGCATCCTGGATTGGAGCTGACCATGCAACTTGATTCGCTCGATTCGATCCTCGAGAAAACCACCCTCGGGCGCGACGAACTCGCCACCAACGCGCATCGCCTCACGCCCATGGTGCGCGGCGTGCTCGTGCTGGTGAACGGTCAGCGCCGCGTCGCCGACCTGCTGGCCTGCGCCAGCGACCGCGCACGCTGGCAGGAGGCCATCTCCATGCTCCTGGGGCAGGGGTTCGTGCGTCCGGTGGAGGGACAGGACGCCCCAGCGCAGGGCGTGGCGTCGGGTACCCCCTTTCCCGACGCGAAGGCGGCGACATCCACCCAATTCCCCGCGTCGTTGTTTGCCTCGTCCGAGTTGGCCGATGCCGGAGAGGCGGGTGAAAGGGATCTGTGTTCCCTGCTCTGCGCGCTGGCCACACGAGGCTTCGGCAAGCAGGCCGACAAACTCGTGCAAAAGCTGCGCGCCGCCGACAACACACAGGCCGGCCAGCGCGCCGCGGTGGACAGCTGCGTCAAGTACATCCGCCTGTTCATCGACGAAAAGAAGGCCGAACCCTTCCGGCGCCGCGCGCAAGACCTGATCGACGACTGGCCCGGATCCGCCTGAGCCCGCTCGCCCGGACCCCGACCCATCCCGTTTTTTTGCCCCGGCCGCGCAAGGCCGGCTTTCAACCCGAGGAGACACAATCCATGCACGCATTCAACCCCATCTCGCGCAAGCATCTGGTTCGCGCCACGCTCGCGGCCCTGTTCGCCTCCGCCGCCGCGACCGCCCAGGCCGCGCCCGTGCTGATGTCGTCGCAGTGGACCGCCAGCTTCTGCCAGGCCTGGAACCAGACGCCCCAGCTCACCGAAGGCCTCGCCGGCGAATGGCTGCACGACGACAAGGGCCGCGGCTACAAGATCGTCGAGATGTACCGCACCGACTGCGGCAAGGGTTCCATGGTCGAGCTCAAGATCGTGCCCAAGGACGGCAAGGCCTACTGCACCTACGGCGGCGCGCCCAACACCCCGGCCAACTTCGACGTCGACTTCCTCATGCACGCCAGCACCAAGAACTGGGAGTCCATGGGCAAGGGCGACCCCGGCCCGATGTGGGCCATGATGAGCGGCAAGCTCGAATTCCAGGGCCCCAAGCTGGTGGCCATGCGCGCCATCAAGCCTTTCGAGAGCTTCCTGCTCATGGTCGGCAAGGTCCCCGGCGACGCCGGCACCTGCCCGGCGGCCACCACCCAGACCAGCGCCGCGCAGTAAGCCGGCCATGCCCGGGCGCAGGCGCCCGGGCTTCCGAAGCCCGCATGCCGCGAGCTTCATGGACGATCGTCCATCCAGCCGAACCTCACGAATGCAGTCGAAGGCCGGTACCGTGCCGCGATCTCGCGCATGCCGTCATGTTCGCGGCGCCACGTTTTCTTGCCCCGCCTCCCACGCGGGCTCGCTGCCAATGGCCTGCACGAGGTAGTCGATGAAAACCCGAACCTTGCTCGGCAGATGCCGGTGACTGAGGTAGACGGCATACAGGTTCAGCCCGAGGGTCTTGTAATCGGCCAGGATCGGCACGAGGGTTCCACGCCGCAGTTCCTTCGCGACCAGGAAGGTTGGTTGCATGATGATGCCGCCGCCGGCCACGGCAAGTTCGCGCAGCAGATCGCCGCTGGTGGCGTGAACGGCAGGATGGACCCGCACGCGAGTCACCTTACCGTTGCCGTCGGTGAACGGCCAGTCGTCACCAGCCCATAGATAGCTGAAGCTCAAGGTTTCATGCTGCGCCAGCTCGGCCGGTTCGCATGGCGTCCCGCGGCGATTCAGATACTCCGGTGCCGCGCAGACCACCATGCTGACGGGCGCGATGCGGCGCGCGATCAGGTTCGGGTCGAGCCTGCCGGCGATCCGCAGCGCGACGTCGATACCTTCGTTGGCCAAGTCGACGACACGGTCGGACAGGTCGATGTCCAGGCGCAACTGCGGATAGCGGGCGCGGAATCCGGGCAGTAGTCCCGCCAGGCGCATCACGCCGAACGATAACGGCGCCGATATCCGCAACAGGCCCACCGGCTGTGCCGCCCCCTGGGCGGCAACGGATTCCGCCTCGGCGATCTGCTCCAGGATGCCGCGAGCGCGGGCGCAGAACTCGGCGCCCGCGTCGGTCAGCGAGAGCCGGCGCGTGGTGCGGTTCAGCAAGCGCGCGCCCAGACGCGCTTCGAGCGCACTGACCTGGCGCGTTACGGCCGCATTCGACATGTCGAGCGCGGCCGCAGCGCGCGCAAAACTGCCGGAATCGACGACCTGCAACAACACCTTCATGGCGTAAGTCACGTCCATCGGTGGCCCTCATACTGTTGCAATTTACGGAACGATCTATTGTGCATCGCGGTCTTTTTTTCCACATTCATCAACTCTACAGTGCAACCCATGGACTCCTGCAGACTGCGGCGAGGGTCCACGGCACATGGGTTTCACGCAATCCAGCTCACGACACAAAGGACACATCATGAACATCACTCTCATCGGCTCTGGCCATATGGGCTCGGCGTTCGTCAAGCAACTGACGCAGGCCGGCCATCAAGTCAACGTGCTTGGCCGCGACGCGGCCAAGGCGCAGGCCCTCGCGGCGCAATACGCGGCGGCGTCGAGTCCGCAAATGGCGGCCGACAGCGACATCGTCATCGTCGCAACCGCCTACGCTGAGGCAGTCGCCGCGTTGCGTGCCGCCGGTCTGCGCGAAGGGCAGGTCGTCATCGACATCACGAACCCGCTGACCGCCGACTACATGGGACTGACCCTCGGTCACGAGACGTCGGCCGCAGAGCAGATCGCGGCGGCGCTGCCCGGCCAGCGAGTGGTCAAGGCCTTCAACACCGTGTTTGCGCAGGTGCTGGCCGATGGCGCTGATTTTGGCCACGGGCAGAGGGTTCCCACGTTCGTCGCGGCGGATGACGCGCAGGCAAAGGAGATGGTGAGCGCGCTGGCGCGCTCGATCGGCTTCGAGGTCATCGACGCCGGCGGCCTGCGCAACGCGCGATATCTCGAACCGCTGGCCGGACTGAACATCTATCTCGGCTATGGCGCAGGCCTCGGCACCGCCATCGCCCCCACGTGGTTGCGCAAGGCGTGAGCCGTCCGCGCATCCGGATTCGACACCGTCCACATCACTGGAGACCATCATGATCAAGACATCCACCGCGCCCTACGGCATCGCCTTGCTGCGCGTGAGCCTCGGGGTTCTCTTTCTCGCCCACGTCGGGCTGAAGATTTTCGTGTTCACGATACCCGGCTTCGTCGCCTACTTCGCCTCGCTCGGCCTGCCGGCCTTGTTCGCGTATGGCGTGATTGCGCTGGAGCTTGCCGGAGGCCTGGCCCTGATCCTCGGCATCTATGCGCCTTGGGTCGCGCTGCCTCTGGCGTTGGAGATGTTCGGCACCATCGTCATGGTGCATGGCGCCAACGGCTGGCTCTTCACCAACAAGGGCGGCGGCTGGGAGTACCCGGCGTTCTGGGCGGTCAGCCTCATCGCTCTGAGCCTGCTGGGTGACGGGGCGCTGGCCTTGCTGCCAGCAAGGGCGAAGGCGCGCTGAATCGATGGATGTTTTTCGAATCCGTGACAGTCCGAACCCTCAGCAACATTTGGACAAACCTGATTGTTGCCGGGCCTATGGGAAGGTGCATCCGGTTGATGTCCATCAAGATTGACGGCGATTCTTGCGCGGAGAATGACTTCAGATTTTGCGACTCCCGGAAGACGACTTCGCCATGGGCGTGTCCACGTTGGTTTGCAGGCTTGCATGCATGGACGGCTGTCTTTGCGTCAGAGATTCGCCATGTCAGCGCGATCGATTCCCTTGCAGATGCTGAGCACCCAGCACGCCGTTGAAGATGACGCCACGGATCGCGTGTTCATCCGCACGGCTGAACTCTTCAGCGCTCTGGCCACGCCACTGCGTCTGCGTATTCTGAGTGCCATCTGCAACCAGGGGAAAAGCGTCAATGCCATTGTCGAGGCGGTCGCTTCGACACAGCCCAACGTTTCGCAACATCTCAAAATGTTGTACTCGGCGGGGATCGTGGCGAAGCGCCGGGTCGGCAATCAGATGGTCTACCGGGTGCGAAGCGAGGATGTGCTTCAGTTATGTCGCGCGGCTTACACGAAGATCGAAACTGAACTGGATGCCCCCAAACCATCGGGTCAGTCGACGCAATGGGTCAGGAGCATGAAATTGCCCGGTCAATTTTGAGCGGCCGATAGGCCTTCGCGTGCCTCGGTGGTGTTTTCCGACAGGCTTGCGGGCCAAGGCAAGCGAGCCATGGCAGACCGCGGCCTTGCGCGTCATCGTCGCGGCGGCTTCAATGTCCTCTGGACAGTCTCGTCTCCTCAGATGCCATGACCCAAGCCATCAGCCGCTTCCCCGTCCCCGAACTCGCCGATCTGCCCGACGACATGCGCCAGCGCATCCTGGAGGTGCAGGAGCGCAGCGGCTTCGTGCCGAATGTGTTTCTCGCGCTGGCGCATCGGCCGGACGAGTTCCGCGCCTTCTTCGCCTATCACGACGCGCTGATGCTCAAGCCCTCGGGGCTGACCAAGGGGGAGAAGGAGATGGTCGTGGTGGCGACGAGCGCGGCGAACCACTGCCTGTATTGCGTGGTGGCGCACGGGGCCATTTTGCGCATTCACGAGAAGAATCCGCGGATCGCGGACCAGATCGCCACGGACTGGACCAAGGCCGATCTCAGCCAGCGGCAGCGGGCGATGCTGGCGTTCGCGTGCAAGGTTGCGCGGCAGGCCGACGCGGTGGACGACGCCGACCTCGACGCCTTGTACGCCGTGGGGTTCAGCCATGAGGATGCGTGGGACATCGGCGCCCTTGCAGCGTTCTTCGCCCTGTCCAACCGCATGGCCGGGCTGCTGCGCATGATGCCCAATCCCGAGTTCTACATGCTGGGGCGGGTGCCGAAGGCTGGCTGAAGCGCGGCTCGCGCCGCGTGGCGCCTACAGCAGCACGATGTCGAACTGGTGCTGCACGTAGCCGGGTTCGACCTGCAGCGCGATGGGCTTGCCGATGAAGTCCGACAGCTCGGCCAGGTGGGTGCTTTCCTCCTCCAGGAACAGGTCGACCACGGCGTTGGAGGCGACGATGCGGAACTCGCGCGGGCTGAACTGCTTGGCCTCGCGCAGGATTTCGCGCAGGATGTCGTAGCAGGCGGTGCGCGCGGTCTTTACCTGGCCCTGGCCGCCGCAGGTGGGGCAGGGTTCGCACAGCTGGTGGGCGAGGGATTCGCGGGTGCGCTTGCGCGTCATTTCCACCAGGCCGAGCTGGGAGAAGCCGTTGACGGTGACTTTCACGCGGTCGCGCGCGAGGGACTTTTTCAACTCGTCGAGCACGGCGGCGCGGTGCTGGTTGCTGCCCATGTCGATGAAATCGATGAGGATGATGCCGCCGAGATTGCGCAGGCGCAGCTGCCGGGCGATGGCGTGGGCCGCCTCCAGATTGGTCTTGAAGATGGTGTCGTCGAAATTGCGCGCGCCGACGAAGCCGCCGGTGTTCACGTCCACCGTGGTCATGGCCTCGGTCTGGTCGACGATCAGGTAGCCGCCGGATTTCAGGTCCACGCGCCGGCCCAGCGCCTTTTCGATTTCCTCGTCCACGTTGTACTGCTCGAACAGCGGACGTTCGCCGCGGTAGAGCTGCAGCCGGGCGCTGACGCGCGGCATGTATTCGGCGGCGAAGGCCTGCAGGTGCTCGAAGTTCTCGCGCGAATCGATCTGGATGCTGCGCGTGGCGTCGGTGACGAGATCGCGCAGCACGCGTTGGGCGAGGCTGAGTTCCTGGTAGAGCAGGGCGGGGGCCTGGCTCTGGCGCATGCGGGCGTCGATCGTGGCCCAGGTCTTGCGCAGGTAGGCGATGTCGTCGAGCAGTTCGGCGTCCGCCGCGTCCTCGGCATTGGTGCGCACGATGAAGCCCATGCTGGCCTGCGCGTCGTGCGCCTCGGCCAGCGTGGTCAGGCGCTGGCGCAGGGTCTCGCGCAGGGCGGGGTCGTCGATTTTTTGCGAAATGCCGATGTGGCTGTCCTGCGGCAGGTGCACCAGCAGGCGCCCGGCCAGGCTGATCTGCGTGGACAGGCGCGCGCCCTTGGCGCCGATGGGGTCCTTGATCACCTGCACCAGCAGCGACTGGCCCTCGAACACCAGTTTCTCGATGGCGACGGGCTGGGCGCCGGACTTGGCCTCGGCATTGCCCAGCATGCGCTGCCACAGGTCGGCCACGTGCAGGAAGGCGGCGCGCTCCAGGCCGATGTCGACGAAGGCCGACTGCATGCCCGGCAGCACGCGCACCACGCGCCCCAGGTACACATTGCCGGCCAGGCCGCGCTCCAGGGTGCGCTCGATGTGGATTTCCTGCACCGCGGCGTGGGCGATGAGGGCCACGCGGGTTTCCTGCGGCGTGATGTTGATCAGCAAGTCTTCCTGCAGACCGG
>JAJXUC010000180.1 GCA_021783435.1 Pseudomonadota bacterium | reverse complement strand
CCTGGCTGCGCGTCGACAGCAGCAAGCCCGGTTGCGCGGCATGAACCCACCCTTGGGCGGCGGCAAAGTCACGGGAACGCTCTCTGGCCTCAGCGTCCCCAAGCGCATCCGACTTGTTCCACGCATGAAGCAGGGTAGCGCCTCGCGGCGCATGTCCCGCGATGGCCTGCGCGATCCGTGCCTCGGCTTGCGCATAGTCGGGACTCTCCAAGCGCGTCAGGTCGTGCAGGAACAGCACCGCATCGGCATCGGCGATGGCGTCCCAGCTGCGCGCCACGCCGATGCTCTCCACCGTGTCGCTCGTCTCGCGCAAGCCGGCCGTGTCGACGATGTGCAAGGGCACCCCGGCGATTTGGATGGCTTGGCTGACGCGATCCCGCGTGGTGCCCGGAACGTCCGTAACAATCGCCAGCTCAGCGCCTGCCAAGGCATTGAGCAAGGAACTCTTGCCCACGTTCGGCTGACCCGCCAGCACCACGCGGATGCCTTCACGCAGCAAGGCGCCTTGACGCGTGCGCGCCAGGACCTCGGCGACCTGCACCTCCAAGGCCTGCACCCGCGCGGCGACGCCCGCGGCACGGATGAAGTCGATGTCCTCCTCGGGGAAATCCAGCGTGGCCTCGACCAGTGCTCGAAGTTCGCGCAAGGCCTCGGCAAGCGCATGCACACGGTTCGACAGTTCGCCAGCCAGCGCACGGCCGGCGCCGCGCGCCGCGGTCTCGGTGGTGGCGTCGATCAGGTCGGCCACGGCCTCGGCCTGTGCCAAGTCAAGCTTGCCATGGAGAAACGCGCGCTGGGTGAATTCGCCCGGTTCCGCCGCACGCAAACCGATGGCTCGGCCCAACTCCAGCAGCCGGCCCAACAGCAGGTGCAAGACCACCGGACCACCATGCACCTGCAGTTCAAGAACGTCCTCGCCGGTATAGGAATGCGGCGCCGGAAAATACAGCGCAAGCCCTGTATCGATGATGCCGTTCTGGGCATCGCGAAACGCTAACAAGGTCGCATGGCGGGGTTCCAGCGCGCGGCCGCACAACGCGCGGACCAAGACGGACAGATCCTGTCCGGAAGCACGCACGATGCCCACGGCACCGCGGCCAGGCGCCGTCGCCACGGCGGCGATCGGATCGGACCGGCGGGCCAGCACGTTCATGGAAGCGATGACGGCGCGGGGTGTGTTCGCGTCGTCAAACCGTCCTTACTTGGGGTCCGAGAATTCCGGCACGCCCATCTTCTTGTTGATGAACCACTGCTGGGCAATGGAGATCAAGTTGTTGGTCAACCAGTACAGCACGAGGCCGGCCGGAAAGAAGAAGAACATCACCGAGAATGCCGCCGGCATGATCCACATCAGCCGCGCCTGCATCGGATCGGGCGGCGTCGGATTGAGCTTGACCTGCAGGAAAGAGGTCGCGGTCATGATGGCAGGGAGGATGTAGTACGGATCCTTGGCCGAAAGGTCATGAATCCAGCCCAGCCAGGGCGCCCCGCGCAGTTCCACGCTGGAAAGCAGCACCCAGTACAGCGCGATGAACACCGGGATCTGGATGACGATGGGCAGGCACCCCCCCAGCGGGTTGATCTTTTCCTTGCGATACATCTCCACCATGGCCGCGTTCATCGCCGCCTGGTCGTTCTTGTGGCGTTCGCGCAGCGCGTTCAGGCGCGGAGCCACCGCCTTCATGCGCGCCATGGAACGATAGCTCGCTGCGGTGAGCGGGAAAAACAGCAGCTTGAGCAGCACCGTCAACGCGATGATGGACCAACCCCAATTGCGCAGCACGGCGTGAATCTGCTCCAACACCCAGAACAGCGGCTTGGCGATGATGGTCACCCAGCCGTAGTCCTTCACCAGTTCGAAGCCCGGGGCGAGGCCCTGGAGCTGGCTCTCGATCTCCGGACCGACATAGAGCGTGTCGGTCTGCACCGTGCGCGCTCCGGGCGCCAGCGTAGGAAGCGGCAGCATCACCCCTGTGGCGTAGAGGTTGGGTTCGAGCTTGCGCAGGTAGAACTCGCGCGGCCCCTTGTCGGGGTGGGGCAGCCAGGCCGAGACGAAGTAATGCTGCACCATCGCCAGCCAACCATCGTCGCTCTTGATGGTCTTGGTCTGGTCGCCGATGTCCTTGAATTCGAACTTCTGGAACTTGTCTTTGCTGTCGTAGATCGCCGGGCCGGTAAACGTGTGATAGAAGTGCGTGCCGGTGCTCGGGTCGTTGCCGTCACGCACCAGTTGCAGGTAAAGCTGCGGCGTCGCCGGGGTGGCCCCCTTGTTGACGATCTCGTTGCTCACCGCAATCACATAACTGCCGCGCTTGAAGGTGTAGGTGCGCGTGAGTTGCAGGCCTCCCACGACCGGCGACTGCATGCGCACGGTCAGCGTATCCGCCCCTCCCATGTCGGTCGGACCCGGCAGCAAGGTCATCGGCGTCTTGTGGTTGGGAAAGTCGCCCCCCACAAGGCCGCTTTGCGCCATGTAGGTGTTGTTCGGGCTGTTGTCGAGCAACACCAGATCGTCCTGGGCATCGGCATGGCTGGCATATTTCAGCAGCTTGGCATAAACCAGATTCCCACCTTCGCTCGAAACTTTCACGTCCAACACGTCGGTATGGATGGAGGTCAGGGTCGCCTTCGATGCCGAAAGAGCCCCGGGGGCGACGGACGCGGCGGCAGCGCTGCCAGGTAGCGCGGTCGCGGTTTGCAACGCCGGAGTCGGTACGTCCCCGGCGCGTCCCGCTGGCGCGGGGGCCGTGGCCGTGACGGCGGCCGGTTCGCCGAACAGGCCGCTCTGGCCGTTGTAACGCAGCCAGGAGTTGTACAGAAAAATCACCGAGATGGTGAAAATCACCCACAAAACGGAGCGGCGAAAGTCCATGCGAAATCCTGCGGGAATGGAGTTGGAATATCGATCGCCACGACGTTGGCCGCGACGGCAAACGGTGTATTAGACCTGAGACGGTGTGACAGCATCTTGCGCCGGTGCTGCGGCAGGTTCGGAAGAAGACTCCGCAGACTTCGAGGCCGTCGCCACATCCGAAGCCTCGACCATCGCGTCCGGCGTGCTCTCTCGCCGCCAAGCGGCCCAGTGAAACACGCTCGGCACAGGATCATGTCCACCGTCGCACCATGGATTGCAGCGCGCGATGCGCAGGGCGCCGAGGTAACTTCCACGCGCTGCCCCATGCTGGCGCAAGGCCTCGATCGCGAATTGCGAGCACGTGGGCGTGAACCGGCACTGGCCACCTACCCAAGAACTGAACAACAGCTGGTAACCCCGCACTAGAGCGACAAGCAAGGCCCTCATGGCCGTGCCCCTGGCTGGGCAGGGGGAAGTCCACGGCCCGAAAGCCCGGACATGGCAGGCGCCACGGACGGACGTCCACGCCCCGCATAGAGGTTCAACAACACCTGGATGCGCGCCCTCACATATCGGCCCAAAGCCGGTGAACTGGCGCTGATAAAGGCTTCCGGCAATTTTCGCGTTAGCTTGAGCACCAGGACGGGCGGCGGTGCCGAAGGCCAAAGCGGCGCCGTTCGCAGGTGCTCGCGCAGGCATTCGCGCGTCACGCGACGAATCAGGTTGCGCCGCACGGCATGCTTGCACAGTCGCTTGGGCAGGACGAAACCAAACACACAAATCCGCCCCGATGAATCGGAAGATTGCAAGACATCGTTTGCGACGTCGTGCTCTCGGGCTTCGCGGAAGTGAAGCCGAAATTCCTCGGCGCGCACGCTTGGGCCACGCAAGCTGACCAAGAACGACTCAGGCCGGCTCAGGGGCAACAGCAGGGTTTCACGCTCTGCCAGCACATGGTGTGTAGGTTGCGCCATGCGTAGCGGCTCTCGGTCAGAAGAAGACGAGGCACAAGCACGAAAACCACCCCGCATGAACCCTGGGTGGAATGTGCGACAGCTTGACGCCAGAAAACTCAGACCGCCAGACGCTTGCGGCCCTTGGCACGCCGTGCCTTGATGACGGCACGGCCGCCAACGGTACGCATGCGCACCAGAAAACCGTGGGTGCGCTTGCGGCGAGTCTTGGAAGGTTGATAGGTACGTTTCATGATGGTGCTCTGTGGGCGCTGCTCGGCACTGTAGCCCGTTTATCGAGGCCGCAGCACGACAATGGCTCACCCCGCCAAAAACCGGATCGGCCGCGAGGATTTTGCGAAAAACATGTGATTTCAACAAATTAAGCCCCCAATGTCAATCAAGCCTGTGTTGGCAGCAAGCGTCCGCGTGTTCTAGACCGCGCTACGCCGAGGAAATTTTCGCCTCTCCGGAAAAGCGCAAGACCATCGAACTGTCAAGACAAAATTGAGCCTCCATCGACGGCTCCAATCTGTGGATAACTTGGCATGTTGGACTAAAATGAAGAACCATAATTCCTGCTCAGGGCCAAATCTGCGTCATCGTTCCAGCGTCGCTTCACGTCTTGGAACGACCCGGCGGAATGCGGCACCGAGAGCCGGCGCAGCGCCGAAATAGTCTTCGACGCTGGCGAATCACAACATCCAACGATTCCACATGCCGCACGAACACATCTGGCAAGCCTGTTGTACACAACTCGCCAGCGAAATTCCCATCCAGCAATTCACCGCCTGGATCAAACCTCTTGCACCCCCAAACTGGAGCGAAGACCATTCCACGGCCATCCTGTCCGTTCCCAACCGCTTCAAAATGGACTGGCTGCGGTCGCAATACAGCAACCGCATCGCCGAAGCCCTGGCAAGCGCGGCGGGAAGGCCGGTGCAACTGGAATTCACCATCCACAAGCCGGTACCGAAAACACCCAAGCCTGATGGCAAAGCCAGCAACGGACAACCCGGGAGCGAAACCTCGCAGGGCATCGCTGGCGTCAAGGAACCGCAAGACAAGGCCGTCGGCCAGAGCCCGGATGGCCGAAGCGCCGCCGCATCACCCGAGATTGAAGCCCTCGAACGGTCGCGTCTGAATCCCGGCCTGACTTTCGAAAGCCTGGTTCCCGGCAAGGCCAACCAACTGGCGCGCGCTGCGGCACTCCAGGTTTCGGAAAACCCTGGCAAGTCCTACAACCCCCTTTTTCTCTACGGCGGCGTCGGCTTGGGCAAGACCCACCTCGTGCAGGCTGTCGGCAACGCGCTGCTTGCTGCGCGTCCGGGAGCACGCATCCGCTATTTGCAAGCCGAACAATTCGTGAGCGAAGTGGTCAAGGCCTATCAGCGCAAGACTTTCGACGAATTCAAGCGCTACTACCACTCCCTAGACCTGCTGCTGATCGACGACGTGCAGTTTTTCGCCGGCAAGGAAAAAACCCAAGAAGAATTTTTCTATACCTTCGAGGCGCTCACGGCGAAACGCTCGCAAATCATCCTCACCAGCGATACCTACCCCAAGGAGTTGCAGGAAATCGACGCCCGATTGACGTCACGTTTCGATTCCGGCTTGACCGTGGCGCTGGAACCCCCCGAACTCGAGATGCGGGTGGCCATTCTTCTGCGCAAAGCAGAAGTCGAAATGGTCAATCTGGGCGAGGACGTCGCGTTTTTCGTAGCGAAAAACGTCCGCTCCAACGTTCGCGAGCTCGAAGGCGCGCTGCGCAAGATCCTGGCGTACGCCCGCTTTTCCGGAGAAGAGATCACGATCGGCCTGGCACGCGAGGCCCTCAAGGATCTGCTTTCGCTGCAGAACCGCCAGGTCTCGGTTGAAAACATCCAAAAGACCGTGGCCGACTTCTACAAGATCAAGGTGGCCGACATGTACTCCAAGAGGCGCCCGGCCTCCATCGCGCGGCCGCGCCAGATCGCCATGTACCTGGCCAAGGAACTGACGCAGAAAAGCCTGCCCGAAATCGGCGAGTTGTTCGGCGGGCGCGATCACACCACCGTGCTGCACGCTGTGCGCAAGGTCGGACAGGAACGCACACGTCTGCAGGAACTCAACCAGCAGCTGCATGTCCTGGAGCAAACGCTGAAAGGATGAACAACGCTGTGGATGGTTTGTGAGCCCAAGTTGAACAAGCTTTGCCGAACGTTGGCGTGGCCTAAGTTGTTCTGTTCTGCTCGCCTAAACTGGCTGCTTTGTCCCCAACAAAAAAGAACATATAAGCTGTTGAAAAATAAAAGAAAAACGACTTATCCGCACAAAACCGCCTCCTCCTGTTACTAGTCCTATTCTGAAAAGGAACATTCATAATGAACAGATTGACCGTATCGCGTGAGGCCCTGCTCAAGGGGCTGGGGGGCGTGGCCGGCATCGTGGAGAGGCGTCAGACACTGCCCGTTCTGGCCAATGTGCTGATGCAGCCGGTGGACACCGATCTCGCGCTGACCACCAGCGATATGGAAATTCAGATACGCATGCGCACAGCCCTGGGCGAAGGCCATGCCGCGACGGCGGACTTGCAAGCCACCACCGTGAATGCGCGCAAGCTGATCGACATCCTGCGCGCGGCGCCGGCATCCGAAGCGGCGCTGGAATGGTCCGACGGCAAGTTCACGGTTCGTTGCGGCAAGTCCAGGTTCTCCCTGCAAACCCTGCCCGCCGAGGACTTTCCTCTGGTCAAGGAAGCCGCGGACTATTCTGCGCAACCGTTGGTCATTGCCCAGGGGCAGTTCAAGCGCATGCTTGCCCTGGTGCATTTCGCCATGGCCCAGCATGACATTCGCTACTACCTCAACGGCCTCCTGCTGGTTGCCGACGGTCACCAACTCACCCTGGTTTCGACGGACGGACACCGCCTTGCCCTGGTGAGTGCCCAGGTCGAAGGCCTGGCCGAGAAGCGGGAAGTCATCCTGCCGCGCAAGACCATCATGGAATTGCTTCGCCTGTTGGCCGACGGCGAAGAGCCCATTGCGATGCGGTTCGCGTCGAACCAGGCGAAGCTGAGCTTCGGCGACATGGAACTCGTGAGCAAGCTCGTCGAGGGTAAGTTTCCTGACTATCAGCGCGTGGTTCCCAAGGGGCACAAGAACCATTTGCAGCTGTCTCGCCAGACTTTGCTGGCGGCCCTGCAGCGCGTGGCGATTCTCACCAGCGACAAGTTCAAGGGCGTGCGCATCAATCTCGAACCCGGCGCCTTGCGCATCTCCTCGACCAATGCGGAACAGGAAGAGGCGC
>JAJXUC010000031.1 GCA_021783435.1 Pseudomonadota bacterium | reverse complement strand
TAATTGCCATTCTTGAGGACTCATAATCCTTTGGTCGTTGGTTCAAGTCCAACACGGCCTACCACGATTCAAACCGCCCATGTCGGGGAATCGTTCCTGAGGCGCATAATTTGGGTTTTCTCCACAGACAACCCCCCTTGATGAACGACCAGTCCACTGCCTTGAACGCGACGATCCAGCCAGCTCAACGCTACAGCGACCTCGGGCTCGACGCGCGCTTGCTGCAGGCTGTGACTGATATGGGGTACGAAAATCTGACACCCATTCAAGAGCGTGCCATCCCCATCGTGCTGTCGGGGCGCGACGTGATGGGGGCGGCGCAGACCGGCACGGGTAAGACGGCCGCGTTCTCACTGCCCATTCTTCAAAAATTGCTGCCGCTGGCGACGAGTAGTGTGTCGCCCGCCAGGCATCCGGTTCGCGCCTTGGTCCTGGCACCGACCCGCGAACTGGCGGATCAGGTCTTCAGCAACATACAAGCTTATGCGCGCCACACACAGCTGCGTTGTGCGTGCGTATTCGGCGGCATGGACATGGCTCCACAAAAGGCTGCCTTGCGGCTGGGGGTTGAAATGCTGGTGGCGACCCCGGGCCGACTGCTGGATCACCTCGAAGCCAAGAACGTCAGCCTGGCTCAAGTGGAATTCGTGGTGCTGGACGAAGCCGACCGCATGCTGGACATTGGCTTCTTGCCAGACCTGCAACGCATCCTCGCTTTTCTGCCCAAGGCACGCACGACCCTGCTGTTCTCGGCAACCTTCTCCACCGAAATCAGACGTCTCGCACAGAGTTATCTGCAAGATCCGGTTCTCGTGGAAGTGGCTCGTCCCAATGCCACGGCCACGAATGTGCAACAACTGGTCTACAAGTTGAGCGAAGACAGCAAGCATCCCGCTCTGCTTCAGTTGCTGCGAGAACATGACTTGAAGCAAACCATCGTGTTCGTCAACAGCCGTCTGGGCGCCAGCCGGCTGGCGCGCATCCTCGAACGCGACGGGTTGAAAGCGCAAGCGATGCACGGCGACAAGTCGCAAGCCGAACGCTTGGCGACGCTGGACGCCTTCAAGCGCAACGAGGTTGCCGTACTCGTGGCGACCGACGTCGCAGCGCGCGGATTGGACATCGTCGAATTGCCCGGTGTGATCAACTATGACGTACCGTTCAGCGCGGAAGATTATGTGCACCGCATTGGTCGCACAGGTCGCGCTGGAGCCTCGGGCCTGGCGATCACCTTGGCCACCGAGCGCGACAGCCGCTCGCTCAGTGATATCGAAAAACTGATCAAGCGCGGCATTGAAGTTCGCACGCTCGCGGTGGAGCCGCGAACGAGCCGCCGGCCGGTGCATCCGGAAAAATCAACGGAGTCGTCCACGCCTGCGCTGGCCCGCGCAAGCAGCAACCATCGGCCTGGGCCACGCGACAACTGGTTCGACAAACCCTACGAAGCCGACCCGAACGCTCGGCCCATTTGGGAAGACAACCCGACCGTGCCATCGCGCGGCGCCATCTCGCCCAACATTCGCCCACGTCGCGCACTTGCTGCGTTGCTCGGGGGCAAACCTTCAGCCAAGTAGAGACGCACGACCGGGGCATCTCGATCCGCCTTGCAGGCCAGCCCAGGTTGCATCTTTTCGGGATGCCCGCCGTGGCATCTGTCCCAACATCGCCAGCACTGCATGAATTGACCGGATGCCGACCCGGCACTAGACATCGAGCCACTGGTTCGTCGCGTGTTCCAGCAACTCTCCCAGCGTTTTTCCCCTTGGGATCAGTCCCAGGGTTTGGATGGAGTGCGAGACCGCCGCGAGGCCAGGCACGATGCTTTCCGCGCCGTTTTGCTTGGACAACTTGCGACCTTCGGCATCGCGCAACAAGCCGATATGGCGATAGATCGGGGTGGGTAGTTCCAAGGCGCGTTGCAAGAGAATTTGCCGCGCGGTGGAGGCAGCGATGTCTTCGCCGCGGACCACGTGACTGACCCCCTGGGCCGCGTCGTCCACCACGACGGCCAATTGGTAAGCCCACGGCCCGTCGGCACGCTTGAGCAGGAAATCACCCACGGTCTGATCGACCTGTTCTGTTTGAACACCGAGGCGCCTGTCTTCCCAATGCACTAGTGCCCCGGTCGCCCCGGGCACGCGCAAGCGCCAAGCTCTCGGTCGACGACCGCCGAGCCCCTCCCTGCAAGTGCCGGGATACACACGCTCCTCCCCGCGCTGAAGCAGCAGTCCCCGAGACCGCAAGACTTGGTCGATCTCGCGTTTCGAGCAGGCGCAGGCATAGGCTTTGTTTTGCACCAACAAGCTGTCGAGCGCCGATTGATACGCTGGCCCGCGTTGCGATTGCCACCACACTGGCGCATCCGGGATCAACCCGCAGCCGGCAAGCTGCCGCAAGATCTCACGATCAGCCCCCGGTTTGCAACGGGGCTGGTCGACATCTTCGATGCGGACCAGCCAACGACCGCCATGCGAGCGCGCATCCAGCCAGGACGCCAGCGCGGCCAGCAAGGATCCGGCATGCAAAAGGCCTGTGGGCGAGGGTGCAAAACGGCCGGTATAGCTCATCGCAGCCTGGAATTCGACCGCATCGTCCGAGGCACAGGATGGCACGATGTTGGCGCGCCGACCCAGCAGGGCCCGAGATGCAGCCGCCGAAAATCGGCGGCTCGGCTGACGGCGCGGCGTGCGTTGCCGGAATCAAATCGTGATGTAGTGGTCCAGCAGCATGGCTGCGAACAACAAGGACAGGTAGACGATGGAGTAGCGAAATGTCTTGCGCGCGAGCATATCGCTGTAGCGCTGCTTGAGCTCCCAGGCGTAGGCGATGAAAATGGTGTCGAGCACCACAGCGGCAATGGCATAGACCAGCCCGCTCATATGCATGGCAAACGGCATGAGCGATACGGCCGTGAGCACCAGGGTGTAGAGCAAGACCTGAAGCCTGGTGTATTCGGACCCATGCGTCACCGGCAACATCGGCAACCCGGATTTTTTGTAATCGTCGGTTCGGTACAAGGCCAAAGCCCAGAAGTGCGGCGGCGTCCACAGAAAAATGATGAGGAACAAAATGAGCGCCTGCGCCGAGATGCCGTTGGTCATCGCCGCCCAACCCAGCACGGGCGGCATGGCTCCGGAGGCTCCACCGATGACGATGTTCTGCGGTGTCGCCGGTTTGAGCAACACCGTGTAGACAACGGCGTAACCGATAAAGGTGCCAAAGGTCAGCCACATCGTCAAAGGGTTCACCTGGGTGTAGAGCAGCAGCATCCCGCCCGCGCACAAAACGCCGGAAAAGACAATGATGGACGATGTGCCCAATTCACCTGTCGCGGATGGGCGCCAGGATGTTCTGCGCATCACCGCGTCGATCTTCTGTTCCACCAGGCAATTGAATGCCGCCGCTGCACTGGCGACCAGCCAGATACCCAAGGTCCCGAAGACGAGGGGTCTCCACGCGGGCAAGCCAGGAACGGCCAGAAACATGCCAATCACGGCACAAAAAACGATGAGCTGCACCACGCGCGGTTTAGTAAGGGCGTAGAGTTGCCTGATGGAGTGGAGCAACCCGGGAGGGCGAGACAAGGTGGAACTCTTCATGGTTTGGCCTGTGCGCGTTGAAGCGTGACGGGAACAAGCGCAGCATCGTCACCGACGAGCCTGCGCGATTCGAGATGACTGACCCGATATGCCGCGATTGTCAACATCAGCATCATCAAGGCTGCGACACCGTTATGACCGACAGCCAAATCCAAAGGATGGGCAAAAATCACCACACTGGCGCCTAGGGTGATCTGTGCAAACAACAGGCCAGAAATCCACAGGGCCAGCTTGCGCAATTCGCGGTAGCGACTCATGTTCCAAGTGGCGCCGAGCACGATGATGGATGTCAGGGCGGCGAACAATCGGTGACCCCACTGGATTGCGACCAGCGCCTGCAAGGAGATGGCCGAGCCGTTGGGGTTCTCCCCCAGGTTGCGCCAGAAGGTAAAGCCCTGCGCCCAATTGGCATCAGGCTGGAAACTGCCGTTGCAGGTCGGAAAACCGGTGCAGGCCAAGGCTGCGTAGTTGGTGCTGACCCATCCACCGAGGAAAATCTGCCAGAGCATCGCCAACATGGCAGCCCACACCAAGACCTGTGTAAGAACAGTGGTGGAGACCTTCGGCAGATCAGGTCGATTTCTCATCCAGAACCAGACTGCAAGCATCAAAAGGATGATGCCCCCCATCAGATGCAGAGTCACAATTAACGGCGTGAGGAGCAGCGTGACGGTCCAAGCGCCGAACAACCCTTGCAAAATGACCCAGCCCAGCAACAAGTACGGCAAGCCCAGCGCAATCTGTTTGCCATGCTTGCGAGCCCAGCTTGCACGAATGGCCATGGCCAAGATGAGCGTGCCGATGATGGTGGCCACGTAACGGTGGATCATCTCGATCCAGGCCTTGAATGGACTGACATTGCCTTGCGTACCGCCCTGCTCGGCCACGGCCTCATTGATTTGGTGATGCGCCTGTGCGGGTGTGAAATGGGCATAGCAGCCTGGCCAGTCCGGGCAGCCGAGGCCGGAGTCGGTCAGGCGCACGAAAGCGCCGAACATCACGAGGTCCATGGTGAGAAATACCAACAATGCGACAAGCTTGGGCCAGCGCATGCGAAAAGCCGCCCACAGGATCAGGATCAACCCGGCCACCCACATACCAGCCTGCAACCAGTGCAGTGAGAAGGACCAAACGGTGGGCACGGCCGTGGACAGATTGATCATGGTGTTCAGTGTTGTGCTCACGGCAAGGGCTCCAGATGCTTGGCTTTCCACCCTGCTGTGTTGTAGAGCAATTTCTTGAATACGGACAAGGTTTTCAATGGGTTCGGGTTGGAGGGAAACCGCATCATCAAGTTTCCAAGCGGGTCGACCAACCAGATCGGTCCCTCAAGATGCTCACCGGGCGCAAGCGGCAGCCACTGCTTGAGTTGATCGGGCTGCGCACGCAGGATGACGGTGCCCTGGGCGGGCTCGAAAACACCGGGATTGACGGGGCCGGAATCCGTCACCAGCCAGATGCGAGCAACGCGATAACGGTCATCTCCGGCTGCGATGAAAAATTGTCGAATATCGTAGAGCAGTGATTGGCAGGACTTGTCACATGCCGCCGCTCCAGCGACGATCATCAACCAATAACCGTTGTATTGGCGAAGATCGACCGACTTGCCTGTCAAAGTTGTGAGTTGAAGCTGCGGGACCGGCCGCTGAGGCTGAATCAGCTCGCCATATGGCGGTTTGCCTTGGGGCTTGATGACGAAGAAAAAAAAAGTGCTTGCAACGAACGGCGCGACGGTGACCAACACCACCAGCCAGAACGTGAACATGCTCCGCTTGCGTGACTTCTCTTCCCTAGGGCACATGGGGCCGGCACTGGTCGAGTTTTCGCTCACGAATGCAACTCCTTGTGGCTTAACGTTCTGGATCGATCACGCACGCGCTTTCCCAGAAAATAAATGGTAAGACCCAAGCCAAGCGCCGTCATGGAATACCATTGAAAGGCATATCCATAATTGGTGTACATGCCGACATCGGGCTGTGGCCAACTACGCACAAGACCATCCTTTTCACCGCCCATTTCTTGAATCACATAGGGCAGCATTTTGATATTGTGATACTTTGCAAATTGAGTAAGTTCAATATTTTGACGAATCACCGCTCCAGGCGGGTCGGGCGCAAAAGAAAACCACTGTGAGGGAGCAGGAGCTATACGTCCGTCGACTTGCGTTATCTTCCGCGGCGTCTTCACTTTGGGCAACAAATCGATGGCGTCGAAATTACGCGGAACCCAGCCGCGCATCACCATGATGTAAGTCTGACTTCCCGCGATATGTAATGGCGTCAGCACCCAAAATCCAGGCTGATCATTGTGCTGGCGATTTTGCAAATAGACGGTCCAGTCCACGGAATATTCACCATAGGCTATGACGTGGCGCCACTCATTGGGTTTAAAATCAAGCGCGTCTCCAGCTTGAATCAACGGGGGTGCTTGCATGCGTTCTGCAATGCGGGCCGTCAAAGCCTTCTTGTACTCAGCCCGATCAAGTTGCCACCTCCCCAGCAAGGCCGTCGCCAGAATCAAAGCAAGCGCAAGAATCAACGTCACGATTTCCCGCACCTTGAGCAGGGGCTTAGATGCTGGCGACTTCAATGGCGGAAGAATCGACACAGTGATCAAATCAGACGAAGGAGTTCAACTTGCAAATCATCATCATCATCGCCTTCATTCTGATTCTAGTCAGTCTTTTTTCTGGCTTGTATTTCGTCATGAAAGATAAAGGCAAAACCAATCGCGCCGTCAATGCACTGACATTCAGGATCGGCTTTTCCATTTTGCTGTTCCTCTTCATCATCATCAGTTACAAAATGGGCTGGATTCATCCTGCGGATTTCCCAGTTTCTGGTTCGTAAATTCGCAGAGTTGAACCTGATGAAAAAACGCCGCTTACTGCGGCGTTTTTTCTAGATGAGGAATGGATTCAGAGCCAGTAGACCAAGACGTAAAGCAACAACCAGACGACGTCGACAAAGTGCCAATACCACGCAGCCGCTTCGAATCCGAAGTGATGCTCCGCTGTGAAGTCCCCGCGGATGAGGCGGAACAGAACAACCGATAACATGGTTCCGCCCAAAAATACATGGAACCCGTGGAAACCAGTCAGCATAAAAAAGGTCGACCCATAAATGCCCGAAGATAGCTTGATACCTAAAACTTCATAAGCATGATGATATTCGTAGGCTTGGCACAATAAAAATGCAAAGCCCAGTATCAACGTCAGCATCATCCAGAGAATTGCATTTTTCCGGTGGCTTGCGCGGAGGGCATGGTGGGAAATTGTTAACGTCAAGCCCGAAGAGAGTAGCAAAGCCGTGTTGATTGTCGGAATCGGCCAAGGATCCATGGCCTCCTTGATGTTTGGAATCAGACCCGCCGGCCCAACACTGGGCCAAGCCCCCGAGAAGGCTGGCCAGAGAATTTTACTGTGCAAAGCTGAAAGATCAGGCAATGAATAGACGCGAGAATAGTAGAGCGCGCCAAAAAACGAGGCGAAAAACATGACCTCGGAGAAAATAAACCAGCTCATACTCCAACGAAAGGAGGTGTCGACTGCGAGATTATGTTTACCAGCCTCGCTTTCGGAAATTGTTTTCCCGAACCAGCGAAATTTTGTAAATATGAAAAAGAAAAGGCCAAGAAAAAATAACAGATCGCCGTGAGGAACGCCGTTGAACCAGAATGTCAAACCAAACGCCATAGTGAGCGCGCCAGTTGCTGCCATGGCGGGATATGCCGAGGGGCCTGGCAGGAAATAGCCTTTGGGCTGCACGTGTGTGGACATATTGCCTTCCTCTTCCTTATGGATTCGATTTGTGTACGACCCAATGTACGATGCTGATGAGTATGACGATAAATATTGCCGCAGAAATCAAACCAGCAATGACTATATGAATAATATTAAGTCTGGCAAAATCATTTTCTTGATCTCTGGATTTACGAATGCCGAGAAAGGCCCAGGCAATAGCCTTGAACGCCGAAAGAAATTTACGCAACTGCGCGGCCTTGAATGTACTTTTTTGCGTACGCGGGTTGCATCAAATTAATAATATTTAAATATATTATAAAAATGACCACCTAAAAACAAAACCGAGAAAAAGCACGACTACGATACTAAGCAGCACGAGTGCCAATCTCAGGTTTTGGTGGTTTTTTTCAGAGGACATGCTTGATTGCCCACAAAAGCTCTCAATAACCAAGGATTTTAGTTGCAGTGGCATCGAGCTTAGGGGGCGTTTCAAAAGTGTGGAAAGGAGCCGGTGAAGGAATCTCCCATTCCAAGCCATGCGCTCCGTCCCAGGGACGCTGTGGCGCTTTATCGCCTTGACCGCGGAACATCGGAATCACGACGGCAAAAAGGAAGTAAGCCTGTGACAGGCCGAAACCGAAGGCGCCGATTGAGGAAATCATATTGAAGTCGGTGAACTGCACAGGATAGTCAGCGTAACGACGCACCATGCCAGCGAGTCCAAGCAAATGCTGCGGGAAGAATGTCACGTTGAAGGTGATCATCGACGCCCAGAAATGAATTTTTCCGGCTGTTTCGTTGTACATCAATCCCGTCCATTTGGGCGACCAGTAGTAGTAGCCCATGAAAATGGCAAACAGGGAGCCTGCAACCAGAACGTAGTGAAAGTGGGCGACGACGTAATAGGTGTTGTGCACATAGGTATCAATTGGCGCCAACGCCAGCACAAGCCCGGAGAAACCACCAAAGGTAAAGACGAAAATGAACCCAATGGCCCAAAGCATGGGGGTTTCGTAAGTCATCGACCCGCGCCACATGGTGGCAATCCAGTTGAACACTTTGACGCCTGTGGGCACCGCGATCAACATCGTGGCATACATGAAGAACAACTGGCCCGTGACCGGCATGCCGGCGGTGAACATGTGATGCGCCCACACGATAAATGAGAGGATGGCAATCGAAGCCGATGCATAGACCATCGAACTGTAGCCAAACAATGGTTTGCGAGCGAAGGTCGGCACGACAGCACTCACGATGCCGAAGGCGGGCAGAATCATCACGTAAACCTCGGGGTGCCCGAAGAACCAGAACAGGTGCTGGTAAAGGACGGGGTCACCACCGCCGGCAGCACTGAAGAAGCTGGTTCCAAAGTGACGGTCAGTCAGGGTCATGGTGACCGCCCCGGCCAAAACCGGCATGATGGCAATCAGCAAATATGCCGTGATCAGCCATGTCCATGAAAAAAGCGGCATCTTCATCAACGTCATGCCCGGAGCGCGCATGTTCAGGATGGTGACGATGATGTTGATGGAACCCATGATGGACGAGGCGCCCATGATGTGAATCGCGAAAATCACGAGATCCATACCCATCCCCTGCTGGATGGTCAGTGGCGCATAGAGTGTCCAACCGACATCAGGTGCCCCACCGGGAACGAAGAACGATGATGTGAGCAAAATAGCGGCAGGAATCAGCATCCAAAAACTCAAGTTGTTGAGCCGCGGGAAAGCCATGTCGGGGGCGCCGACCTGCAGCGGAATCATCCAGTTGGCGAAACCCACCATCGCAGGCATCACAGCACCGAAAATCATCATGATGCCGTGCATCGTCGAAAACGACAGGAACAACTGGGGATTCAGAAACTGAATCCCGGGCTTGAAGAGTTCCGCGCGGATACCCATCGCCAGAATGCCGCCCTCGAACAACATCCACAAGGCAAACACCAGATACATCGTGCCGATGTCTTTGTGGTTGGTGGAGAACACCCATCTGCGCCATCCGTGTGGATGGTCATGCGCATGATCCCCACTGTGGGCTGGGGCATGGACTGGATCAAGCACTGCACTCATGCTGCACTCCTGGCAAAAAACACATTGATTAGTGACTGAGTCGAACCGGTTACATCAGGAGACGCTTAACTTGTCGCGCCCGACGGTGTTAGCGTTCCGCCATCTTTCTTCAACTTGGCTTGCTCAGTTTTGACCCATGCCGTGTAGTCCGGCAGCGATACGACCTTGACCACGATGGGCATGAAGGCATGGCCCTTGCCGCAAACCTGAGCGCATTGACCATAGTAAGTGCCCACTTGATCAGCCTTGAACCAGGTTTCACGGATGAAGCCGGGAATGGCGTCCATTTGCACCCCGAACGATGGCACATACCAACCGTGCAAGACGTCCATGGATGTGGTGAGAATGCGGATCTTCTGGTTGACGGGCACAACCAGATCATGGTCAACAGCCAGGAGGTAATTGTTGGGTTTGGGGGCATTGCCGTAGATTTCCGACATCGGCGTCGTCAGCGTCGAGTAAAACGAGATGCCCTTGCCAGGGCCGTCGACATAGTCGTAGCCCCACTTCCATTGATAACCCGTCACCTTGATCGTGAGGTAGGAATCCGAGACGTTTTGTTGCGCCACTACGGTCTTGGTCGCGGGGATGACCATGGCGATCACGATCAGCAGCGGAACGATGGTCCAGGCGATTTCGACCGTGGTGCTTTCGTGGAATTGGGACGCCACTGCCCCCTTGGATTTGCGGTGCTTGAACACCGAATAGAACATCACTCCGAAGACGAGGATGCCAATGGCCAGGCAGATGAGCATGACCATGTAGTTGAGGTCGCGCTCGTCGCGCGCGATGCTGGTGACGGGGTGCTGGAAATCGATACCGTTGACTTGCGGGCCGCCCGTCAGGCTTTGATCAGCAAAAGCAGTGGAGACACACAGGGCCGAGGCCGCAGTCAGGTAGTACTTCAACTGTTTCATCTTGGATGTCACCTAGTTTTGAAATGGTTCGAGCCGTTTGGCTCAGACTGCCAGCACTGCACGGCGCAAGTCGCGAGCCAATTTCTCGCGCCGATCAGGCCGGGTGTAGCGGCCCATGAAAGCCAGCTTGCCCGCCCCTGAAATTTCGACCAAACCTTTCTCGTTCACCACAATTCTCGCCCACCTCGGGTTGAACTCGGCCCGTTCGATGCGGCCGGCATTCTCCCACTCCACAACCAGCGACTGTGCCGATACCGTCACCCGCTCGCGATCCGCAGCATGACGTGCATAGACATACAACGCCGAGCCAAACGCCAACAACTCCGCCACTGTAAATGGTGGCACCAATGTCGCACCGCCTTCCCAGCACATCAGCGCCACGCACGACGAGATCAGGGCCATAGAGGCAAAAAAGGCGAGCAACTGTTTGGGGCTGATCGAACAGTTGCGCTTGAACAGCCAGATCAGCGCACCATCTTGCTCAGATGGCGCACCAAGCAGACCGAAATCAAGGGCGCTCACCAACTGTGCAGCCATGTGATCACCTCGCTTCGCCAGCAACTGCCGAAAAATTGCCGCCTAATCCCGGGATTGATCTTGCACAAGACCAATCCTGCACAAACGTATCAGCGTGGAATTATAGAGATGGGTGCCACGATAGCGGGGGTCATTTGCGCCGATCTTGCTCGCAATCAACACCGCTCTCCGCTGACCAATCATCACGTTCCTCAAATACAACGATCTCGGGTCTGTATCGAGACAAAGTCCGTCACCGACTACCGCCTTGCATCATGCCAGCAAGGCACCGGACTGGCTTCGGGAATTTCCCCGAATTGACTCCGGCAGAAGGCCTCCACCCATGCGCATCAGCGTTTGCGCCCGGTCGCCCGTAGTTGCTCCACAGAGAAGCTGGCTACACCAGCGCGAGCAGGCTGGGTTGCAAGTTTGAAGGCGTGGCCGTAGATCAGCTCGAAACTCAGCACGATTTCTGCTTGCCCCACTGCTTGTGCCTGACTGAGCAACGCTTGCTGCAAGGCTTGCCACTGCCGGGGCGTACGCAATCCTTGCGCTGTGGCGGCGTGTGCGGGCCTTCCCAGTTCGGCAAGTTCAGCCAGTGCATCTTTGGGGCGTGCATAGCGCAGATGCAGCATCTCCATGTCCATCACAGGTTCTGCAAAGCCTTGCTGGACCAGCATGTCGCCCAAGTCATGCATGTCGGGGTATGCAGGCGGGGTAATGCCTGAATCGCGGCATTGCGCTTGTCGCAATTCGCGCAAGGTGTCGGGCCCGAACGTGGTGAACATCAACACGCCGTCTGGCAGCAAAGCGCGGTGCCAAGCGGCGAACATAGAGTCCATCTCGGCAACCCAAGGAAGTGCCAGATTCGACCACAGCATCTGCGCGGCGTGGGGTACTGTGCCTGTGCCGATCGGTCCCGACAACGGCCCTGCGATCACCTCGGTTCGGCCTCCACCGCGCAGGCCGCGCAACCAGCTTCGACCCGCATGCGCCTTGCGCGCCACATCGGCCAGCAAGACCGAGGGTTCCACACCGACGATCTGCGCTTGGGGGTAGTGTTGGCGCAGCAAGGCAAGGCCATCACCCCAGGCGCAGCCCATGTCGAGCACCGACTGGGGTTGCAATTTGAGCAGCGGCAAGCGCTCGGCCATGCGGCGAGCAGCCTCTTGCCAAATGAAGGGGGCTGGCCTGCGTGCCAGTCGATCGCGCGCGAACATGACGCCGGACTGATGAGCCAGGCGCAGCGCAGTGGGAGGCGTGGACATATGGCCTGCTGAAGTGATGACGTGATGAACGCCCGCGGAATCTGAACACGGGTCGCCTTCGAGGGGTTGAGGAAAGCTGGAATCGACCCGGCATTTTCAGGGGGTATCTGGGCAAGCAATATAGTGTCCGCATGTCAACGATGCTCGGCTCGCTGCTGGAACACATGGGTGCTGCCTTGCGTCCGACGGGTTTGTGCGAGCTTTGCGCCCTGCCCTCGCGCCAGACGCTGTGCGAACCCTGCATGGGCCAATACCTCAGTGGTGCCGAGCCACGCTGCAGCCATTGTGGTCTGGCGCTGCCGGCTGGTGATTTCATCTGCGGGGCTTGCCTGCGCTCACCACCACCTTACATCCAGACTTTGACCCTGGGCGACTATGGTGTACCGATCGATCGCTTGATTCAACGCCTGAAATTTGGCAACGAACCGGCGATCGGTCGTTGGCTCGGCAAACTACTCGCCGCGCGCTGGCAGGCCGCTGGCCACCCACGACCCGGCCTTGTGCTACCCATCCCCCTGTCATCCGTGCGGCTGCAGCAGCGCGGCTACAACCAGGCATGGGAAATGGCGCGCAGTTTTGCTCGGGAGCTTCGCGTCACGGCACGCAGCGACGCCTTGGTGCGCGTGCGTGAGATGCTGCCGCAAAGCAGCCTGCCGCTGGCGTTGAGGACCAAGAATGTGCGCGGCGTCTTCGCCGCTCCAGGCCCATGCAAGGCTCAGGATGTGGTGCTGATCGATGACGTGATGACCACTGGCAGCACCCTGGGCGAAGCCGCATCGGTGCTGCTGCGCGCAGGGGCAGCAGCGGTCCGTGTGGCCGTCGCCTTGCGGACGCCGCCGTCGGGTTGAGCGTTACCGACCGCAGCAACCCATGTGCCATTTGCCTTGCGCCTTCATGTTCAACATCGTCCTGGTCCATCCTGAAATTCCGCCCAACACAGGCAACGTCATCCGCCTGGCGGCGAACACCGGATGCGCGTTGCATCTGGTCGAGCCGCTCGGATTTTCGCTTGACGACAAGCAATTGCGACGCGCGGGCCTGGACTATCACGAATACGCCGAATTGCACGTGCATCGCGACTGGGCGGCACTGCGGCGGTGCGCGCAAAATCCTGTCGAAGCGACCCGCATGTTCGCCTTCACCAAATTCGCCGCGACGCTGCTTGGTCAGGCCCGTTTTCAGCCGGGTGACTGGCTGGTGTTCGGTGCCGAGACCGCCGGATTGCCAAGCGAGATACTGGAGGATTTCGCACCGCCGCGGCGCCTACGCTTGCCGATGCGCCCGGAGCAGCGAAGCCTGAATTTGTCGAACGCGGTCGCTGTCGGGGTGTTCGAGGCGTGGCGGCAATGCGCTTACGCGGGTGGCGGCTGACCGCGGTCAGCGCATCAGCGCCGACCGCAAACCTCAGAGCCCGGAGAAATCCGGCTTGCGCTTGGCCAAAAATGCGCCGAATGCTTCTTTCGCTGCCGGGCCCTTGAGCAAGCGCTCGAAGTGACCCGCTTCTTCGGTGATCATGGCATGCACCGCAGCGCGCTGCGGCTGGCGCAACAGGGATTTGGTGACCATCAGCGAGGTCAGCGGCTTGGCCGCGAGTTTGCGCGCTTGTTGCAAGGTGAAGGTATTGACCTCGGGCGGCGGCAGCACACGGTTGACCAATCCCAATTCGTGCGCCTCGTCGGCGGTGAAGGGCTCACCGAACAGCAGCTTTTCGTTTGCAGCCACATGACCGATGCGCTGCGGCAGCAGCAGGCTGGACGCGGCCTCGGGGCACAGACCCAGGTTGACGAAAGGCAGCGAGAACAGCGCGCTGTCACCCGCATAGACCAGATCGCAATGCAGCAACAGGGTGGTGCCGATGCCCACGGCAGGCCCGCAGACGGCGGCAATGGCAGGCTTCGGAAAGTCGGCGATGGCACGTAGGAAACGGAACACCGGCGCCTCCATGCTGGCGGGGGGGCGCTGCAGGAACTCGCTCACATCGTTGCCGGCGGTGAACAGACTCTCCTGGCCCTGGATGACCAGCACTCGGGTGTGCGCGTCGCCGGCGGCCCGCTCCAGATGGTCGGCCAGCGCGGCGTACATCGCGCTGGTGAGCGCGTTCTTTTTCTCGACCCGGTTGAAGGTCAGGGTCAGCACGCCTTGTTCAGGATGGGCGAGGATTTCGGACATGGTGATCGCTCCGGAGGGGGTCGTTCAAGGCAATGATGTTGCACAGGGGGGTTGCCACGGGCCCCTGCCGGGTCTCAGACCAGTTCGAAAATGCCTGCCGCGCCTTGGCCCGTACCCACACACATGGTCACCATGCCGTACTTCAACTTGCGCCGACGCATGCCGTACATGGCGGTAGCCGCGCGGATCGCGCCCGTAGCACCGAGCGGATGACCGAGGGCGATGGCGCCGCCCAGCGGGTTGACCTTGGAGGGGTCGAGCCCGCACGTGTTGATGACCGCAAGCGACTGTGCGGCGAAGGCTTCGTTCAGCTCGATCCAGCCGATGTCGTCGAGCTTGAGCCCGCCGGCCTTGAGCGCGGCGGGAATGGCCTCGATCGGGCCGATGCCCATGATTTCGGGCGGCACGCCGCGCGAGGCAAAGCTGACGAAGCGCGCCAGCGGCTGCAGGTTGTAGCGCTTGAGCGCCGCCTCCGACGCCAGGATGAGCGCGCCGGCGCCGTCCGAGGTTTGCGAGCTGTTGCCCGCCGTGACACTGCCCAGGCCGGTGGCTTTGCCCGTCGGGTCCTTGGGCGCGGCGAAAGCGGGGCGCAGTTTGGCGAGGGCTTCGAGCGAGGTGTCGGCACGCGGGCCCTCATCCAGGTTGACGGTGCGGCGGCGCTCGACCACTTTGCCGCTCGCCAGATCCGGCACGCGGTCGACGATGTCGATCGGCACGATTTCGTCACTGAACTCGCCGGCGGCAAACGCCGCCAACGCGCGCTGGTGCGACTGCAGCGCGAAGGCGTCCTGCTGCTCGCGGCTGACCTTCCATTGCTGCGCCACCTTCTCGGCGGTCAGGCCCATGCCGTAGGCAATGCCGACGTTTTCGTCGCGGGCGAACACCAGCGGGTTGAACGAGGGCTTGTTGCCGCTCATCGGCACCATGCTCATGCTCTCGGCACCGCCGGCCAGCATGACCTCGGCCTCGCCGACGCGAATGCGGTCGGCCGCCATCTGGATGGCCGTCACGCCCGAGGCGCAAAAGCGGTTGACCGTGACGCCGCCGACCGAATTCGGCAGTCCGGCCAGCAGCGCGGTGATGCGCGCCATGTTCAGCCCCTGCTCGCCCTCGGGCATGGCGCAGCCGATGATGGCGTCTTCGATGGCCGCCGGATCCAGCCCCGGCGCCTGCTTGAGCGCGGCGTGGATGGCGGCGATCAGCAAATCCTCCGGACGGGTGTTGCGGAACATGCCGCGATGCGACTTGCCGATGGGCGTACGCGCGGCGGCGACGATGTAGGCGTCTTGAACTTGGCGGGACATAACGGACTCCTGATGCAGTGGGTGGCTCAGCCGGGCTTGCGCGGCTCGGCCAGTAGGGTGATGGTTCCTTGGGCGGCGGCGCACAACTTGCGCGCGCCGCCTTGCACGGCATAAATCTCGCAGCGCACGACGGCCTGGCTGCGCCCGGCATGCATCACGCTGGCCTCGGCGCACAGCCGCTCGCCGAGCGCGGGGCGCAGGTAGTTGATCTTGAACTCCGAGGTGACGACGGCCGCACCCAGCGCGCCGCCCCCGGCAAAGGTCAGCGCGTTGTCGGCCAAATAGCACAGCACGCCGCCATGGGCAAAACCGTTCTGCTGCAACAAATCCTGGCGCAGCGGCAGTTCCAGCACGGCGCGGTCGGCTTCAAACACCGACAGCTCCGTGCCCAGCAGCGCGCTGAAGGGTTGCTGCGCCAGCACGGCGCGGCCAGCATCGAGCATGGGGTTCATCGCGCGACGTCCGGCACTCAGTTGCGCACCGGCTTGCCGGTCTGCAGCATGCCCATGATGCGCTCCTGGGTCTTGGGATTGTCCAGCAGGGCGCAGAAATGCCGGCGCTCCAGGCGCATCAGCCAAGCTTCGTCGACCACGCTGCCGGCATCGACTTCGCCGCCGCACATGACGTCGGCCACGGCAGCACCGAGGGCGAAGTCATGGGCGCTGATCTGGCCGCCGTCGCGCATGTTCACGAGTTGGCTCTTGATGGTGGCGGTGCCGCTGCGACCGGCCACAGTGATGCGCGCGGCAAGCGGCGGACGGTAACCCGCATCGGCCAGGGCCCGCGCCTGCGAGCAGGCCACATGCAGCAACTCGTCCTTGTGCAGCACGATCACGTCCTCGGGCAAGAGATAACCCATCTGCCGTGCCTCGATGGCCGACTTGGACACCGCCGCCATCGCCGGCTGCATGTATAGCGCCTTGAGGAAGGCGAGCACGTCGACATTGCCGCCGTTGGCCTGCGCCAGTTCGCTGGCGCGGCGGGCCAGATAGGTCAGGCCGCCGCCGCCGGGGATCAGGCCCACGCCCACCTCCACCAGACCGACATAGGTTTCCAGCGCGGCCACGCGGCGCGCGGTGTAGGCCGCCAGCTCGCAGCCGCCGCCCAGCGCCAGGCCGCGCATCGCCGCCACCACCGGCACCTGGGCGTAGCGCAGGCGCAGCATCACGTCCTGCAATTTCTTCTCTTCTGGCTCGATGGCCTTGGAGCCACCCGCCATGAAGGCCGGCAGCATCGCCTGCAGATCGGCGCCGGCGGAAAACGGCTCGCCGGTCTGCCACACCACCAGACCGGCGTAGCCACGCTCGGCCTCGTCCACCGCACGGTGCAAGCCGGCCACCACGCCGGGGCCGAGGGTGTTCATCTTGGTCTTGAAGCTGGCGACGAGCACATCGTCAAACTCGGACGGAGTCCACAGCCTGATGGCTTCGTCCTCGAACACCGTGGCACCGGCCGTGGCCGGATTGCGCGCCGCTTCGCCCAGCACGGTTTGCGGGAACAACTGCCGCGCCATGACCGGCAGTTCGCGCCGCGGCACGTAGGCGCCGCGCGCGGCCGACCACGAACCCTCGGGCTTGTGCACGGCGTCGATCTGCCCGACCCAAGCCGGCAGCGGCGCGCCGCACAAGGCTTTGCCGGCGGCGATGTCTTCGGCCACCCAGCCGGCAATCTGCTTCCAGCCGGCTGCCTGCCAGCTCTCGAACGGGCCTTCGTTCCAGCCGAAACCCCAGCAAATGGCGAAGTCCAGGTCGCGGGCGTTATCGGCCACGCTGCCCAGATGCACGGCGATGTAGTGCCACACGTCGCGGAACACGGCCCAGAGGAATTGCGCCTGCGGATTGCTGGACTCGCGCAGCAGCTTGTAGCGCTCGGCCGCGGGCTTTTTCAATATGCGCACGACGATCTCGTCGGCCTTGCCGCCGCCCGCGACGTAGTCGCCGCTGGCGGGGTCGTAGCGCAGGATGTCGCGGCCCACTTTTTTGTAGAAGCCGGCACCGGTTTTCTGCCCCAGCGCCCCCTTGTCCACCAGCGCCTTCAGCGCAGGCGGCGTGGCGTAGAGCGCGGCGAACGGGTCCTGGTCCGCCGGCAGGGCGTCGAGCATGGTCTTGATGACATGGCCCATGGTGTCCAGCCCGACGACGTCGGCGGTGCGGAAAGTGGCGCTCTTGGCACGACCCAGCTTGGACCCGGTGAGGTCGTCGACCACGTCGTAGCTCAGGCCGAAGGTGTGCGCCTCGTGCATCACCGCGAGGATGGAAAACACGCCGACGCGATTGGCGACGAAGTTCGGCGTGTCCAGCGCCCGCACCACGCTCTTGCCCAGGGTGCTGGTGAGAAAGCTTTCGAGCCGGTCCAGCACTTCAGGCGCGGTGCTCGACGTGGGAATGAGTTCGACCAGCGGCATGTAGCGCGGCGGGTTGAAGAAGTGCACCCCGCAAAAGCGCGTGCGCAGGCCGGCCTCGAAGCCCTCGCTCAAGGCCGTGATCGACAGCCCGGAGGTGTTGCTGGCGAACAGCGCGTGCGGCGCCAGGTGCGGGGTGACCTTCTGGTAGAGGTCGTGCTTCCAGTCCATGCGCTCGGCGATGGCTTCGATGACGAGATCGCAACCGGCCAGCAAGGGCAAGTCGGTGGCGTAGTTGGCGCTGCGGATCTGCGCTGCGTCCTCGGCCAAGCCGAATGGCGCCGGGCTGAGTTTTTTGAGATTGGCCACGGCCTTGTCGGCAATGGCGTTGCTCGGCCCTTCCTTGGCCGGCAGATCGAACAGGATCACAGGCACTCGGGCGTTGATGCAATGGGCGGCGATCTGCGCGCCCATGACGCCGGCGCCCAGCACGGCAACCTGGCGAATCGGGAAACGGGGGGTCATGACGGGTCCTCGGTTGGGATCGATGATGTCGGCGGATGGACGGCGCAGCGGCTGCGGCTCAGGCGAGTGCGGCATCGGTGTCCATCAGCGCCTTGGCGCCGCTGCGCGCCATGCGGATGGCGGCCGCCGATTCCGGGTAGAGCCTGGCGAAGTAAAACCGCGCGGTCTGCAGCTTGGCCTGATAGAAGGCAGCGTCCGCGGGGTTTTGCGCCAGCCTGGCCTGCGCCACCTTGGCCATGCGGGCAAAGCCGTAGGCGAACACCAGATGACCGACCACGCGCAAATAGGGTACGGCGGCGGCGCCGATTTCCTCGCGGTTGGTCATGGCCTTCATGCCCAGCTCCAGGGTGAGCTTCTGCACCTTGTCGCCGAGATCGGCCAGGGGGTTGACGAACTCCTGCATGGCCTCATCCACGCCTTCGGCGTCGATGAAGTCGGCGACCAGCTTGCCGAACTTTTTCAGCTTGACCCCGTTGTCCATCAGCACCTTGCGGCCGATGAGATCGAGTGCCTGGATGGTGTTGGTGCCTTCATAAATCATGTTGATGCGGGCGTCGCGCACATATTGCTCCATGCCCCATTCGTGGATGTAGCCATGGCCGCCGAACACCTGCATGCAGGCGTTGGTGGCGTCGAACCCGTTGTCACTGATGAAGGCCTTGACGATGGGCGTGAGCAGCGCCACCAGATCATCGGCGTCCTTGCGCACATCGTCGTCGGGATGCAACTGCGCCTGGTCGAGCATCAGCGCCACCCAGTAGGCCAGGAAGCGCCCGCCTTCGGCCCAGGCGCGGGCCGTGAGCAGCATGCGGCGCACATCGGGGTGGACGATGATGGGATCGGCCGGTTGTTCCGGCGCTTTCGGACCGGTGAGCGCGCGCATCTGCAGGCGGTCCTTGGCGTAGGCTACCGCGTTCTGATAGGCCACTTCGGTCAGGCCCAGCGACTGCATACCCACGCCGAGACGCGCTCCGTTCATCATCACGAACATCGCCGCCAGGCCTTTGTTGGGTTCGCCCACCAGCCAGCCGGTGGCGCCGTCCAGCGTGATCTGGCAGGTGGAGTTGCCATGGATGCCCATCTTGTGCTCGATGCCTGAGCAAAAAATGCCGTTGCGCTGGTCCTTGTCGCCACGGGCATCGGGCAGGAATTTGGGCACGACGAACAGCGAAATGCCTTTGCTGCCCTCGGGCGCCCCAGGCAGTTTGGCCAGCACCATGTGGATGATGTTCTCGGCCAGATCATGCTCGCCGCTGGAGATGAAAATCTTCTGCCCCGTAAGCTTGTAGCCGCCGCCGTCAAGCGGCTCGGCCTTGGTGCGAATCAGCCCCAGATCCGTGCCGCAATGGGGCTCGGTCAGGCACATGGTGCCGGTCCACTGGCCCGATGCGAGCCTGGGCAGGTAGAGGTCTTTCTGCGCCTCGCTGCCATGCGCGGACAGCAACTCCACCACCCCCTGCGTCAAGCCGGGGTACATGGTCCAGGCCTGGTTGGCGGCGTTTTCCATTTCGTGCACGGCACTGCCCACCAGGTGGGGAAGGCCCTGGCCACCGTATTCGGGCGCCGCGGTCAGCAGCGGCCAGCCGGCTTCCACATACTGGGCCCACGCCTCCTTGTAGCCCTTGGGCGTGGTGACGGCATGGGTCGCCGGGTCGTAATGGCAGCCCTCGCTGTCGCCACTCAGGTTGATGGGGAACAGCACTTCGGCGCAGAACTTGCCGGCCTCCTCGCAGACTTGGTTGATGAGGTCGGCGTCGACGTCGGCATGGGGAGGCAATGCGCGCAGCGCAGGCACGACATCGAGCACTTCGTGCAGGACGAATTGCATGTCGCGCAGCGGCGGGGTGTATTGGGGCACGGTGGTCTCCTGAAATGGGAACGGATAGGGGTATGGCCGAAGGCGCGCGGATGACAGCGCTTCAGTCGCCAGCGCCGCAGAGTGTCTGCAGCAGTTTCATCCCGGTCGGGGTGGCGTATTGACCGATGAGCCGCCGGTAGCCGTGCCGTGCCAGTTCGACGCAACCGTGCACGCGCAGCAGTCGGGAATCGTGGTGCAGGGCGAGGATCAGGCCGTGCAGTTCGAACATCAGCAACTGCGCCGGGGTATTGGCCTGCAGGTGTCCGACCTCGACGGCTTGCGACACCGCGCGCAGCAGAGCGTCGTGCCAGGTCTGCACCATGAGCACCAGCGCGTCGCGCACCGGGCCTGGCCGGTCGTCGAACTCGACGGCGCCGGAAATGTAGATGCAGCCGGTTTCCACCTCGCGGCTGACCTGCTGCACCCAGCGGTCGAACAGCATATGCAGCCGCGGAAGGCCACGGGGCTGATCCAACGCGGGATAAAACACGTCGGCCTCGAACAGGCTGTGGTAGCGGCGGATGACGGAAATCTGCAATTCCTCGCGCGAGCCGAAATGGGCAAACACACCGGATTTGCTCATGTCCATGCGGTCGGCAAGCACACCGATCGACAACCCCTCCAGACCGATGCGCCCCGCCATTTGCAGTGCGCAATCGAGTATCGCCTGGCGGGTCTGATGGCCTTTGCCCGGCAACTCGACGGTCTCGCCAGAGCTAGGGGCGACCACACGCGCAGCGGCAGCCGGCCTTGGCGCGGATCTGGCGTTGGATGCAGTTTTACGAGGCATGGCGGCTGGATTTCAAAAATCGAACGGTCGTACTATTTCTGAAACCGCTGGTTTTGTCAACTCCAACCTGCGTCCACGCCGGACTTAGCGCCGGCGTTTGCCCGCGCACCTTGCGGATGAGCCAGGGTGCGCCATCCCCATGGGTGTCACGATGCGGCGGCGAGCCAGCCGCAAGCGTTCAAGCCAGCAGAACGCTGATGGCGCGCTCGACGCCGCCCGCAGTCAGCCGGCCGGGGCCGCTGCGTGTGAACTGCAGCAAACAGCCGCAGACGTAGACGGCCAACAGTTGGGCACGCTGCGCAGGATTGAAGCCGGAGGCCATGCCACCCTGTTCCACCGCCAGCTTCAGACTCTGCCGCAGGGCGGCCTCGACACGCTCGAAGAACTGGTTCATGCGCAGCTGCAACCGGACATGTTCGCCAACCAGCGCATCGCCCGCCATGACGCGGCAGAGGCCGGCGTTTTTTTCGGCGAAGCCCAACAAGGCCTGGACGATGCGAGCCGCCTGCTGGGCGCCGGATTCCTGCTGCTGCGTGATCTGGTTGATCAGGCCGAAGACGCTGTGTTCGATGAACTCGATCAGCGCCTCGAACATTTGCGCCTTGCTGGCGAAATGGCGGTACAGCGCCGCCTCGGAAACCTGCAGACGTTGCGCCAACGCGGCGGTGGTGATGCGCTCCGTACCCGGCTCCTCCAACATGCCGGCCAGGCATTGGAGGATTTGCTCGCGCCGCTCGCCGGGCTTGGGACGCTTGCGTGGCTGCGCCGGGACCGCCAGCAAAGGGGCGGAATTCAACGCGGGATCAACGAACGCAGACGCCATAGTGAGGCGATTTTCGCACGCACATAGGCCGGGCGGCCACAACATGTCCTCGGCCTGGCCGCCGCATGCGGCTGGCGGCGCAGGCCACGGTGGTCGTAGCGCGTGAACCAGGCGCCGCGCAGGCCCAGGCGCTGTGCGGATTTGAGATGCTGCAAGGTGTCTTCCACCAGCACGCATTGCGCCGGGCGCAGGTGATGACGGCGCAGCACATGGCGCAGCATGCGGGGGTCGGGCTTGGGACGCAGGCGACCGAACTGGCGCATGTCCTCGATGCTGATGACGCCTTCGAACAACTTGAGCAGCTTGAGCTGGCGCAACACCCGCAGCGCATAGTCGCGTAGCGCATTGGTCAGCACCCATTTGCGACCCGGAAGACGAGCTATGGCGGCGCGCTGGCTGGGATCGGCGCGCAGCATGCGTGGCAGCTCGGGGAAGCGATGGGTCTCGACCAGGAAGTGCGCGGCCTTCACGCCATGCTCGTGCATCAAGCCGAGCAGCGTGGCGCCATAGCGCCGCCAGAAATGGCTGCGCATGCGGTTGGCCTCCGCCGGGTCGACGCCGAGGTGGCGCTGGATATAGGCGGTCATCTCGACGTTCATCCGCGGGAACACCCGCCACGAGGCATCGTGCAGGGTGTTGTCCATGTCGAACAACCATGCCGGTGCATGGCCGGCATCACGCCGCATCGGCGCGCTCCAGCCGGGCGAAAACATAGCGTCCGCCACCGAAGCGCACCGGTGCGAAGTGCGGTTCGACCGCGATCACCGCATGGGCCACGGCCTGGGCAAATTCGGGACCGTCGAACACGAAGGTATGAAACTCGCCATTCTCGCCACAGGCATCCACACCCGGTGGCAGGTCGTCGATGAACGCGGCGTCGAACAAGCGGCCACAAAAGCTGTCGGGCAAGTGCCGGCTGTCGACACAGACCACGCGGGCGCTGTAGCCCAGGGCGATGAACGCGCGCGCCAGCTCCGGCCGCGCACGGCCCCACAGCGGCAGCTCGGCGCGCAAGCCGGCAGCGGCGCAAACCTGCTCCTCCCAGTCGCGGTGCGGCTGCAGGTCGATGTCGCCGAACACCGCAGCCTGCGCCCCGCGCCCGGCGAGTTCGTGCAACTGCGCGGTGAACACCGTCTGGTAGTCGTCCCAGCTCGCACTGGGGGCCACCAGCTCCAGGCCGAGGGCCGCGGCCTGCGCCTGCATCAGGCCCAGTGGCACGCCGTGGCTGCGCAGGCGCAGGCCGGACTCGTCCAGCATAGCCAGCAGCCAGCGCACCTCAAGCCCGGCGGCGCGCGCCTGGCGCAGGGCCAGCATCGAGTCCTTGCCGCCGCTCCAGGAACTCAGCGCGAGTGCCACGTTCAATGCGAGCGGATCATGGTGCCGAAGGCCTGCTCGGTGAGGATTTCGAGCAGCATGGCGTGGGGAATGCGGCCGTCGATGATGTGCACCGAGTTCACGCCCGATCGCGCCGCGTCGAGCGCCGAGGCGATCTTCGGCAGCATGCCGCCGGAGATGGTGCCATCGGCGAACATCTCGTCGATCTCGCGCGCCGTCAGGTCGGTCAGCAGCTCACCCTGCTTGTTGAGCACACCGGGCGTGTTGGTCAACAGCACCAGCTTCTCGGCCTTGAGCACCTCGGCCAGCTTGCCCGCCACGACGTCGGCGTTGATGTTGTAGTTCTCGTTGTTGCTGCCGAAGCCCAACGGCGAGATGACCGGGATGAACTGGTCGTCCTGCAGCGCCTTGACCACCGCCGGATCGATGGATTCGATCTCGCCGACCTGGCCGACATCGTGCTCGAGCTCAGGGTTGTCGCGGTCGCGCATGCGCAGCTTGCGCGCCTGAATCAGGCCGCCATCGCGGCCGGTCAGCCCCACGGCCTTGCCGCCCGCCACGTTGATGAGGCCGACGATGTCCTGCTGCACCTGCCCGGCCAGGACCCACTCGACCACCTCCATGGTCTCGTCGTCGGTCACGCGCATGCCCTGGATGAAGGTGCCCTTCTTGCCGATCTTGGCCAGCGCCTCGTCGATCTGCGGGCCGCCGCCATGCACCACCACCGGGTTCATGCCGACCAGCTTGAGCAGCACCACGTCCTCGGCGAAATCCTGCTGCAGGCCGGCGTCGGTCATGGCGTTGCCGCCGTATTTGATGACGATGGTCTTGCCATGAAATTTGCGAATGTAGGGTAGCGCCTGGGCCAGAATCTCGGCCTTGTCGCGCGGGGAGATATGCGTCAACTCGGGCGTGGCATGCGGGTGTTGGTCGGACATGGCGGGTGGTCTGCGATTGGAGCGTGCGGTCAGGGCGGCGTGTCAGTCGTCGCGTTCAGCGCTGAAAGCGGGCGAGCGCATTTTAGGAAGACCCGCGCAGGTTGAGGGTTGGATGGATGATTGTTAAACTTTGTTTCATGAAAACTTGGTGCCGTCTGCTGCTCATCATCATGCTCGCCCTGCTGCCACTGCGCGGCTGGGCGCAAGTCGTGATGCTCGCCGACAGCGAGTCAGCGGTGCGCAACCTGGTAGCGGCGCCAGTGCCGGAGCAAGGCATGGCAGACATGGGCATGGGCACGGGCATGCACGATCACGCTGCGATGACAGCCTCGCAACACAGCGGCGCCCAGCCGCCTGCAAGCGATGCCCACAGCGGTTGCAGCGACCACGCGCACCAACTCTGCGTGGTCTGCGGCATGGCCGCGGCCAGCCTGCCGGCGCTCCTCACCTCCCACTCTGGCCCAGTGCAGCAACCCTGCCCCATCGCTGCATCCACCGGCTGGCACAGCGCCGAAGCCCGGGCGCTGCTGCGTCCACCACGCCTGTAAACCTCGCGCTGTCGCACGACTTGGCGTACCCGAGGTCTTGTGCTCCGGGGCGCGTCTGCCGATGGACCAGCGCATGCAAGCCCGGTGCCGCCAAGCGCTGCACCTTTTCCAGGCCCAGCCGCGTGCGCCCCAGCCGGCCACGCTGCGATGCGAGGTTTTCATGCAATACCCTGTCTTTCACGTTCCCTTGGTCGCCGTGCTGTCCCGCACGGCACGAACCACGCTGCCCCTCGGGGTCTTGGTCCTTGCGGCGTGCGCACCGCTGCAAACGCAGAACAATTTGCGTGCGGCCAACACCATCGCCCAACCGCACACCGGCTTGGCCGTGGACCTGCAAGCCACGGCTGGCGCACATGCCGAGGCCCAGAGCCAGATCGACGCGCTGCTGAGCAAACCGCTATCGGCCGACGACGCCGTGCGTGTCGCCCTGCTCGGCAGCCCGGCGTTGCAGGCGCTCATCGCCCAGACACAGGCTGACTCTGCCGCATCCACCCAGTCCGCAAGGCTGAGCAACCCGGTGTTCGGTTTCGAGCGCCTGCTGATTGGCGCTGGCGCGGTGGAAATCACCCGCAGCCTGAGCATCGGCCTGCTCGACCTGCTCACCTTCCCGACCCGTTCACGCATCGACACAGCGCGGCAGGAGCAGTTGCGTCTCACGCTTGCCGGCGAGGTGCTGCGCACCGCCGCGCAGGCGCGCATAGCCTGGGTGCGCGCGGTCGCCGCACAGCAGAGCGCCGCCTACAACCGCGATGTGGAAGACGCCGCGCAAGCCACCGCCACCTTGGCTGCCCGCATGCAACAAGCGGGCAACGTCACGAAACTCGATGCAGCACAGCAGGCACTATTCGCTGCCGATAGCCGCCAGCAACGCAACCGCGCCGAGATGGCCGCGACCCAAACCCGCGAAGCCCTGGTGCGAGCACTGGGCTTATCGCCAGAGCAAGCCACACACCTCGCCTTGCCTGCGCAATTGCCCGCGGTGCCGAAGCAAGTTCCTGCAGCCAGCGCAACGCCGCTGCAAACCGCACTCGACACCCGGCTCGACGTGCAGCTTGCCCGCGCCGACTTCACCGCCACAGCGGTGGCGGCGGGCCTGGCGCGCAACACCAGCCTGATCGACCATGTGGAACTGGGCGGGTTACGCAAGACCTACAGCGACGCCACGCCACAAAATGGTTTCGATCTCATCCTGCCGCTGCCGCTGTTCGACCTCGGCGATGCCCGCCGCAGCGCTGCCGCAGACCAGGTGCTGGCGGCGCGCAACCGGACCATCGCCACGGCCCAAAACGCTGCCTCACAATTGCGCGAGACCGATGCAGCGCTGCGACATGCCTGGCAGCAGCACGACATCAGCCGCCAGCAGATCGTGCCGCTGGCGCAGGTCGTTCTGGACGAAAACCAGCTTCGCTACAACGGCATGTTGATCGGCGTGTTCCAACTCGTCGCCGCTGCTGCAGCGCAGGCGCAGGCAGTACGCGGGGGCATCACCGCGCAGCGTGATTATTGGCTGGCCGATGCCAGTTGGCAGGCGGCGCAGCTCGGCATCGACGCGGGGACTTCCACAGCGCTCGACAACCCGTCCGCCGGCGCCGCCTCGCCCGCCGCTGGCCACTGAGCCGCCACTCCAGGAAATCACCATGAACACACGACGCAACTTCCTCGGCGCCGCAGCAGCACTTGTCGCCACGGGCGCTGCAAGCCGCCATGCTCTGGCGACCGCGCCCGAGCCCCATAGCCAGACCGGCACCGACACGGCAGCACCCCTGCATCCGCAATCCGGACGCCCCTACAACCCGGTCATCACGCTCAACGGCTGGAGCCTGCCCTTCCGCATGAACAACGGCGTGAAGGAATTTCATCTCGTCGCCGAGCCGGTGGTGCGCGAAATCTCCCCCGGCATGACAGCCAAGCTTTGGGGGTATAACGGCTCCAGCCCCGGCCCGACCATTGAAGCGGTGGAAGGCGACCGCGTGCGCATCTTCGTCACCAACAAGCTGCCCGAGCACACCACCGTGCACTGGCACGGCATCATCCTGCCCAACGGCATGGACGGCGTCGGCGGCCTCACCCAGCCGCAAATCAAGCCAGGCCAGACCTTCGTCTACGAATTCGTGCTGCGCAAAAGCGGCACCTTCATGTACCACCCGCATGCCGACGAGATGGTGCAGATGGCGATGGGCGCGATGGGTCTGTTCATCGTCCACCCCAAGAACCCGAGGCAGATGGTGGTCGAGCGCGACTATGCCTTCCTCATCAATGCCTACGACATCGACCCCGGCAGCAGCGTGCCCAAGGTCAACACCATGCTGGACTTCAATCTGTGGACCTGGAACAGCCGCGCCTTTCCCGGCATCGCGCCGTTGGTGGCGCGCACCGGCGAGCGCGTGCGCATTCGCATGGGCAACCTCACCATGACCAACCACCCCATCCACCTGCACGGCCATGCCTTCGAGGTGGCGGGCACCGACGGCGGCTGGGTGCCCAAGGGGGCGCGCTGGCCCGAGGTCACAGTGGACATCGCCGTGGGGCAGATGCGCGCCATCGAGTTCATCGCCGACAACCCCGGCGACTGGGCCATTCACTGCCACAAGGCACACCACACCATGAACGCCATGGGCCACAGCGTGCCCACCATGATCGGCGTCCAGCAAGACGACCTCGCCCCCAAGCTGCAAAAGCTGCTGCCCGACTACATGCCGATGGGCTCGAACGGCATGGCGGAAATGACCGAGATGGAGATGCCCCTGCCCGACAACACCCTGCCGATGATGACGGGGCGCGGCCCTTACGGCTCGGTCGAGATGGGCGGCATGTTCAGCCTGCTCAAGGTGCGCGACGACCTCGCGCCCGGCCGCTACAAAGACCCCGGCTGGTACCGGATGCCGCCGGGAACGCAGGCGCATGCGGTGCGTGCCGGCATTCCTTCAGCCGCCACCGATCCGAGCGAACCCCCATCCACACCCGACACATTGCAGGTGCGCAAGCCCATGCAACATCAGCACTGACCCCCCATCTTCCCCCAGTTCTGGGGGAAGTGTTTCGCCCCCTCCCCAACGTTGGGGAGGGCTGGAGTGGGGAAGCCTCCACCTCGCTCAAACCTCAACTGGAGATCACCATGAAGACCACCGTTCAAACCCTCGCTGTTCTCGCCTTTGCAGCCGCAGTGACCACCCCCGCACTGGCTGCTGGCAGCCACGCCGACCACGACCACTCGACTCCCGAAGGCATGGCGCAGCACATGCAGATGATGCAGAGCATGCCCGGCATGCAAGCCGCCTCGCCGACCGCGGCCGCAGGGCAGCACGAAACCGACGGCGTGGTGCGCAAGATCGATGCCGCTGCCGGCAAGATCACGCTGCGCCACGGCCCCATTCCCAACCTCGGCATGGGCGCCATGACCATGGGCTATCAAGTCAAGGACAAGGCGATGCTCGACGGGCTGAAGGACGGTGACGCCGTACGCTTCACCGCCGAGCGCGTCGACGGCGTCTACACCGTCACGCATCTCGAGCGCGCCCGCTGAACAAGACGCGCACGGCCTCATGGGCTGCCCGCCGGCAGCCCACTTACACTGCATTCATGCCACGCTTCACACGACTGCCCCTGGTCTTGCTCAACCGACCGCGCCTTGGCGCCGCGCTGGTGCTGGGGTTGCTGCTGTTTGTCGCACTCGACACCTCGCTGGCGACTGGGCACGCCCTGTTGCTGGCGTTCGATCTTGCCTGCGTCGCCTACCTCGGGGCGATTGCGCTGATGATGTCGCGCACCTCCCCCGAGGCCATGCGACGGCGCGCCGAGTTGCAGACCGAGGGCCGCTGGACGGTGCTGGTGTTCAGCCTGCTGATCTCGGCCGTGGTGCTGCTGTCACTCAAGACCGAGCTGCTGGCCAGCAAGCACAACTCGCCGCTGGATCTGCTGTTGGCCGGCGTCAGCATCGTGCTGTCGTGGATGTTTTTCAGCGCGGTGTTCACCCAGGACTACGCCCATGGCGACCACCGCGGCCGCTTGCAAGGCAAACCCTGCCTGCAATTCCCCGGTGATACCGAGCCGGATTATTGGGATTACCTGTATTTCGCCATGAATCTGAGCATGGCGTTCCAGACCTCGGACGTCAACATTCTCGATCGCTCGCTGCGCCGGGTCGCGCTGCTGCACAGTGTGGTGGCGTTTTTCTTCAACGTCTTCATCGTCGCCTTGATGGTCAACGTGGTCGCCGGGGTGCTGTAAAGAAGCGAGAAGCGGAGGAAAACTGGCAAATTCGCCACGAAATCGTCAAAAACGCTTGATGATGATTGAAATTTCAGTCCTCCTGTCTTTCAATCTTTTGTCCAGGCCCGGCTTCAGGCCTGAACTGCAATCCCGAACCCCATCAGGAGGAATCCATGCAATACAGAATACTGGCCGTCGCGGCCATCGTCATGTCGCTCGGCGCATGCCAAAAGGCTGAGCAGGCCGCCAGTTCCGCTGCGAGTGCAGCCAAGGGCGCCGCCTCGGCAGCCACCAGTGCCGCGGCCAACGCAGCAAGCCATGCCGGCAGCGCCATGAACCAGGCTGCGAGCGCCGCCAAATCGGCAGCAAGCGCTGCTGCCGCAGGTGCAGCCAGCGCAGCCAGTGCTGCCAAATCCGGTGCGGCGACTGCTGCCAGCGCCGCCCAGAGTGCGGCGTCCAGCGCCATGGGTGCCGCCAAGGATGCAACGCAGAAGGTCAAGGACGCGATGAAGAACTGAGTTTCTTCAGGTGACGAA
>JAJXUC010000030.1 GCA_021783435.1 Pseudomonadota bacterium | reverse complement strand
CGGCGGCGACGCGGCTCAAGCGCGCCAAGAGCAATCCGCGCGCTGCCATGGTGCTGCGCGCGGTGCAGCTGGACCTGAGCCGGCTCAAGAGCAGTGTGGCACCCGACATTCCAGCCGCTGCGCAGCGCCTGGACGAGTTGGCTTCCCTGGTCGATGGCTTGCAGCCCCTGGCTTCGGCGGCGCCGCTGGAAGGCCGGCAGGCGCCGGCGGAGCAACTGGCCTCCACGCATGAGTCGACGGGTCCGCGCTGGGCGCCCTGGCTTGGCCGCTGGGCCCATGCCGCCTGGCTTGAAGTGCGCCAACTCGTGACCATCACCAGGGTGGAACATCCCGATGTGCTGCTGATGTCGCCCCGGCAAAGCGACTACCTGCGCGAAAACCTGAAGCTGCGCGTGCTCAACGCGCGGCTCGACCTGCTGTCGCGCAATGCATCGGCCTACCGCGAAGACATGCGCGGCATCGACACCGCGCTGCATGCGGATTTCAATGTCCGCCAGCCTCGCACCCAGATGGCGCTCGCGCTCGCACGCCAGGCGGCGCAAATCGATCTCGCGGCCCAGCCGGCGGCCAATCTCCAGTCCCTGGCGGTACTGGCCAACCTCGGCCAGGGGAGCAGTTGATGCGCTGGCTCGCCTGGGTCGTGGCGCTGGGGCTGATGGCGGCATTGCTTGCCATGGCGGCAAGCGGCCGGCCGGGCAATGTCGCCATTTTTCTGCCGCCTTATCGCATCGACCTGTCGCTGAATCTGGCCGTACTCGTGGTGCTGGCCAGTTTCGTGCTTTTCTACATCGCCATCCGGGCTTTCACCCTGCTGCTGCGATTACCGCGTGCAGCCGCGCTGTTCCGCTCGCGCAGGCGCCTGCAGGTCGCAGCGGCCGCGCTGCATGAAGCGATTATGCATCTGCAGGGTGGCAGGTTCCGCCGCGCCGAACGGGCCGCGGGCAGGGCTGCCGAGGCGGACACCTTCAAGCCTGGCGCCCTGCTCACCGCCGCCCAGGCCGCCCAGGCCATGCAGGCCTACGAGCGGCGCGATGCCTATCTCGAAGCCCTGCCGGCAGCGGCGCGCGAAACCGGCGCCTTGCTGCAGGCTGGATGGCAGATCGAGGCGCGCGACGCACGAGCCGCACAGAATGCGCTGCGCACCCTCTCCAGCGGCATGCAGCGCCGCACGCAGACCATGCGTCTTGCGCTTTCGGCCGCCCGGGCACTGCAGGACCACGCCGAAGTCATGCGACTGGCCATGACCTTGCGCAAGCACCATGGCCTGCACGAGGCCGCGGCCCAGGCGATGATCCACGGCGCCGCGCTCGGATTGATCCGGCAGGCCAACCACGATGCCGAGTCCTTGCGCAGGCTCTGGAAGTCTTTCGACATTGCGCTGCGCCTCGATGCCCAGATCGCGGTGGCCGGAGCACGCGGTTTTGCCATGGCCGGCGAGATGGCCCAGGCGCGCGCCCTGCTGATCGAGGCCCTGCGCGTGCCGAGCGCGGAACCGGCCGCGCTGATGCCCGCGCTGCGTGGCATGCTGGCCGGGATCGATGCCGGCTTCGTCGCGCAGGCCGAGGCCTGGGTCGACCGCTGGCCGCAGGAGGCGCAAGCCGTGTTCCTGGCGGCGCGAGCCTGTATCGAGCTTGAACTCTGGGGCAAGGCGCAGCAGTATCTGAGCAAGGCGCTCGAGCTGTGCCAGCCTGACGAGCGCCGTCTGCGCGGCAGTGTCCACACCGCCCTGGCGCGTCTGCAGGAGCGCATCGAGCGGGAGGATCAGGCGGGCCGTCACTGGCGCCTGGCCGCGCTCGACCTGTCTGGTGAGGATGCCGGCACTCACGCCTGAGATCGTGCTTAGGGTCCTCCCTCGCCTGCGTCGCATCCTGAGGCGGGAGCGCCTGCTGGGGATCTTCGGCCTGCTGGCGCTGTTCCTGGCGCTGGCGGATCCTCGCCCATGGGACCTGTACCGCAACTGGCTCGACCTGCCGACGCTGCTGGGTCTCGCCGCCCTGCTCGTCACCGTGGAGGGCATACGCGCCAGCGGCTATGTGCAACGCGCGGCGCGGTACATGGCCCTGCGCACGCATAGCCTGCGCGGGCTTGCGTTCCTGCTGGTACTGGCCTCGGCCTTGCTGTCCATGCCGTTGACCAATGACGTGAGCCTGTTCCTGGTGGTGCCGTTGACGGTGGCGCTCGGCCGGGAAGCCCGTCTGCCGGTGCTGCGCCTGGTGATCTTCGAGGCTCTGGCGGTGAACGCTGGCTCCACGCTCAGCCCCATCGGCAACCCGCAGAACCTCTTGCTGTGGCAACGCTCCGGCCTGTCGATGCCTGGCTTCATGCTGCACCTGCTGCCGACTTTCGCGGTCATGCTGACCTTGCTGCTGACGGCCGTGTGGTTCATGTTCGACGCCCGCGCCTTGACCTTGCAAACCTCGACACGCACCGGGGCCGAGGCTCCGCTCCGCCCCGCCCTGGGTGTGACGTCCGGCTTGCTGCTGTTGGTCGTAGTGGGTCTGCTGCAGGGGCGCCATGCGGAAGGCGCCGCCGCCTTGGTCCTGGCGGTGTTCGCGGCCATGTTTCGCGAGGTTCTCAAACGCGTGGACTGGATGTTGCTGGCGACGTTCGCCGCGATGTTCGTGGGCCTCGGCCACCTGGCGCAGATTCTGCCCGTGCAGGGTCTCAGCCTGCAGCAACCCGGGGTGCTGTATGCCTCGGCCATCGCGCTGTCGCAGATCATCAGCAATGTGCCAGCCACCGTGCTCCTGGGACATGGCGCGCGCGACGTCATGGTCCTGGCGGCTGCGGTCAATGTGGGCGGATTCGGTCTGGGCATCGGATCGCTGGCCAACCTCATCGCCCTGCGTCTGGAGGGCAGCCCCGGCTCGCTGGCACAGTTCCACCGCATCAGCGTGCCGTTCCTGCTGGTATGCGCGCCGCTCGTGTGGGCGGTGCAGCGCGGGTTGGCCTGAACGCGCCGCCCCGCCTCGTGCCAGAATGCATTCAGGAGAACACCATGCCCTATCTCACGCTCGACCAGACCATCGGCAACACGCCGCTCTTTCAACTGCAGCGGGTGCCCGGCGCCGATCACGCGCGCCGCGGCAATGTCATTCTCGGCAAGCTCGAAGGCAACAACCCGGCGGGGTCGGTGAAGGACCGCCCGGCGCTCTCGATGATCCGCCGCGCGCAGGAACGCGGCCAGATCAAGCCGGGCGACGTGCTGATCGAGGCCACGTCCGGCAACACAGGCATCGCGCTGGCGATGGCCGCAGCCATCCTTGGCTACCGCATGATGCTGATCATGCCCGAGGACCTGAGCATCGAGCGCGCGCAGACCATGAAGGCGTTCGGCGCCGATCTCATCCTCACGCCCAAGGCGGGCGGCATGGAATACGCGCGCGACCTCGCCGAGCAGATGCAGCGCGAGGGCAAGGGCCTGATGCTCGACCAGTTCGCCAACTCCGACAACCCGCGCGTGCACTACGAGACCACCGGACCCGAGATCTGGCGCGACACCGAAGGCCGCATCACGCATTTCGTCTCGGCCATGGGCACCACGGGCACGATCACGGGCGTGTCGCGCTATCTCAAGGAGCAGAGCCCTGGCGTGCAGATCGTCGGCGCGCAGCCGGAAGAGGGCTCGCGCATTCCCGGCATCCGCAAGTGGCCGCAGGAGTATCTGCCCAAGATCTACGAACCGCAGCGCGTGGACCGGCTGGAGTACGTCAGCCAGGCGGCGGCGGAGACCATGGCACGCCGCCTGGCGCGCGAGGAGGGCCTGTTCTGCGGCATCAGCGCGGCCGGCGCCTGCGAGGTGGCGCTGCGCATCGCGCGCGAGGTCGAGAACGCCACCATCGTGTTCATCGTCTGCGATCGTGGCGACCGCTATCTGAGCACCGGGGTTTTTCCGGCCTGACGTGCGGGGCAGCGTTCAGCTTCCGCGCAGCAGGCCGTAGGCCAGGCTCCACATGGTCAGGCCGATGACCAGGTCCAGCGCCTGCCACGTTCGGGGTTTCTGGAACAGCGGCCGCAGCAGGCGCGCGCCGTAACCCAGGGCGAAGAAGAAGACGAACGAGGCCGACGCCGCGCCCAGGCCGAATTCGAATCCGTGTCCGGGAAACTGGGTCGAGACGGACCCGATCAGCAGCAGCGTATCCAAATACACGTGCGGATTCAGGAACGTGAAGGCCAGGCATGCGGCGAGTGTCTGCCAGATCGTTGCCGGGTCTGCCCCCATGGGGTGCAGCGCGGACGAAGACTTGAGGGCACCCAGCAGGCTGCGCCCTCCATACCACAGCAGGAAGGCCGCGCCGGCATAACGGCTGGCAGACTCCAGCCAGGGCGCGCGCAGGATGAGGCCATGAAAACCGGAAACGCCGGCGGCAATCAATACGGCATCCGAGGCCGCGCAGGTCAGGCTGACCCAGAACACATGCTCACCTTTGAGTCCCTGCTTGAGCACGAAGGCGTTTTGCGCGCCGATGGCCAGGATCAGGGATAAGCCGAGAGAAAACCCGTAGAAGTAGGTTGAGGCGTTCGTGTGCATGGGGCGGGCGAAACGGCAAGAGCCGGTGCCGAAAGCATGGGGGAATGCGCCGTATCGGGCCGGCCCGGGCTGAATCGCCTATTCTCGCAGGCGAGGCTTTTCTCGTTCTGTGCCCACCCCGCTGAGCGCACCGCATGCCGATATCCAAAACCCCGCTGTCCCTGGCCCAGTCGTCGGGCATCGCCACCGCCATGCTGGCGGCGCTGCTGTTCGGTGCCAGCACCCCGCTGGCCAAGCTGCTGCTGGCCGAAACCAGCCCCTGGATGCTGGCGGCGCTGCTTTACCTCGGCTCCGGCCTGGGTTTGGCGACATGGCTCGGCGTGCGGCGCCTGCGCCACCCGGATGCGCCCCGCGCGCGTCTGCAGCGGGGCGAATGGCCATGGCTGGCCGGTGCCATTCTGGCGGGCGGCGTGGCGGCACCCGTGCTGCTGATGTTCGGACTGTCTGCCATGCCAGCCACGGGAGCCTCGCTGCTGCTCAACGCCGAAGGCGTGTTCACCGCCTTGCTGGCCTGGTTCGTGTTTCGCGAGAACGTCGATCGCCGCATCGCGCTGGGCATGCTGGCCATCGTGGCGGGCGGCCTGGTGCTGAGCTGGCCGCAAGAGGGCGCGCGCCTGCACTGGAGCGCGCTCTGGCCTGTGATCGCCGTGCTCGGCGCCTGTCTGGGCTGGGGTCTGGACAACAATCTCACGCGCAAGGTGGCGTTGGCCGATGCTGGTTTCATTGCCATGACCAAGGGTCTGACGGCGGGCGCCACCAATCTTCTGCTGGCCTTGTTCCTGGGAGCCCGCCTGCCGCAGCCGGACGTGGCCGCGATGGCGGCTGCGCTGGGCTTTGCCAGCTATGGCGTCAGCCTGGTGTTGTTCGTCGTGGCGCTGCGGCAACTGGGCACGGCGCGCACAGGAGCCTATTTTTCGGTGGCGCCGTTTTTCGGCGCGCTGCTGGCCGTGTTGCTGCTGGGCGAACCGCTGACGATACCGCTGCTGCTGGCCGGGCTGCTGATGGCGCTGGGCGTCTGGCTGCACGTGAGCGAGCGCCATGCGCACCTTCATACGCATAGGACGCTGACGCACGACCACAGCCATGTCCACGGCGGTCCGCGTGACGACGGCCACCATGACCACGCCCACGAACCCGCGCTGCCGCCTGGCACGCGGCACAGCCATCCGCATGCCCATGCCCCGGTCACCCACAGCCACGCGCATTTCCCGGACATGCATCACCGCCATCGCCACGGCTGAACCTTGCCGCAGAAAACTGCAACCATTCCGGGCCCAAGGCGGGGAGCGTGTTTGTGACTCCATGGACACAACACCGCGAATGGTTGACGTGACGCAAATGGAAACATCTTGCGCATCCCTAGACTGAGTTCAGCACGTTGCGCAGGGTGCCAAGGGCCAAGGTGGGCGGCGAAACAGGCATGCGTTGTCCGGTTTTTGCCGTTCCACACGAAAAATTTCAGGTCCCGTGGAGGAGACATCTGCGGAAACAACCATGGGGAAATGAAATGAAAGCACAGTGGGTCGCGATGTTCGCGTTGACGGTGGCAGGCCAGGCTCTGGCGGCGGGATCGGCCCAGGTTCCGAACCCGCCGACGCAATACCCGGAGGGGGAGCTTGGGCGCATGGTCAAGCTCGGCGAGGACATCGTCATGCATACCAACACCCAGCCGCTGACCAAGGATCTGGTCGGCAACAAGCTCCAGTGCACGAGTTGCCACCTCGAGGGCGGTCGCTCCAAGACCATCGGCACCTTCATCGGCACGGCCACCGCGTTTCCCGCGTTTTCAGGGCGTGAGAAAACCGTGCAGACGCTGCAAGATCGCATCAACAACTGCTTCATGCGCAGCATGAACGGCAAGCGTCCGATCATCGACACCGAAGCCTCGATCGCCATGGCGACCTATATCACCTGGTTGTCGGAGGGCCTGCCGATGAAGATGAACGCCAAGAAACCAGTCACGCCATACTTCGCCGCCACCTGGCCGGACAAGGACGTGATGCCGCTCATCAAGCAGGCGACGCACGAGAACTACGTGAACGGGCAGAAGGTCTACCAGCAGAAATGCCTGGCCTGCCACGCCGAGAATGGTCAGGGCGTCGGGAATTTCCCGCCGCTTTGGGGCCAGGACAGCTACAACACGGGCGCGGGCATGAGCAAGCTCAACAAAATGGCCAGCTGGGTCGAATCCAACATGCCGCTCGGCAATGCGAATCTGACCAAGCAGGAGGCGGTGGACGTCACGCTGTACGTCGACGCGCAGCCCAGGCCGAACTTCAACCTGCAGGACCATTTGCTGCCGCGTAGTGAGATGGGCTACTACAACTCCAAGGTGCTGGAAGAAAAGCACACGGTGCGCAGCAATTTCAAGATGTTCGGCCTGGATGTCGACACCATTCGCGGCGACCATCTGATTCCATGAGCGGCGACGATGTCGGCCCTTCATCGGCCGGCAAGATGGGCGTATTTGTCCGGGGGCGATGGCATGCTCCCGGCAACCTTGGGCGCGTGGACGCTAGGCGTTGCCGATGAGAACGCCAACGGTGAAGACGAGCGCGCCACCCACGATCACCTGCAGCACCGCCAGACCGAAGGACGTGTCCATGTAGCGCTTGCGCACCCAGGCGATGAGACCGAGTTTGGCGATCACGATCACGATCGCGACGGCGATGGCTGTGGCGATGTGGAATTGCGGGATCAGATAGGGCAGTGTGTGCCCGAGGCCGCCCAGGGTTGTCACAGGCTGGTGACGCCGCCCCGCAGCACCGGGCTGCCACGGCCGGTCAGCGCCCCGTCATCGGGCAACGCCTCGGCGAACGCCTGCTGATGCCGGCGCCGATGGCGGCGGCCAGCCCCACCAGAAAGGTTGGCTATTGTCGGTCCGACACATTCGCGCGGCCATTGAACTTTTAGAATCGCGATATTGAACATGACGACGACAACACAAGGGGACGACCGTGGACATGAACGCAGCGGCGGAGAAGGCTGATGTGGAAGTGGACGCGCGCGGCTTGAACTGCCCGTTGCCCATCCTCAAGGCCAAGAAGGCCTTGGCGGGCATGCAAAGTGGGCAGTTGCTGCGCGTGCTGGCGACCGACCCCGGCTCGGTGCGGGACTTCCAGGCCTTCGCGCGGCAGACCGGCAACGAACTGGTCGAGCAGAAAGAGGCCGACGCGGGCTTTGCCCACGTGCTGCGTCGGCGCTGAGACCCGGTGTTTCAGAACACCGGGCGCGGGCTGTCCCCGCCTTACGCCAGCTTCAGGTTCTTGAGGTACTCGGCGAAGGCCGGCCCGGTTTCCGGGTGTTCGAGCCCGAGTTGCACCGTGGCTTCGAGATAGCCGGCCTTGCTGCCGCAGTCGAAGCGGCGGCCTTTGTACCGGTAGGCGTACACCGCTTCCTCGGCCAGCAGCGCGGCGATGCCGTCGGTGAGCTGGATTTCTCCCCCGGCGCCCGGCTTGGCGTTGTTGAGGTGGTGGAACACGCGGGAGCTGAGGATGTAGCGGCCGACCACCGCCTGGGTGGTCGGCGCGTTTTCCGGTGCGGGTTTTTCGATGATGCCCGACAGCGAGGTCAGGCCCGGCGTGATTTCCTGCCCGCTGACGATGCCGTAGCGGCGGGTGTGTTCGCGCGGCACGTCCTCGGTGGCAATGACGCTGCGCCCGTGGCGGTCATGGATCTCGACCATCTGCGCCAGCACGGGCGGCGTCCCCACCAGCAAGTCGTCCGCGAGCAGCACGGCGAAGGGTTCGTTGCCGACCAGCCGCTCCGCGCACAGCACCGCTGCGCCGAGGCCGTTGGCCACGGGCTGGCGCACGAACACGCATTGCACGTCGGCTGGCTTGACGCTGCGCACCACGTCCAGCAGCGCGGCCTTGCCTGCGGCCTCGAGTTCATGTTCCAGCTCGTAGGCAGTGTCGAAGTGGTCCTCGATGGCGCGCTTGTGGCGTCCGGTGACGAAGATCATTTCGGTGATGCCCGCGGCATAGGCTTCCTCCACGGCGTACTGGATCAGCGGTTTGTCGACCACCGGCATCATCTCCTTCGGCGTGGCCTTGGTGGCGGGCAGAAAGCGCGTGCCGAGACCGGCGACGGGAAAGACGGCTTTGGTAATGGCTTGGGGCATGGGCTTGAATTCTCCGCAGGTTTGTTGAAACACAGGATAGCGACCGTCCATGACGGCGCCATCCCCGGAACGCAGACCACCCCCATGGCCTGCTTGGTGTGCTGCCCTCAGGCGGGCAGCGGAAGGCGGTCGATCTGCTCGCGCACCTTGGCCAGCGTGGCGCGGAATGCGTCCAGCCGCTCGCGTTCCTGGGCCACCACGGCGGCCGGTGCACGCTCGACGAAACTGGCGTTGCCGAGCTTGCCTTCGGCCTTGGCGATCTCGGCTTCGAGGCGCAGCGCCTCCTTGCCCAGGCGTTCGCGCTCGGCGGCGGCGTCGACTTCGATGAACAGGGCCAGGCGGGTGTCGCCGACCACGGTGCTTGGAGAGGCTTGCACTGCTTGCATCCACGCGGCTTCGTCGGCGAACAGCCGGACGTCGGCCAACTTGGCCAGCGCCTGCAGGGCGGGGCGGTGGCGCTCGATGCGCGCCGTGTCGCCGCAGGCCAGCAGCGGCAGCTTCTGCGCCGGCGACACGCCGAGCTCGCCGCGCAGATTGCGGCAGGCGTCGACGAGGTGCTTGAACGCCGCGATTTCAGCGTCGGCCTCGGGGTCGATTTTCTCGGGCTGGGCCTGCGGGTAGGGCGCGACGCAGATCGAGTCGCCCGTGCGGCCCGCCAGCGGCGCGACCTTCTGCCACAATTCCTCGGTGATGAAGGGCATGATGGGATGGGCCAGGCGCAGCACCGTCTCCAGCACGCGGATCAGGGTGCGCCGCGCGGCGCGCTGCTGTGCGGGCGTGCCGGTGGCGGTCTGCACCTTGGCGATTTCCAGGTACCAATCGCAGTACTCGTCCCACACGAACTGGTAGATGGCCTGGGCGACGAAGTCCAGGCGGTAGTCGGCGAAGCCCTGCGCCACCTCCTGCTCGGTGCGCTGCAGCTGCGAGGCGATCCAGCGGTCCGCAGCTGAAAAGTGCATATACCCATCCGGACCGCAGGAGTCGTTGCATTGGCCCATGCCGCGGTCGAAGTCCGACAGGCCGTCGACCTGCATCAGCACGAAGCGGGTGGCGTTCCACAGCTTGTTGCAGAAGTTGCGATAGCCCTCGCAGCGCTTGGTGTCGAAGTTGATGTTGCGCCCCAGCGAGGCGTACGACGCCATGGTGAAGCGCAGCGCGTCGGCGCCGTAGGCTGGAATGCCTGCCGGGAATTCCTTTTTCACCCGGGCGGCAACCTTGGGCGCGGTTTCGGGCTTGCGCAGGCCGACGGTGGACTTGTGCACCAGTCCGGCAAGGTCCACGCCGTCGATCAGGTCGACCGGGTCGATCACATTGCCCTCGGACTTGCTCATCTTCTTGCCGTGCGCGTCCAGCACCATGCCGTGGATGTAGACGTTGCGGAACGGTACCTTGCCGGTGAAATGGGTGGTCATCATGATCATGCGCGCCACCCAGAAGAAGATGATCTCGTAGCCGGTGACCAGCACGCTCGACGGCAGGAACAGGTCCTGCTCGATGGTGTGCTCGGGCCAGCCCATGGTGGAGAACGGTACCAGGGCCGAGGAGTACCAGGTGTCGAGCACGTCCTCCTCGCGCTGCAACGCCCCGGTGTAGCCGGCGGCCTGCGCCTTGGCACGCGCTTCGGCCTCGTTGCGGGCGACGAAAATTTCGCCTCCGGTGCCGTACCAGGCCGGGATCTGGTGCCCCCACCAGAGCTGGCGCGAGATGCACCAGTCCTGGATGTTGTTCATCCACTGCTTGTAGGTGTTCACCCAGTTCTCGGGCACGAACTTCACGTCGCCCGTGGCCACCGCGTCGACGGCCTTTTGCGCCATGCTCTTGCCGTCAGGCCCTGGCTTGGTGGTGGCGACGAACCACTGATCGGTGAGCATGGGCTCGACGATCTGCCCGGTGCGCGCGCAGCGCGGCACCATCAGCCTGTGCTTCTTCGTCTCGACCAGAAGGCCCTCGGCTTCGAGCTGGGCGACGATGGCCTTGCGGGCTTCGAAGCGGTCGAGGCCCTGGTACGGCATTGGGGCCTGGTCGCTGATTTTGGCATCGAGCGTCAGCACGCACAGCACCGGCAGCCCATGCCGCTGTCCCACCGCGTAGTCGTTGAAGTCGTGTCCCGGCGTCACCTTCACCACGCCGGTGCCGAAGTCCTTGTCCACGTAGGCGTCGGCAATGACCGGCACCAGGCGGCCGGTGATGGGCAGCTTCACCTGCTTGCCGATCAGGTGCCGGTAGCGCGCGTCGTCCGGATGGACCATCACCGCGGTATCGCCCAGCATGGTCTCGGGCCGGGTGGTGGCCACCACCACGCTGCCCGAGCCGTCGGCCAGCGGGTAGCGGATGTGCCAGAGCAAGCCGTCCTCCTCCTCGCTTTCCACCTCCAGGTCGCTCACGGCGCTCTTGAGCACCGGGTCCCAGTTCACCAGGCGTTTGCCGCGGTAGATCAGGCCTTGCTCGTACAGGCGCACGAAGGTCTCCACCACCACCTCGGACAGCTTGTCGTCCATGGTGAAGTACGCGTGCTTCCAGCTCACCGAAGCGCCCATGCGGCGCATCTGGCCGGTGATGGTGTTGCCGGACTGCTGTTTCCATGCCCAGACCTTGGCCGTGAAAGCCTCGCGCCCCAGGTCGTGCCGGCTGACGCCCTGGGCCTGCAACTGGCGCTCGACCACGATCTGCGTGGCGATGCCGGCATGGTCCGTGCCCGGCACCCACAGCGTGTTGTCGCCGAGCATGCGGTGGTAGCGGGTCAGCGCATCCATCACCGTCTGGTTGAAGGCGTGGCCCATGTGCAGGGTGCCGGTGACGTTGGGGGGCGGAAGCTGGATGCAGAACGAAGGGCGCGCGGGGTCGAGCGTGGGTTCGAACCAGCCACGCTGCGCCCAGGCGGCGCTCCAGCGGGATTCGATGTCGGCGGGTTCGAAGGATTTGGCGAGTTCGGTCATGAAGGCTTGGGTGTGGGGAATGCGGGGTGTTCGTCGTGCGTGCGGGTCACATCAGCAGATGTTCGCCGGCGTTGTTCTGGCCGAGGATGACGTAGTTGACCTTGCGGATGTCGGCCAGCACGGTGCCGCCAGCGTAGGAGATGGAGCTTTGCAGGTCTTCCTCCATTTCCTTGAGGGTGTCGGCCAGCCGGCCCTTGACGGGTTCGAGAATGCGCTTGCCCTCGACGTTGCGGCGCAGCCCCTTGTTGAACTCGGAGGCGCTGCCGTAGTACTCCTTGTACAGCGCGCCGTCGACCTCCACGGTCTTGCCGGGGGATTCCTCGTGGCCGGCCAGCATGGAGCCGATCATCACCATCGCGGCGCCGAAGCGGATGCTCTTGGCGATGTCGCCGTGCTCGCGGATGCCGCCGTCGGCGATGATGGGCTTGGTCGCCACGCGGGCGCACCACTTCAACGCCGAGAGCTGCCAGCCGCCGGTGCCGAAGCCGGTTTTCATGCGGGTGATGCACACCTTGCCCGGACCGATGCCGAGCTTGGTGGCGTCGGCGCCCCAGGATTCGAGGTCGATGACGGCTTCGGGCGTGCCGATATTGCCGGCGATGACGAAAGTCTCGGGCAGCTTGTGCTTGATGTGGTCGATCATGCGCCGCACGCTCTCGGCATGGCCGTGGGCGATGTCGATGGTGATGTAGTCGGCGCCCACGCCCTCGGCGGCGAGCTGGCCGATCACGGCTGCGTCATCGGCCCGCACGCCGATGGAAATCGACACGAACAGCCCGGCGTCGCGCATCTGGCGGGCGAAGGCCACGGCGTCGACGTCGAAGCGGTGCAGGATGTAGAAATAACCGTGTTCGGCCAGCCAGCGCGCGATGTGCGCGTCGATCACGGTCTTCATATTGGCGGGCACGATGGGCAGGCGGAATTTGCGCCCGCCGAAGGTGGTCGAGGGGTCGCACGCGGCACGGCTGTCCACCCGGCAGCGCCTGGGCAGCAGCAGAATGTTCTCGTAGTCGAAAATCTCCACAACACGCTCCCGCGCAAGTCTCGCCAGAGACCCCTTGTGCCAACAAAAAACCGGGCGCGAAATCCGCGGCCCGGTGCCCGATTGTAGGCCCCGGGCACCTCTGGCGCGCAGCGGCTGGACGCTCCGGCGCCGTGGCGCGCACTCCTAGAATGCACCCATGTCCGATCTGCTGGCTCATCTCAATCCCGAACAGCTCGCCGCCGTCACGCTGCCCGCCGAAAACGCCCTCATCCTGGCCGGCGCCGGCAGCGGCAAGACCCGGGTGCTCACCACCCGCATCGCCTGGCTGATCGGCACCGGCCAGGCCTCGCCAGCCGGAATCCTGGCCGTGACCTTCACCAACAAGGCGGCCAAGGAGATGCTCACCCGGCTGTCGGCCATGCTGCCCATGCCGGTGCGTGGCATGTGGGTGGGCACCTTCCACGGCCTGTGCAACCGTTTTCTGCGCGCGCACTGGAAGGTGGCAGCCTTGCCGCAGACCTTCCAGATCCTGGACACGCAGGACCAGCTTTCCGCCGTCAAGCGCCTGCTCAAGACCCTCAACGTGGACGAGCAGCGCGCGCCGCCGAAGCAGGTGCAATGGTTCATCAACGGCTGCAAGGAGCAGGGCATGCGCGCGAAGGACTGCGAGGTGCGCGACGCCCAGAGCCGGCTGATGGCCGAGATCTACGCCGCCTACGAGGCGCAGTGCCAGCGCGAGGGCGTGGCCGACTTCGCCGAACTGCTGCTGCGCACCTACGAGGTGCTGCGCGACCATGCCGAGATCCGCCAGCATTACCGCGCGCGCTTTCGCCACATCCTGATCGACGAGTTCCAGGACACCAACCGCCTGCAGTACCAGTGGCTCAAGCTGCTGGCCGGGCCGAACGAGGCGCAGCCTTCGGCCGTGCTCGCGGTGGGGGACGACGACCAGAGCATCTACGCCTTCCGCGGCGCCAACGTCGGCAATATGGACGACTACCAGCGCGAGTTCCATGTGCACCATCTCATCAAGCTGGAGCACAACTACCGCTCGCACGCCAACATCCTGGAGACCGCCAACGCCCTCATCGCCCACAATGCGCGGCGCCTGGGCAAGAACCTGCGCACCGAGGCTGGCGCCGGCGAGCCGGTGCGGGTCATCGAGCAACCGACCGACCAGCAGGAGGCGCTGTGGCTGGTGGAGGAGATCCGCCTGCTGCTGCGGGACGGCTACACGCGCGGCCAGATCGCGCTGCTGTACCGCTCCAACGCGCAGTCGCGGGTGATTGAGGGCGCGTTGTTCAACGCCGCCATTCCTTACCGCGTGTACGGCGGTCTGCGTTTTTTCGAGCGCGCCGAAATCAAGCACGCGCTGGCCTATCTGCGCCTGCTCGACAATCCCCACGACGACACGGCCTTTCTGCGCGTGGTGAACTTTCCGCCGCGCGGCATCGGCGCGCGCACCCTGGAGCAGTTGCAGGACGCAGCGCGCCTGCGCCAAGTTCCGTTGACTGACGCGATCTCCGCGCTCGGCGGCCGAGGCGCCGCCAGCCTGCAGGCTTTCGTGGACATGCTGGCCCGTGCCCGCGTCGATTGTGCGGCGATGTCGCTGCCGGACCTGGTGCGGCATGCGCTCGACATTTCGGGCCTCTTGGAACACTACCGCGCCGAGCGTGACGGGCAGGACCGCGTGGAGAATCTGGAGGAACTGATCAACGCCGCCACCGCCTTCGTCACGCAGGAAGGTTTCGGCCTGGACGCCGAGGCCCTGCGCGAGCAAGCGCTGTCCGGGCAGGCACTGCAGAACCTGCAGGCCATCGACCCGGCCACCGGCGAAACGCTGTCGCCGCTGACGGCCTTTCTCACGCATGCAGCCTTGGAGGCTGGCGACAACCAGGCGCAGGCTGGGCAGGACGCGGTGCAGATGATGACGGTGCATGCCGCCAAGGGCCTGGAGTTCGATGCCGTGTTCATCACCGGGCTGGAGGAGGGCTTGTTCCCGCACGAAAACGCGATGAACGAGGCCGACGGCGTGGAGGAAGAGCGGCGGCTGATGTATGTGGCCATCACGCGCGCGCGCAAGCGCCTGTACCTGAGCCATGCGCAAAGCCGCATCCTGCACGGGCAGACGCGCTACAACCTGCGCAGCCGGTTTTTCGACGAGTTGCCCGAGGACACGCTGAAGTGGCTGTCGCCCAAGACAGGCGCGGGCGGCTTCGGCGGTGCTTACCGGCCGACCCTGCGTGCGGCCTGGGACGACGCACCCGCCGCCACGCCCGCGGTGCCCTTCACGCCTGCCGCGCCGGTTTCGGCCCCGTCGCATGGCTTGCGCGTCGGCCAGTCGGTGTTCCACACCAAGTTCGGCGAGGGCGTCATCCTCACGCTCGAAGGCGCGGGCAGCGACGCGCGCGCCCAGGTGCGCTTCCATCGTCATGGCCCCAAGTGGCTGGCGCTCAACATCGCCAAGCTCACGCCGGTGAATTGAGCGGCTCGTTGGCGACCGACAAGCATGCCGGTGGGCCCTTCGCCGTGCCCAAGCCCGCGCATGCGGGCTGAGCCGAGCGGCTCAGCCTTTGACGACGACGGGCCAGTTGCTGAGTTCGTTGCGCGGCTCGCCGTCCAATGCGGGGGCATGTTCGGCGAGCAACTTGCTCACGCCGTCCACGCCTTGCAGGATGGCGTCAAGGTGGCGCGACTGGCGCAGGTGCTGCTCCATGCCGTGGCACACCTCCTGCCATGATTGGAGGGCGACGCGTGCGGCGATGCCGCGGTCGGCGACGATTTCCACCGCATGCTCGGCGAGCAACAGGTAGATCAGCACGCCGTCGTTGCGTTCAGTGTCCCACACACGCAGGGATGAGAACAAGGCAATGGCCTGTTGGCGCGGCGTGACGCCGCGCCAGAGTTCGGGCCAGTCCAGCGCGCCCTCGATGGCGACGCGGATTTCCCCGCCATGCCGGCCCTCGGCGGCGTGGATGGCGTCGGCGATGGCCTGCATCGCCTGGCGCGGAAACAGCATGTGGACTCGCGCCGTGGGATAGAACGCGTGACGGAACAGGCGCTGGAGGCCCATGCTCACCACTTCCCGGAAGCGCCGCCGCCGCCGAATCCGCCCCCGCCGCCGGAAAAACCGCCGCCCCCCCTGCCGCCGCCAAACCCCCCGCCACCAAAGCCCCCGGGTCCGCCGAAGCGCATGCCGCTGAACACGGCGAAGAAGGCCAGCAGCGCGGCAAGCCCGGCGAGCAGGCCGGAGCCGATCAGCAGCCAGCCGGCGAGACCGGCCACGGCTGCGGATGCGCCCGCGCCCAACAGGCGGCCCAGTGCCGCGCGCAAGGCCTGGCCCACGACCACCGCGCCGAACACGATGAACAGGGCCAGCTCCAGCGGCGGGCCACGGGTTTGTGCGGTTTTCTGCGCGGGGGCGGGAGGCAGGGATTCGCCGTCGATGATGCGCATGATCCGGTCCGCGCCGGCATCGATGCCACCGGCGAAATCTCCGGCCTGAAAGCGCGGAACGATGATCTCGGAGACGATGCGCTTGGCTACCGCGTCGGGGATGGCGCCTTCCAGCCCGTAGCCCACCTCGATGCGCACGGCGCGGTCGTCCTTGGCCACGAGCAACAGCACGCCGTCATCCACACCCTTGCGGCCGAGCTTCCAGGCGTCGGTGACACGGATCGAATATTGCTCGATGGCCTCTGGCTTGGTGGTCGGCACGATGAGCACGGCGACTTGGCTGCCCTTGCGTGCGGCGAAGGCTTGCAGTTGCTGGTCGAGGCCTTGCACCTGGGCCGCAGTCAGGGTTCCGGTGAGATCGGTAACGGGCGCGGTGAGCACCGGCACGGCGACGAGAGCCCAGGCCGGCAGCCACGCGCAGCAGGCCAGCAGCAGGCCGATGAGCCAGCGCCCGGCGTGCTGGCGCGGGGCCCTCGAGGAGCGCTCCATCGGCTTCGTGAGGACGGCGGATGTGGAGGTCAGCGCGAAGCGGCCGGTTTGGGAGCTGGCGCTGCGGTGCCGAAGTCCACCCTGGGCGGCGCGGCAATGGCTTTTTCGTTCTCCACCGTGAAGCTGGGCTTGGTCTTGTAGCCCATCGCCATGGCGGTCAGATTGCTGGGAAACTGGCGTACCGTGCCGTTGTAGGCCTGCACCGCCTCGATGTAGCGCATGCGTGCCACGGTGATGCGGTTCTCGGTGCCCTCGAGCTGGGCCTGCAGGTCGCGGAACGACGCATCGGCTTTGAGCTGCGGATAGTTCTCGGACACCGCGAGCAGGCGCGACAGGGCGCCGGTCATCTGCTGCTGCGCGGCCTGGAATTTGGCGAAGGCTTCCGGGTCGTTCACCAGTTCGGGCGTGGCCTGGATCTGCCCGACCGAAGCGCGGGCTTCGGTGACCGCGGTCAGGACGTCTTTCTCGTGGCTGGCATAGCCCTTGACCGTGGCGACCAGGTTGGGCACCAGGTCGGCGCGGCGCTGGTACTGGTTGAGCACCTCGGCCCACGAGGCCTTCACCTGTTCGTCTTCGCGCTGCAGCGCGTTGTAGCCGCAGCCGCTGAGGGCGGCGGTGAGCAAGAGCAGGGTTGCCAGGAGCAAGCGTCGCATGGTGGGCCTCGTCGGTCGGAATGCAAGGTGACAGGACGAAGCATACGGTGTCCGGATGTATCGCCGCTCAACGCTTCGCTTCCGCCGAAGTGTCGGTGGGGATGCCGGCTCCCGTTTCGCGCTCGGGCAGCAGGCTGCGCGCGCTGGCGTAGAAGGACATGATGAAGGCCAGGAACATCAGCAGCGCCACCGGCAGGCTCAGGAACATGGCCGTCTCCACGCTGGCGCTCATGGCCCGCGCGAGTGCGGAAACCAGCAGCGGCACGGTGGCGAACAGCAAAAACCACTGGATCAAATAGAGCACGAAAGCGCCCAGATTGCGCAGCACGATGACGAAGCTGGTGAACAGCGCCTGCATTGGCCCCATGCCATGCCAGCTCACCAGGGGCGGGGCAAACCAGAATGCCATCGACACCGGGATATAGCAGACCGTCGCCAACAGGGCCGCGCCGCGCAGGATGCCGCTTTTCACCACCGCGTCGCTCGGTTCCGCGCCGAACATCAGCATGCGCAGCAGCGCGCCGCCGTCCACCAGCGCGGCGATGGCGAGCACGCCCACCACGGCCGCGGTGTACAGCACGCCCAGAGCCAGGAGGGCATGCACGCGCGGCCGGCTCTCGCGCAGCCCGGCCAGCAGCACGCTGGGCCAGACGGTACGGCCGTGCTCGATGTGTCTGGATGCTGTCATGAAGCCCACGGTGGCGATCTGCACCGCCAACAGCGGCACCAGTCCGCCCACCATCGGCAGCAGGGAGAACAGGCCGACCGCGAAGATGTAGCTGCCCATCATCAGCAGCACGCTCCAGGGCTGGCGCAGCAGCCAGACGAAGCCCTGTTTGACCCAACTCAGACCCTCGCGGGCGGGGACGGTGCGTAATTGCATGGCGGGTGGACGGTGGGGGAGAGCGGCAAAAGAAGAGAGAAGAACGTAGCCGACGCCGTTCAGGCGGGGGCGAACAGATTCTGTTCAGCGTCGATCCGCTGGCGCAGCACGCGCTCGAAATGCGCGGGGTCGTGCGGGGTCAGCAGGTGGGCGTCGCGCGGCAGGTGGTAGTCGGCCAGGCGCGAGGTCCAGAAGCGCAGCGCGGCGGCGCGCAGGGCGTCCGGCAGCAGGGCGCGTTCATCGGCTTGCAGGGGCCGTTCTTGCTGGTAGGCGTCGAGCAGGGCGCGGGTGCGGGCGGATTCCAATGCACCGCTCGACGGATCAGCGCACCAGTCGTTGAGCGCGACGGCCAGATCGAAGATCCAGCTGTCCACGCCGGCGAAATACCAGTCGAACACGCCGGTGAGTCGATCGTTCTCGAACAGCGCGTTGTCGCGGAACAGGTCGGCGTGCACCGCGCCGCGCGGCAGCCCGGCATGGGCGCTTGTGGCGGCCAGGGCGGTCTGGTGCGCCAGTTCGTTTGCGATCAGCGCGCGCTGATCGGCGCGCATGTAGGGCAGCACGCGCGGGACGGTCTGCTGCTGCCACGCCAGGCCGCGCAGGTTCGGCTGCCGCAGGGGATAGTCGCGCGCGGCCAGATGCATGCGGGCCAGGCAGCGGCCGATCTGCGCGCAATGCGTTGCCGCCGGCTGCATCACGCTATGTCCGGGAAGACGGGTCACCAGCGCGGCGGGCTTGTCCTTGATCCGGTGCAGGATATGACCCTCGCGATCGGCCATCGGGTCGGGGACCGGAATGGCGTGCGCGGCCAGATGGTGCATGAGCCGCAGGTAGAACGGCAGCTGCTCGGCGCTCAGGCGCTCGAACAGGGTGAGCACGAAGCGCCCTCGTGTCGTCGTCACGAAGTAATTGGTGTTCTCGATGCCGCTGGCGATGCCTTGCAGCTCGCAGAGCGTGCCCAGGTCGAAGCGGGCCAGGAAGGCCACGACCTCGCTCGCGTCGAGTGGGGTGAAGACAGCCATGGGGGTGCGATTCAGAGGAGGGGCGCCTGCCAGCGGGCGCCAGACGACGAGGCGCGCGCGAACTTCGGTCCGCGCGCGTGGTGACGGTTCATCGGAAGGTGCCGAGGGTCCACTGCATGCGGCCCTGCATATGGGCGGGATCGGTGCTGGTCGAGGCGTCGGGGGGCACGATGTTGTAGCTGGCCCCGCCGTGCAGGGGCTGCACGTGGATCTTGGTGGTGGCGCCGCGCACTTGCTGTTCCTGGATGCGCACCGCACGATCCTGCGTCACCTGGTTGCGCACCACGGGTTCGGGGAAGGTGGGCTTGGGCTGGGCGTCCGCCAGGCGCGCTGCGGGGGGCAAACCGCTGCGCGGCGTGGAGCTGGCCGGGGACGGGAGATCGGCCCAGGCCGTGGCGCAAGCCAGCCCGAGCAATAGGGCCAGGGCGGTGCGTGCGGCAGTCTGTGTGGGTTTCATGGCACCGATTTTAACGGGCGTACGCGGCCATGCTCCGCGGCACGGGGTCTGCGGACCGGCGCGGTGGCAACCGATAATCCACGCATGACCGACCAACCCGACTTTCCCCCCACGCTGCTGCTGGTGGACGGCTCCAGCTATCTCTACCGCGCTTTCCACGCCATGCCCGATCTGCGCAGCCCGCAGGGCGAACCCACGGGGGCGCTCTACGGCATGGTGGCGATGCTGCGGCGCCTGCGCGAGCAGTATCCGCCGTCCAAGGGCTACCGCTACTGCGCCTGCGTATTCGACGCCAAGGGCCCTACCTTCCGCGACGCGCTGTATGCCGACTACAAGGCGCAGCGCGCGCCGATGCCGCCGGAACTGGTGCAGCAGATCGAGCCGATTCACGAAGCCGTGCGCCTGATGGGCTGGCCGCTGCTGGAAGTGCCGGGAGTCGAGGCCGACGATGTGATCGGCACCCTGGCCGTGCGTGCGCACGCCAGAGGCATCCGCACCCTGGTCTCCACCGGCGACAAGGATCTGGCGCAACTGGTGAACGACCACATCACCCTGGTCAACACGATGAGCAACGAGGTGCAGGACGAGGCCGGCGTGCTGGCCAAGTTCGGCGTGCCGCCGGCACGCATCGTCGACTACCTCACGCTGGTCGGGGACGCCGTCGATAACGTGCCCGGCGTGAGCAAGGTCGGGCCCAAAACCGCGGTGAAATGGCTGACCGCATATGGTTCGCTGGAGGGTGTGGTCGCGCACGCGGCCGACATCTCAGGTGCCGTGGGCCAGAACCTGCGCGACGCATTGGACTGGCTGCCCACCGCGCGCACGCTGGTGACCATCGCCACCGATTGCGACCTGGACGGCTATGCCCGCGACTTCGACGCCGACCTGACCCCGGCCGCGGAAGATGCCGCCAGGCTCGCGCCCTTTTTCGCCCGCTACGGCCTGAAGAAATTCCTGCACGAGCTGCAGGCCGGGCAACCCGCGGCGCAGGCTTCTCTCTTGCCGGCCGGGGCGACGGAGCAGGGCGCCGAACCGCCGGCCGGTTCCGACCCTCCGCCTCCTCGCACCGCCCCGACGGCGGGGAGCTATGAAACCGTGCTGACCTGGGCACAGTTGGAGGCCTGGCTGACGCGCATCGATGCCGCCGAACTCACCGCGCTCGACACCGAGACCGACTCCCTCGACCCCATGCGCGCGCGCCTGGTGGGTGTTTCGCTGTGCGTGGAACCCGGCAAGGCCGCCTACATTCCCCTGGCCCACCGTTACCCCGGGGTTCCGGATCAGCTGCCGCGCGACGCGGTGCTGGAGCGGCTCAGGCCCTGGCTGGAGCGCGCGGACAAGCCCAAGCTGGGTCAGAACAGCAAGTACGACCGGCATGTGCTGGCCAATTGCGGCATCGTCGTGCGCGGGTATGCGCACGACACCCTGCTGCAAAGCTATGTGCTGGAAGCCCACAAGCCGCACAGCCTCGACAGCCTGGTGTCGCGCCACCTCGGCCGCGACGACACGCTGAGCTACGAGCAGGTGTGTGGCAAGGGCGCCAAGGCCATCACCTTCGATCAGGTGGCGCTGGACGTGGCCACCCGTTATAGCGGGGAGGATGCCGATCTGTGCCTGCAAGTGCATCGCACGCTGTGGCCGGGCATTCAGGCCGACCAGGGTCTCGGCCGCATCTACGCGCTGGAAATGCAGGTCAGCGAGGTGTTGCAGCGCATGGAGCGGACCGGGGTGCTGGTCGATGGCGATGCGCTGCGCCGGCAAAGCGCTGAACTGGGCAAGCAGATCGGCGAACTCGAGGCGCGGGCTTACGAGCTGGCTGGCGGGCCCTTCAACCTCGGCAGCCCCAAGCAGATCGGCGAAATCCTGTTCGACAGGCTGCAATTGCCGGTGCAGAAAAAAACGGCCGGAGGGGCGCCCTCGACCGACGAGGAGGTGCTGGAGAAGCTGGCTGAGGACTACCCGCTGCCGCGCGTCATCCTGGAACACCGCGGCCTGTCCAAGCTCAAGAGCACCTACACCGAAAAGCTGCCGCTGATGATCAATCCAGCCACCGGCCGGGTGCATACCAACTACGCGCAGGCCGTCGCCGTGACGGGGCGGCTGGCGTCCAACGACCCCAATCTGCAGAACATCCCGGTACGCACGCCGGAAGGACGGCGCATCCGCGAGGCCTTCATCGCACCCGAAGGCTGCGTCATCGCCTCGGCCGATTATTCGCAGATCGAGCTGCGCATCATGGCCCATCTGTCGCAGGACCCCGGCCTTTTGAAGGCCTTCGCGCAGGGGGAGGACATCCACCGCGCCACCGCGGCGGAGATTTTCGGTGTCACGCCGCTGGAGGTGAATGCCGACCAGCGCCGCATGGCCAAGGTCATCAACTTCGGCCTGATCTACGGCATGAGCGCCTTCGGCCTGGCCCGCAACCTGGGGCTCGAGCGCAGCGCGGCGCAGCTCTACATCGACCGCTACTTCGCACGCTACCCTGGCGTGGCGCAATACATGGAGCGCACCCGCGCTCAGGCCAAGGCCCAGGGCTATGTGGAAACCGTGTTCGGGCGCAGGCTCTGGCTGCCGGAGGTCAACTCGCCCAACGGGCCGCGTCGCGCCGGTGCCGAGCGCGCTGCGATCAACGCGCCGATGCAGGGCACGGCGGCCGATCTCATCAAGATGGCGATGATTGCCGTCGACAGGGAACTGGCGCACAAGCGCCTCGGTGCCCGCGTGGTGATGCAGGTGCACGACGAACTCGTGTTGGAAGTCCCACAGGACGAGGTCTCCTGGGTGCGCGAGCATATTCCGCGCCTCATGGCGAGCGTCGCCAGCCTGAAGGTGCCACTGGTGGCCGAATTGGGGCTGGGCGCGAACTGGGAACTGGCGCATTGAGTGCGGCCGGTACCAGACCAGGCGCTTGACATGCACGGCAACATTTGGTGACACTGTGATGCCATCCAGGCCGGGAGACGAGCATGTGGAACGCCGATTTGCAGAGCGAATGGAATAGCCTGACGCGCAGCGGTCCGGACCCGCGTTTTTCGAGGCGCGACTTCGTGCGTACAGCGCTGGGTGCGGGGTTTGCCGCCGCCGCTGGGCCTGTCATGGCGCAAACGGCCATCGAGACAAGCAGCGAAGGATTGCTGGTGGGGGAGGTGCAGGTCGATTCGGTCGGGCAGAAGATCCCGGTGTACCGCGCGCAGCCCAAGGGCGGGTCCGATTTGCCGGTGGTTCTCGTGGTTTCGGAGATCTTCGGGGTGCACGCGTACATCGCCGACGTGGCGCGCCGTTTCGCGCACCAGGGCTACCTGGCCCTGGCCCCCGACTTGTTCGTGCGGCAGGGCGACCCCATGGCGTACGGCAGCATCGCCGAGGTCATGCGCCAGATCATCGCCAAGGTGCCCGACGCGCAGGTGATGCAGGACCTGGATGCCTGCCGCGCCTGGGCGCAGACGAATGGCGGCAGGGCAGGGCATGTCGGCGTCACGGGCTTTTGCTGGGGCGGGCGCATCGTCTGGCTGTACTGCGCGCATGCCCCGGTGCAGGCCGGCGTGGCGTGGTACGGCAGGCTGGTGGGCAATACGGGTCCGCTGACGCCGCGCAACCCAATCGACGTGGCCAAGGATCTCAAGGCCCCCGTGCTCGGACTCTACGGTGGCAAGGACCCCGGCATCACGCTCGAATCCATCGCGCAGATGCGCAGCGCCCTGGCCGCAGGCGACGCGGCGGCCAGAGCCTCGGACATCGTGGTGTATCCCGAGGCCGGGCATGGCTTCCATGCCGATTACCGTCCGAGTTACAACGCCGAGGCCGCGCAGGACGGCTGGACGCGGGCGCTGGCCTGGCTGCACAAACATGAGGTGGTGGCACTTGAAGCTGAGTTCCCGCCGCAGGACGGCACCTGTGCCGGACTTCCCGGCTTACTGGGCGCGCCGCCCGGGGAGGGTTGAACGAACCTCGTGTGACGGCGTGCGCCGAGCGCAGGAGAAGCCCGGTCTCGGTTTCAGCGCACCACCAGAACCGGGACCTTGGTGTGCGACAGCACACGCGCCGTCTGGCTGCCGAGCAGGGCCGACGTCAGGCCGCCGCGGCCATGCGAGGACATGACGATGAGGTCGCAATGTTCGCGCTCGGCCACCGCCAGCAAGCCGCGCCAGGCGAGGGTGTCTTCCTGTACGGCCGTATTGCAGGGGATGCCCGCCGACTTGGCTGCGTCGGCCACCTTCTGCACGGCGGCGTCGGCCTGGGCGCGAATGGCTTCCTGCCAACCCTCGATGCCGGTGGGCATGACCTCGATGGCTCCGATGTAGGGATACAGGTCGATCACGGAGGCCGCGGTCACGCGCGCGCCATTCAGCTTGGCCTGCTCCAGGGCGATGGGCAGGGCGCGATCGGAAAGCTCGGAACCGTCTGTGGCGATGAGGACATGCTTGAACATGGTGGTCTCCAGGGGGTTGGTCGGGAAGCCTTGCGGGCGGCTCTTAGGTGCGGTCTCATGCTCCGGATTCCGGGTGTCAGCGCACCACCAGAACCGGCAGATGGGAATGGGTCAGCAGCTTCTGGGTTTCGCTGCCGAGCAGCAGCGACTGCATGCCGCGCCGGCCATGCGAGGCCATCACCACCAGATCGCAGGATTTTTCCTTGGCGACCTCCAGCATGGCTTTCCAGGGGTGGATGTTTTCGGATACCACGCAGTCGCAGGCCAGCCCAGCCGCCTTGCAGGCATCGACCAGGGGCGTCAGCGCAGCCTCGGCCGCCTTGGTCACGCTCACGCGGTATTCGTCTGCCGTGATGGGGACGGACTCGGCCAGGCCCGAATAGGGGTAGGGGTCGGTCACTGTGACGCCGACAAGGGCGGCACCGCATTGTTTGGCCAATTGCACGGCAGGGGCAATGGCCTTGGCGGCAGTTGCAGAGCCATCCGTCGGAACCAGAATCTTGTTGTACATGGCAGCCTCCTCGTTCGGTCAAAGATCAAAACATGCCGATATATTGCAGCGCGCGGTCGCCGCGCGGTTTGATCTGGTGCAAACATTCCCGCCTTTCGGGGCCGGCATCCTGCATCGGGGCCCGGCAGGCCAGGCGCCCCGTGCCGAAAACTACGACGACGCTTCGCAAACCATCGGACGCGCGGGGTCCGCGCACCATTCGCTCCACGACCCGGGATAAAGCAGCGAACCGTCCAATCCTGCATGTTCCAGCGCCAGGATGTTGTGACAGGCCGAGACCCCCGAACCGCACTGGTTCACCACCTCCTGCGGTTTGCGCTTGCCGAGAAGGGCCAGCCATTCCGCACGCAGTTCGTCGGCGGATTTGAAGCGGCCGTCCTCCCTCAGGTTGTCGCGGTAGAAGCGGCACACGGCGCCCGGAATATGGCCGGCTCTCGGATCCAGCGTTTCACCTTCGCCACGAAAGCGCTGCGGCGAGCGGGCGTCGATCACGAGGCGCTGGCGGTGCTGCAGATTGCCGAGCACGTCGTCCACCTGGACAAAGCGCACCAGGCTGGGGCTGGCGGCGAAGTCGCCGCGCGGGCGCGCGGCTGGGGGTTCGGTCTGACTCGCACCCTCTGCTTCCAGCCAGGCCTGCCAACCGCCGTCGAGCACTGCGACCGGCGCATGGCCCAGCCAGCGCAGCAGCCACCACAGGCGCGCCGCGTAGGTGCCCTGGCTGCGGTCGTAGGCGACGACCTGCTGCCCCTGGCGCAGGCCCATGGCCGCCAGCTGTGCGACCAGATCGGCGGGGTCCGGCAGCGGGTGCCGGCCATTGCGCCCGTTCGGCGCGGAGGAGAGATGCGTGTCCAGATGCAGATGGGCCGCACCCGGTATATGGCCGACCGCGTAGTCGCGCAGTCCGGCGGACGGATCGGTGAGTTCGTGACTGCAGTCGGCCACGAAGACGCCGGGCAGACTGCGTTGCAGCTGTTCGGCGGACATGAGGGTGGTGTCAGGCGAGTTCGGCATGGCGAGGGAAGAAGGAAACAGGGGCCGGGCGCATCGATTATGCCCCCGGCCCCTGGATTTTGTGCTGCCTTGGCCCGCTTCAGTCCGCAGGCATGTTCAGCTTGCGCCGGTACCACTCGTGGAAGTGGAGCATGCCATCTTCCATCGGGGACTGGTAAGGGCCGGCCTGGTCGTCGCCGCGTTCCATGAGGGCGCGGCGGCCGGCGTCCATGCGCAAGGCGATGTCATCGTCCTCGATGCAAGTCTCCATGTAGGCGGCACGCTCGGCCTCGATGAAGTCGCGTTCGAAGGCGGCGATTTCCTCGGGGTAGTAGAACTCCACCACGTTGAGGGTTTTTTGCGGTCCTTGCGGATACAGCGCCGACACCACGAGCACGTGCGGGTACCACTCCACCATCACGTTCGGGTAGAGCGTGAGCCAGATGGCGCCGTGTTCGGGCAGGACGCCCTGGCGGAAGTTGAGCACGGCCTCGTGCCATTTCGCATAGACCTTGCTGCCGGCCTTGCGCAGGGCGTTGTTGATGCCGACAGTTTGCACGCTGAACGCATTGCCGAACTGCCATGCGAGATCGTCGCAGCTGACGAACTGGCCGAGCCCGGGGTGGAAGGGTCCGACGTGGTAGTCCTCCAGATACACCTCGATGAAGGTCTTCCAGTTGTAGTCGCAGACATGCTGCTCCACGTGGTCGAGCACGAAGCCGCTGAAATCGAACGCGGTTTCGTTCTCCAGTCCCCGCAGCGCTTCGGCGACGTCGAAGCCGTTGCGCTCGAACAGCAGGCCGTTCCAATTCTGGGGCTGCGCATAGCGCTGCAGGTTCAGGCAGGGGTCGTCATCGAAATATGGGGCTCCGATCAACGCGCCGTCGAGCCGGTAGGTCCAGCGGTGCAGAGGGCAGACGATGTTGTTCCCGGTTTTGCCGCGGCCCTTGAGCATCACAGCCTGCCGATGCCGGCAGACGTTGGAGATGAGGTCGATGCCAGCCGCATTGCGCACCAGGGCACGGCCTTCACCTTCTTGCGGCAAGGCGTAGAAGTCCCCCGGGTTGGCGACGGCAAGCGCGTGCCCGAGGTAGCGCGGCCCTTCATCGAAGATGAGTTGTTTCTCCTTCGCATACAGCTCGGCGTCAAAATATGCCGTTACCGGCAGTTGGGTTTTGCTCGGGGCCAGATGCACACTCAAATCCGACATGATGGGCTTGAAATCTCCTGAAAAATCAAACAAATAAACGCAGGCGGATTCTAGACCGACCTTGGCGCGCCGGGGATACTGGGGACGGGGGGTATCTTCCCCGGCTCTGCCGATAAAATCAAGGGTTCAATCCCATTTCACCGGCCTCGTCATCCCGGCAAGGCCCCGGCGACATCGCCGCCCCCCATGAACGCAAGCACGCGCAAGCAAACCCCGGCCGATACCCAGCCCGCCAGTTACGAGCAGGCCACCGCAGAGCTGGAACAACTGGTCCAGCAACTCGAGTCCGGGCAGATGAGCCTGGACGACACGCTCAAGTCCTACCAGCGCGGTGCGGCGCTGCTGCGCTATTGCCGCGAGAAATTGCAGGCGGTGGAACAGCAAATCCAGATCCTGGACGGCACCGAACTCAAGCCCTATGCAAGCGACCGCCAAACAGGCAACTGACGGGATGCCGGCGGACGGTGCATCGTCGCGCCGCCGAGCCGTCGTGCCGCAGCATCGCCGCGCGGCGCATCTGTCGCCGGCCGGCGCCGAACGCGACTTCGATGCCTGGGCCGCCGCCCGCACCGCGCGTATCCAGGCACTGATCGGGCAGCACCTCCCTTTGCAGCCGGCCGCCAGCACGGTGCTGGCCGAGGCCATGCACTATGCCGCTGCACAGGGTGGCAAACGCATCCGCCCACTTCTTCTGTGGGCTGCTGGCGAGTGTTTCGACGCGGACCCAGCAGCCATGGATGCAGCGGCCTGCGCGGTCGAACTGATGCATGCGTATTCCCTGGTGCACGACGATCTGCCCTGCATGGATAACGACGTTTTGCGCCGCGGCCAGCCCACGGTGCACGTGAAATTCGGCGAGGCCATGGCTTTGTTGGCGGGAGACGCCTTGCAGACGCGCGCCTTCGAGGTGCTCACTGCGAATCCCGACATTCCTGCGCAGACGCAGGCGCGTTTGTGCGGCTTGCTCGCAGGCGCCTCCGGCGCCGCAGGCATGGCGGGCGGCCAGGCCCTGGACCTCGCGGCCACCGGTCGTGCGCTGGAGGTCGATGTCCTCAGCGACATGCACCGGCGCAAGACTGGAGCCTTGCTCAAGGCAAGTTTGCTGATGGGCCTGGCCTGCCGTCAACCCGGCAGAGTCGATCCGAGCGACGAGATGCGGGACGCCGAGATCATGGGCCGCTATGCCGATGCCATCGGCCTGGCCTTCCAGGTGGTTGACGACGTGCTCGATGCCAGCGCCGATTCGACCACGCTGGGCAAGACGGCGGGGAAAGATGCGCGGCAAGCCAAGGCCACCTTTGCGACGCTTCTCGGCTTGCCTGCGGCGCAGGACTGGGCGCAGCGCCTGCTCGCGGACGCGCTGGCCGCGTTGGATGCGTTACCGCCAGAGCGGCGCCCGGGGGCGCAGCGGCTGGCCGAACTGGCGCGGCGTATCGTGAACAGGAGCCATTGAACATGGACCTGCTCGGGCGCATTCAAGATCCCCACGACCTGCGTCGGCTCAAAGCCGAGCAGCTTCCCCAGCTCGCGCAGCAGTTGCGCCAGTTCATTCTCGACACGGTGTCGCGTACGGGCGGCCACCTCTCGTCGAACCTGGGCACGGTAGAACTCACCGTGGCCTTGCATTACGTGTTCGACACCCCGCACGACCGTCTGGTCTGGGATGTGGGGCATCAGACCTACGCGCACAAGATTCTCACCGGGCGGCGCGAGCGCATGGGTTCGCTGCGCCAGTACGGAGGCATTTCAGGTTTTCCGCGCCGCGAGGAATCGCCTTACGACACCTTCGGCACGGCGCATTCGTCCACCTCGATCTCGGCTGCGCTGGGCATGGCCTTGGCGGCGCAGGCCAAGGGCGAGCGGCGCAAGGTCGTGGCGGTGATCGGCGACGGCGCGATGACGGGCGGCATGGCCTTCGAGGCCATGAACAACGCCGGCGTGCACCCCGAGGCGGATCTGCTGGTGGTGCTCAATGACAACGACATGTCGATTTCGGCGCCGGTGGGCGCGCTCAACCGCTACCTGGCGCGCCTGCTGTCCGGGCGTTTCTATGCCAGTGCGCGTGACGCTGCCAAGCAGGTCCTCAAGGTCGCGCCGCCGCCCTTGTTCGAGTTGGCGCGCCGCATCGAGGAGCATGCCAAGGGCCTGGTGGCGCCGGGGACGCTGTTCGAGGAGTTCGGCTTCGATTACGTCGGCCCCATCGATGGGCACGACCTGGACGCCCTGATCCCGACGCTTGAGAACCTGCGCGAACGCGCTGGGCCCCGCCTGCTGCATGTGGTGACGAAGAAGGGCTATGGCTACAAGCTCGCCGAGGCCGACCCCATCACCTATCACGGCCCGGGCCGTTTCAACCCGGCCGAAGGCGTCAAACCCCCGGCCGTGGCGCCCAAGCCGACCTACGCCCAGGTGTTCGGCCAGTGGCTGTGCGACATGGCGCGGCAGGACGAGCGCCTGACGGCCATCACCCCGGCCATGTGCGAGGGCTCGGGCCTGGTGGAATTCGCCAAGCTGTTTCCCCAGCGCTACCACGACGTGGGCATTGCCGAGCAGCACGCCGTGACCTTTGCCGCGGGTTTGGCCTGCGAGGGCATGAAGCCCGTGGTGGCCATTTATTCCACCTTTCTGCAGCGTGCCTACGACCAGGTGATTCACGACGTGGCGATCCAGAATCTGCCTGTGCTGTTCGCGATTGACCGTGCTGGCGTGGTCGGCGCCGATGGTGCGACACATACCGGGGCTTTCGATATCGCGGCCCTGCGCTGTCTGCCCAACTTCACGCTCATGGCACCTGCCGACGAGTTGGAGTGCCGGCAAATGCTGTCCACCGGTTTTGCCCTCGATGGGCCGGCAGCAGTGCGCTATCCGCGCGGGGC
>JAJXUC010000029.1 GCA_021783435.1 Pseudomonadota bacterium | reverse complement strand
GAGAGCGACAAGGCGAGCATGGAGATACCCAGCAGCGCAGCCGGTGTGGTGAAGACGATGCGTGTGAAGCTGGGAGACAAGGTGAACGAAGGCACGGTGCTGCTGGAACTGGAGGCCGAGGCTGGCGTGCACCCCGCGGCCGCAACCGCTTCGGCTCCCCCCGCAACGGCGACCCGGGGTGCCCAGGCCGAGGTGGCCGTTGCGCAGACCCCGGCGGCCCCGACACCGCCGTCACCGGCTGCTGCAGACAGCTACACCGGAAGCGTCGACCACGATTGCGAGGTGCTGGTGCTGGGTTCCGGTCCCGGCGGATATTCCGCGGCATTCCGCGCGGCCGATCTCGGTCTCAAGGTGGTGCTGGTCGAGCGCTACGCCGCACTCGGCGGGGTTTGCCTGAACGTGGGCTGCATTCCGAGCAAGGCGTTGCTGCATGTGGCCGCGGTGATGGACGAAGCGGCACATTTCGCCGACATCGGCGTGGAGTTCGGCCCACCCAAGGTGGACCGGACCAAACTCGCCGCGCACAAGGCAAAGGTCGTGGGCAAGCTCACCGGCGGCTTGAGCGCGATGGCCAAGATGCGCAAGGTGACGGTGGTGCGCGGTTACGGCAGCTTTGTCGACGCGCATCACGTTGCCGTGGAATTGACCGATGGGGATGCGCAACACAAGACCGGGGCGACGCAGACGGTGCGCTTCCAGCGCGCCATCATCGCCGCCGGGAGCCAGGCGGTGCGTTTGCCCTTCCTGCCGGATGATCCGCGCATCGTCGATTCCACCGGCGCGCTGCAACTCGCCACCGCGCCCCAATCCATGCTCATCGTCGGCGGCGGCATCATCGGCCTGGAGATGGGCACCGTCTATTCCACGCTGGGCGCGCGGCTCGATGTGGTGGAAATGCTCGACGGCCTGATGCCCGGCGCCGACCGTGACCTGGTCAAGGTCTGGCAGAAGCTGAATGCCAAACGCTTCGACCACGTCATGCTCAAGACCAAGACCGTGGCCGCCGAGGCCAAGCCCGACGGCATCTGGGTACGCTTCGAAGGTGAAGGGGCACCCCCCGCGCCACAGCGCTATGACCTGGTGTTGCAAGCTGTAGGCCGTGCGCCCAACGGCCGCAAGATCGGCGCCGACAAGGCAGGTGTGGCGGTGAGCGAGCGCGGCTTCATTCCTGTGGACGCGCAGTTGCGCACCAATGTGCCGCACATCCACGCCATTGGCGACATCATCGGCCAGCCCATGCTTGCGCACAAGGCGGTGCACGAAGGCCATGTGGCGGCGGAGGTGTGTGCGGGTGAACTCAAGGGCGATGACGCGCTGGCGACGTCGGCCTTCGACGCCCGGGTGATTCCGAGCGTGGCCTACACCGACCCCGAGATCGCCTGGGTCGGCCTGACCGAAGACGCTGCCAAGTCCCAGGGCATCGCAGTCACCAAAGGCCTGTTCCCGTGGACGGCTTCGGGCCGCGCCATCGCCAACGGCCGCGACGAAGGCTTCACCAAGTTGCTGTTCGACAAGCAAACGCATCGCATCGTCGGCGGTGGCATCGTCGGCACCCATGCGGGTGATTTGATCAGCGAAATCGCGTTGGCGATCGAAATGGGCGCTGACGCGGTGGACATCGGCCGCACCATCCACCCCCATCCCACGCTGGGCGAATCGGTCGGGATGGCGGCGGAAGTGGCCGAAGGTGCGTGCACCGACTTGCCGCCGCCCAGGCGCTGAGGGTTTTCAGGCAGCGGGCCGCTCAGCCCGGCTCGAGAACGCTAGGCAAGCTCTCGCGCTGAACCCGCTCAGGGCTTGCGTCGCCCAGGTCTCAGCGGTTCGAGTAATCGGTCGCCAGGGCGGCGTTGGCGCGGCCCGTGTCGGTGCGCTGCGGCAAGGCGTTCGGCATGGCCCTGGTTGATCCATCTCCGACGGAGCCGTTGCCATCCGCGGTCGCAGCAGTCGGCGCCGCCTGAGCCTCGGGAACCGCATCCGCAGCGCGGGTGATGAAGCGCCGAGCCCCATCGAAGCGCCGGGACCAATAGGGATTGTTGAGGTTGCCGATCTGCACGTCCTGTCCCGGTTTGGGCGCGTGCACGAACTCGCCGTTGCCGATGTAGATGCCCACATGCGAGAACGCGCGGCGCAGGGTGTTGAAGAACACCAGATCGCCCGGTCTCAATTGGTTTTCGGCAATTTTTTCACCCTCGCGACTTTGCTGGGCGGCGTTGTGCGGCAGCACCAAGCCCAGGGTCTGCTGATAGACGTGACGCACGAACCCCGAACAGTCGAAGCCGGTGGAGGCGTGGTCACCGCCGTACTTGTAGCGCACCCCCAGGAAGCTCAGGGCATTGATGACCAGATCGGAAGCATGTGTTGAAACCTGCTGCACCAGGCCGTTCTGTGCCAGCCATTGCTGCAGCGAATCGCGGCTGCCGGATGGGGTTTCCGGCGCTTGCGTCGGGGCGGTTTGCACCACGTCCGTCGGCACGCCACGGCTGGCGTCGCGCTCATCCGGGCCGACAGGGCGATGTTGCGCGCAAGCGGTCGCCGCGCCCGCCAGCATGGCCAGGAACAGTGTTGATTTGATCGCTCTGGCGCGCAGATTTCCCATAAGGGCGCGACCTTAGCGTTTCCCTTGCGGGCCTGTCAACTCTCTCCAGGACGCGCAGAACCGCTGCGATCCGACATCGTCGCGCTTGAACTAGGCTTGCTCCATACCCCAACACCTGGAGACTTGAATGTTCAAAGCCTGGCTTTTGCGCAAGGAGGACGGCCGATTCAGCGCGACCCTGAGCACTCTGGACGAGCGCGAGCTGCCCGAAGGTGACGTCCTGCTGCGGGTGCAGCATTCCACACTCAACTACAAGGATGCGCTGGCACTCAGCGACAAGGCGCCTGTGGTGCGCAAATGGCCCATGGTGCCGGGCATCGATGGCGCGGGTGTGGTGTTGCACAGCAGTCATTCGGCATGGAAGGCCGGAGACCGCTGGATTCTCAACGGCTTCGGTGTGGGCGAAACCCATTGGGGTTGTCTGGCTGAGCGTGCAAGCTTGCGCGGCGATTGGCTGGTGCCGCTGCCGCCGCGGTTCGACACGCGGCAGGCGATGATCCTCGGCACCGCGGGCTACACCGCCATGCTGTGCGTTCTGGCCATTGCACGCCATGGCGTGCAAGCGGCCGATGGCGAGGTGCTGGTGACTGGCGCCACTGGCGGGGTGGGCAGTGTCGCGCTGGGCCTGCTGGCGCAGCGTGGCTATCGTGTGGTGGCTGCAACCGGCAAGCCCGGCGAGGCGGATTACTTGCGCGAGCTGGGCGCTGCCGAGATCATCGACCGCGCGGCCTTGAGCGCGCCGGGCAAGCCGCTGCAAAAAGAGCGCTGGGCCGCGGTGATCGACACTGCGGGCAGCTATATCCTGGCCAATGCATGCGCTCAAACCCGCTGGGGTGGTGTGGTGGCCGCCTGTGGTTTGGCACAAGGCATGGATTTCCCGACGAGCGTGGCGCCTTTCATCTTGCGCAATGTCACCCTGGTTGGCGTCGACAGCGTGATGCAGCCGCTGGCTGCGCGTCGGGCGGCCTGGGACGCATTGGCCGCGGAGATCGACCTCGCCCGACTCGAGCGCATGGCGCACGATGTATCGCTGGATCAGGTTCCGCAGACCGCTGCGGGCATCATGGCCGGGCAGTCGCGTGGCCGGGCGGTGGTCGGCCTCTGAACCGAGCGGTCGCAGCAAGCATCCGGCGCCCGCAACGATCGCCCGCAACGATCGCCCGCAGTCGCCCCTCTTGGGCCTGCAGCCATTTGCCCCGGGCATGGGTCAGTGCTGCGTCAGTTCTGGCTCCTAACGTGCGCGGGCTTGCTGGTCGGTGGCGTCGTGGTGGACCACGACGCCACCGACCAGCGGATCCAAGCGGTTCCCCCTGCGGCCGCCATCACACCAAGACTGGAGACAAAACATGCGCTACGCCGACTACCACCGTCGCTCGATCGAGCTGCCCGAAGCGTTCTGGGCCGAGCAGGCTGGACTGATCGATTGGCATCGGCCTTGGGATCAAGTGCTCGACGCCACCCGCAAGCCCTTTGCTCGCTGGTTCCCCGGCGGGTTGACCAATCTCTGCCACAACGCAATCGACCGTCATCTGCCCACGCGTGCCCAACAGCCAGCGTTGATCTGGGAGTCCACTGAAGTCGACCAAAGCCGCAGCTACACCTATGCCCAGTTGCATGCCGAGGTACAGCGCATGGCGGCGGTGCTGCGCCGGCAAGGCGTCGAGCAGGGTGACAGGGTGTTGATCTACATGCCCATGATTCCCGAGGCGGTCTTCGCCATGCTGGCTTGTGCTCGCCTGGGGGCGATTCATTCCGTGGTGTTTGGCGGCTTTGCTGCCATGAGCCTGGCCACGCGTATTGACGACGCCCAGCCCAAGGTCGTGGTCAGCAGCGATGCCGGCTCGCGCGCTGGACGCGTCATTCCCTATAAGCCGCTGCTGGACGAAGCCATTGCCCGTGCCACGCACAAGCCGGGCACTGTCTTGATGGTGGACCGCGGGCTGCAGCCCTACGAGCCGGTGGTCGGGCGCGACCTGGATTACGTCGCCGCGTGCGCAGCTGTGGGCGACACACCGGTGGCTTGCACCTGGGTGGATGCCACGCATCCGAGCTACATCCTCTACACATCGGGAACCACCGGCAGGCCCAAAGGCGTGCAGCGCGACACCGGAGGCTATGCCGTGGCGCTGGCGCTGTCCATGCGCGACATTTTTCGCGCCGAGTCCGGACAGACCTATTTCTGCACCAGCGACATCGGCTGGGTCGTCGGCCACAGCTACATCGTCTACGGCCCGCTGTTGCACGGCATGACCACGTTGCTGTACGAAGGCACTCCGTTGCGCCCGGACGCAGGCAGCTTCTGGCAATTGGTCGAACGCCACCGGGTGAGTGTGATGTTCTCGTCGCCAACCGCCATCCGCGTGCTCAAGAAATTCGACACGGCCTTCATGCGCGACAGCGACTTGTCGTCGTTGCAGCGCCTGTTCCTGGCGGGTGAGCCGCTCGACGAACCCACCGCGGCCTGGGTCGCGCAGGCCTTGGGTAAGCCCGTGGTCGACAACTACTGGCAGACCGAGACCGGCTGGCCCATCCTCAGCATCGCCGGCGGTGTGGAAGAACTGGCGCCCAAGCCCGGCTCACCCGGTGTCGCCATGGCGGGGTACGACGTCCAAATCCTGCACGACTCCACAGGCGAGCCCGTTGCGCCCGGCGAAAAGGGTATGGTCGCCATCGGCTGGCCCTTGCCGCCGGGATGCATGCAAACCGTCTGGGGTGACGATGCCCGCTTCGTCGGCACTTATTGGTCGACCTTCCCCGGTAAACAGGTGTATTCCACGTTTGATTGGGGTGTGGCCGACGCAAGCGGCTACATCACCATACTCGGGCGCACCGATGACGTCATCAACGTCGCCGGCCATCGCCTGGGCACACGCGAGATCGAGGAAAGCATTTCGAGCCACCCGGCCGTGGCCGAGGTGGCCGTGGTCGGTGCCGCGGACGCCATCAAGGGTCAGGTGGCGATGGCTTTCGTCGTGCCGCGCGATGCCGGCAAGATGGCTGATGCTGCCGCTTGCGCCAGTCTGGAGGCGAGCATCATGCAGACCGTGCAGGCGCAATTGGGCGCCTTGGCGCGCCCGGCCCGGGTCCGCTTCGTTGCCATGTTGCCCAAGACCCGATCCGGTAAATTGTTGCGCCGCTCCATCCAGGCACTGTGCGAGCAGCGCGACCCCGGCGACCTGACCACCCTGGAAGAACCGCTGGCCCTGGCGCAGATTCGTGAAGCAATTGCTCACCAATAGCTAGGGAAACTCCTAGCCCGCCGATCTGGACGCAGAGGGTGACTTCTCTACAATTCATAAGTTCTTGCTTATAAGCAAATTGACGAATACCAACCATGCTCAACACGCTGCATTTGCTTGAATCAGCGGCTGCCGACCAAGTCGACGCCGAGCGCGTTTTCGTTTCCGCCGCCGAGTTGTTCGGTGTTTTGGCGACCCCATTACGCCTGCGCATCATCAATGCCATCTGCGATCAGGAAAAAAGCGTCGGCGACATCATGGAGGCGGTCAACTCCACCCAGCCCAACGTCTCCCAGCATCTCAAGGTGCTGTACCAGGCGGGCATTGTTGCCAAGCGGCGCGTGGGCAATCAGGTTTATTACCGGGTGCAAAGTGAGAAGGCGGTGCAACTCTGCCGTACGGTGTGCACGCAAATTGCCATCGAGATGGACGATCCAGAGTCCGTTTCTCAATCTGAGCGCCTGGCTCGACGCATGTAGATTTTCAACAAGTGAGTACGAGGATGAGTGACGACAGCAAAAGGTTGGGCCGGTTGCGTCCTGCGCCGGAAAATTTCCTGACTGCCGAGCAAATCGCGCAGGTTCAGGGCGGCCGGCGCGATTTTTTGCGCCGGGCGTTGACGGCAGCCAGCGCCACCATGGTCGCTGGAGGCGCCGTGAACGCCTATGGTGCCACCGAGGACGACCGTAAAGACTGGGAAGGCGACAAGGGCAGCAAGTTGATTCTCGACAAGCCTGAGTGGGGAACCACGTTGGGCAAAGGTGTCGATGAACCGCCATACGGCTCGCCGTCGAAATACGAGGCCAATCTGGTGCGTCGTATCAGCCCCGGCCTTGCCGCGGTGACGCAAGCCAACGTGGCCTTTGCGCCGTTGCAGGGCATGTTCGGCATCGTTACGCCTGCCGGCTTGCACTTCAACCGCTCGCACCAGGGTTGGTACGACATTGATCCGGCCCAGTTCCGGCTGATGATCATGGGCGAAAAAGACCTGGTGAAGAATCCCAAGGTCTACAGCGTCGGCGACATCATGCGCATGCAGCCGGTATCGCGTTTTCATTTCATCGAGTGCGGTGCCAATTCCGCCATGGAGTGGGGCAATGTGGCCGTGCCCACGGTGCAGTACACCCACGGCATGGTGTCATGCAGCGAGTTCACCGGCGTGCCGCTGATCAAGCTGCTGGACGATTGCGGTGCCGATCTGAAGGGTGTGCGCTTCATCATGGCCGAGGGCGCAGATGGCTCCCACGAAAACCGCACCATCCCCATGTCGCTGGTCATGTCGGGCGAAGTGCTGGTGGCTTATGGCCAGAACGGCGAAATGCTGCGCCCCGAAAACGGCTATCCGCTGCGCCTGATCGTCCCCGGCGTCGAGGGTGTGTCGCAAATCAAGTACCTGCGCCGCATCAAACTGGGAACTTCTCCCTTCGCCACAAAAGACGAAGTCTTGGGCTATGTCGACCTCATGCCCGACGGCAAGTTGCGCCAATACACCTCCGTCATGGAAGTCAAGTCGGTGGTGACCTCACCGTCAGGCGGTCAGGTATTGATGGATCGCGGTGTCTATAACGTCACGGGGCTTGCGTGGTCGGGGCGCGGCAAGATCAAGCGGGTGGATGTGTCGTTCGATGGCGGTGTCAACTGGAAGGAAGCCCGTCTGGAAGGCCCGGTGCAAAACAAGGCTTTCGCCCGTTTCAACATCCCCTGGGCGTGGAACGGCAAAGTGGCCTTCCTGCAAAGCCGCGCTGTCGACGAGACTGGCATGGTGCAACCGACCTACCAGGAAATGCGCAAGATCCGCGGAACCCGTTCGATCTATCACAACAACTCAATTCAAACTTGGCAAGTTGAAGAAAATGGAGACGTTCGCAATGTCCAACTCGCGAATTCGTAAGGCGGCCGTGGCGGCAGCACTAGGCCTGACTTTTTCGGCCGCATGGGGCGCCAACGCCTCAGCTTCGCTGGGTCGCGCGGCCACCCCGGACGAGATCAAGGCATGGAATATCGATGTGCGCCCCGATTTTCAAGGGCTGCCAGCGGGACAAGGAACTGTTGCTGAAGGTACCAAGCTGTGGGAGGCCAAATGTGCCTCCTGCCATGGCGACTTCGCAGATTCGAATTCCGTGTTCCCGCCTCTGGTGGGTGCATTCCAGGCCTCGAAACAGGACATTGCCACGGGGCGTGTTGCCAAGCTGGCGAACGTGACCGACGGCGGTGGCACCTCGCTCGAGAAACTCTCGACCCTATCGACACTGTTCGACTACATCCACAGGGCAATGCCCTGGAACGAACCGGATTCACTCACCTGGAACCAGACCTATTCGGTCGTCGCCTATTTGCTGAACCTGGCGAATGTCGTGCCGGCCAATTTCACGCTGACACGTGACAACGTGCAGCAAGTCCAAAACATGCTGCCCAACCGCAACGGCATGACCTGGAATCACGGTATGTGGCCAGGCAAGGAAATTGGGAATGGGGGTATCCCGGATACCCACAATGTTGAATGCATGAAAGACTGCAGCCCGAAGCCGAAGGTTGATTCCTTCATCCCTGCGTACGCCATGAATACTTGGGGTAACTTGGCTGATGAGACGCGTCCTTGGGGGCCGATTCGCGGCCAGGTGACCTTGACACGGGCCGAGTTGAAAAAGGCCGCGCTGAAGAAGGAATCAGCCGCGGTCGACCCCAACGCCAAAGTCGTCGCACTGATCAAGGCCAATGGCTGCATCGCTTGCCATAGCTTGGGTGACAACAAACTGGTCGGTCCTGGCTACAAGGAAATTGCCGGCAAATACAGCGGCAAGACTGCGATGGTGGGCGAATTGACCACGCGTATCATGCAAGGCGGATCAGGTACATGGGGCAGTATACCGATGCCGCCTCAGAGTATCAGTGAGGCCGATGCCAAGATGATTGCAACTTGGGTTGTTGACGGAGCGAAGCAGTAAAGCGTCGAGTCCTGCCGGGCCATCCCCGAGGACACAACGCCCACTACTTACGCATTTTTATATTTGAGGAGCTAGTCGTATGAATCAATCTCGTCGTCAGGTCATGCAGCTTGGTGCTGGTGCGACCGTTGTGGGTCTGGTCGCTTCGGCCGGTCTTCTGCCCGTCACCGCCCAGGCGGCTGATGCTCCGGGCTGGGACGCCAAGTTGTTCGAAGCCAAGACTCTGGATGAAATCGCCAAGGCGCTCGGGGCAAGCGCCACCGAAAGCACGGAAGTGTCCATCGTCGGTCCGGACATTGCCGAAAACGGTGCTGTCGTGCCGGTCGGCATCAAGTCCACGGCTGCTGGCGTGAGCATGCTGGGCATCGTGGTGCAGAAAAACCCCACTGCGTTGGTCGCCACCTTCAGCACCAAGGATGGAGCCGAGCCGAACTTTGCCACCCGCATCAAGATGGCGCAGACCTCCCACGTCTATGCCGTGGCGAAGGCTGGTGACAAGTTGCTGTTCAGCAAGAAAGAAATCAAGGTCACGCTCGGTGGTTGCGGCGGCTGATTTTTTTAACTACCTCGGTTATCTAGACTTTATTGGAGTTCAATATGCCAAATCCGATGCGCATGCGCGCCAACGTCGAAGGCGACGCAGTGGTTGTTCGCGTCCTGATGTCTCACCCCGAAGATACCGGCCTGATGAAGGCTCCAGACGGGAAAATCATCCCTGCCCATTTCATTCAATCCGTCATTTGCAAGAACAATGACAAGAACGTCCTGACTTGCGATTGGGGCACGGCCATTTCCAAGAATCCGTTCCTCGAATTCCGCTTCAAAGGTGGAAAATCGGGCGACAAAATTTCGGTGACGTGGCTGGATAACAAGGGTGAAACCCAAACTGACACCACCACGGTGTCCTGACGCATTGAGCCTTCTTTTTGTTTGACGCAGTACCCACTGTTCGCGAGGAGACTATGAGACTACGACTAAAAAGGATTGCGGCGCTGGCTGGCTTGTCGCTCCCTGCCATGATGCTGATCGGAGCCTGCGCGACAACGGCGCAGGCAGAATCCGTGACCCAGGAGGGCAATGCCTATCTCAAGTTGATGAACGAGATGGGTGGTAACCCCGCCGACTTCAACATCGATGACGGCAAGAAACTCTGGAGTGAAAAGCGGGGACCCAAAAACGCCTCCCTCGAACAGTGCAATCTGGGACTCGGCCCTGGCGTGGTGAAGGGTGCCTATGCCCAGCTTCCACGTTATTTTCCGGATACGGGCAAGGTGCAGGATCTGGAATCCCGCTTGGTCACTTGCATGGAAACCCTGCAGGGTTTTAGTGCCAAGGAGGCCGACAAAGATCCCTTCGCAAAGGAGGGCGGCAACGCGTCTCCGCTTGAAAATATCGCCATGTACGTGGCGCATGAATCCGACGGCATGAAGATCGCCATTCCGCAACATGACGCCTTGGAAAAGCTGTCTTACGACAATGGCAAGAAGCTGTTTTTCTACCGTGCGGGGCCCTTCAGCTTCTCGTGCGCGGCCTGTCATGCGGAAAGCGGCAAGCGCATCAAGATCTCGGCGCTGCCCAACCTGACGAACAAGGAAGCTGCCGTGTCCTACGCGACCTGGCCCGCCTACCCCAATTCCCAGGGCGTCGCCCGCACGCTTGAGTGGCGCATGTTGGCTTGCGAACGCCAACAGCGCTGGCCTGCACCCAAGTTCACGTCCAGTGCAGTGATCGACCTGATCACTTACATGGGGGTCAACTCCAATGGCGCCACGCTCCACACGCCTTCGTTCAAGCGCTAAGAGAGGAGACATACATGAAGAAATCTGTGTTATTGGCCTTGACCGCAGTGGCTGGCGCTGTTGTGCTGAGCGGCTGTGCCGGTATGGACAAATCCGCTTCGGAAGGCGCCAACGGTGATCCTTTCGCGACGGCATCTTTCCAGAAAATCCTCAAAAACGATTTCGTCAGCAAGGGACAAGCCAGCGTCGATCGACTCAAGCAGACGAAGGCGCAGTACGAGTGCTCGAAGTACGACTACCTCGGCCAACCGCTGCCGGCTGCTGTTGGCAAAGAGATCGAGGCGACCGCACAGTCCAAGATCGTCTATCCGAAGGACGGTCAATATCTGGGTGACTGGAAAGCTGGCCTGAAGATTGCCGAGGATGGCAAGGGCCTGCAGTGGAGCGATAAACCCGGTACCCCCAACGGCGGTAATTGCCTGGCTTGCCACAAGATGATTGCGAACGATCCGTCTCAAGGCAATATCGGGCCCGAGCTGTATCACTACGCCAAGTTGCGTGGCAACAGTGAAGCGATTTTGAAGTACACCTGGGCGCGTATCTACAACTCTGAAGCATTCAATGCGTGCTCCTACATGCCACCGTTCGGGGAGCACAAAATTCTCACCGAACAACAGATGAAGGACGTGATGGCACTGCTGATGGACCCGAACTCTCCGGTCAATCAATAACCCATCGTTTTGATGGTGGCTGGTCGACAGCCGATTAGCCCAGGCCCGCCTCTTGTATGCCAATTGGCGGGTTTTTTCTTTTTTCAAGGACTGATGATGAGCCTTTCCCGACGCGAATTCTTGAGTGTTTTGGCCGCTGCCGGTGTCAATGGATTCCCGATGATGCGTGACGCCAGCGCCGCCGAGGTGGACCAGCTATACAACCCACCCGTGACGGGAAATGTGCACTTTCTCCACATGACCGACAGCCACGCGCATCTACAGCCGCTGTATTTCCGCGAGCCCAACGTGAACATCGGCATTGCTGCCATGGATGGGCACCTGCCCCACTTGGTTGGCGCCAACTACCTCAAGCGCGTGGGCTTCAAGCCCAATACTCGCGAGTCTTACGGCTTCACCTACCTGGACTTTGTCCGTGCGGGCAAGCAATACGGCAAGATGGGCGGCTACGCGCATATTGCCACCCTGGTGAAGCAGCTTCGCTCGGCCCGCCCCGGCGCGCTGCTGCTGGACGGTGGCGATACCTGGCAGGGCACGGGGCTGTCGCTGTGGACCAAGGGCCAGGACATGGTCGATGCCCAGCTTCAGCTCGGCGTCGACGTCATGACGGCGCATTGGGAGTTCACCTATGGCCAGGATCGCGTCAAGGAGATCATCAACAAGGATTTCAAGGGCAAGATCGACTTTCTCGCCCAGAATGTGAAGACAGCCGACTTCGGCGATCCTGTTTTCCCCAACTACGTGATGAAGCAGATGAATGGGGTGCAGGTCGCCATCATCGGTCAAGCGTTTCCTTACACCCCCATCGCCAACCCCGGTTATCTGATGCCCGACTGGACTTTCGGCATCGACACCGATCACATGCAGAAAGTGGTGAAAGAGGTCAAGGCCAAGGGCGCACAACTCGTGGTCGTGATCTCGCACAACGGCATGGACGTCGATCGCAAGATGGCCACGCTGGTCGAAGGCATCGACTGCATTTTTGGCGGCCACACCCACGATGGCGAAGCTGTGGCCGTGGAAATTCGGCGTCCCTCGGGCGGTATGACCCTGGTGACCAATGCCGGATCGCACGGCAAATTCCTTGCCGTGATGGACTTTGACGTGCGTGGCGGCAAGATGGTGAGCTACAAGTACCGCCTGCTGCCCGTCTTCTCCGAACTGATCGCCGCCGACCCCGACATGAATGCGCTGATCAAGAAGCACCGCGCGCCTTACGAGAGCAAGATGAACGAGGTGCTGGCGCATACCGAAGGCGTGCTCTATCGGCGCGGTAATTTCAACGGCACCTGGGACCAGTTGGTGGTGGATGCGATGCTGGCCGTGCGCGGCGGCGATCTCGCCTTCTCGCCGGGATTCCGCTGGGGCGGCGACTTGTTGCCAGGCGCGCCGATCACCAGGGAGGACATGATGACCCAACTGGCCATCACCTACCCGTACTGCACGCTTGCGGACATGACCGGCGAAACCGTCAAGGCCGTCATGGAAGATGTGTGCGACAACCTGTTTAACCCCGACCCCTACTACCAGCAAGGCGGTGACATGGTTCGTCTCGGGGCGCTGGAGTACAGCTGCGCACCGAACGAGAAAATCGGCAACCGCATTCAGGACATGCGCCTGGGTGGCAAGCCGCTCGACCCGAAAAAGACCTACAAGGTTGCTGGTTGGGCGCCGGTGCAACAAGTCTCCGCCATTCCCAGCAACCCGCCGATCTGGGACATCGTCGAGGAGTACCTCAAGCACAACAAGGTCATCAAACCGCTCAAGGTCAATGAACCCAAACTGATTGGCGTCGCGGGCAACCCGGGGTTGGCGCAGTACGGTCAGTTCTGACCATGTCGCTGTTCATGCCAGGGTAAGTCGCTCATGACGGGCGGGCTTGGAGCAATTCCAACCCGCCTTGCTTCTTGGCCATGGTCCATGCGGCTTGGAGACATACCGGAGACCATTCAGACGCGACTCATATCGGCCGTCTGCCATGCTGACGCGGTTCGCGCAGGCGCGAACCAGGGGGCTCTCCATGTGGGCAAGCCGATCCATGTGCGCCCATCACCACTGTTCGCGAACGCACCGGGTCCGCCGACAAGGTTGGTCTTTTGGCGCACGACAGCCGGGTCAGGAACCGGATGTCGCGGCGCGGATCCACCGCGCCGCCTTCTCCGCAATCATCAGTGTCGGGCTGTTGATGTTGCCGCTGGGGATGACCGGCATCACGCCGGCATCCACCACGCGCAGCCCGGAGATGGTGCCGCCGCGGCCGTCGCGCAGGCGCAGGCGGGTGTCGACCACGGCCTGCGGGTCGTGGCTGTGGCCCATCGCGGTGGTGCCGGCGGGATGGAAGATGGTGGTGGCGATGTCGCCGGCCAGGCGCGCCAGTTCTTCGTCCGTCTGGAACTGAACCCCGGGCTTGAATTCTTCGGGCTGGTACCGGGTCAGCGCCGCCTGGGCGACGATGCGGCGGGTCAGGCGCAGGCTGTCGGCGGCCACTTGCCGGTCGGCTTCGGTGCTCAGGTAGTTGGGTGCAATGGCCGGGGCATCGTCGAAGCGCGGGCTGGTGATGCGCACCGTGCCACGGCTGCCGGGGTTGAGGTTGCAGACGCTGGCGGTGAAGGCGTCGAAGGGGTGCAGCGGTTCACCGAAGGCGTCCAGGCTCAGCGGCTGGACGTGGTACTGGATGTTGGGGTGCGCATACTGCACGCTGCTGCGGGTGAACACGCCGAGCTGGCTGGGCGCCATGCTCATCGGCCCGCTGCGCTTGAGCGCGTATTCCAGCGCGATGGCGGCCTTGCCCCAGGCACTGGCGGCGCGGGTGTTGAGGGTGCGTGTGCCCCGCACCTTGAACACGGCGCGAATTTGCAGATGGTCCTGCAGATTGGCGCCCACCCCGGGCAGATCGGCCACAGGTGCAATGCCATGCTGCTGCAGCAGGGCGGCCGGGCCGATGCCCGAGAGCTGCAGGATCTGCGGCGAGCCGATCGCCCCGGCGCTGAGGATGACTTCGTGTTTGGCGTGCGCGGTCACCATCTCCTGGCCAGTCCACACCTCGACGCCGCTGCAACGCAGGCTGCCATCGTGCCGGGTGTCGATGCGCAGGCGCGAAACTTGCGCCGAGGTCCACAGCTCGAAGTTGGGGCGGCCATAGCAGGTGGGACGCAGAAAGGCCTTGGCGGCGTTCCAGCGCCAGCCTGCTTTCTGGTTGACCTCGAAATAGCTCACGCCCTCGTTGGTGCCGCGGTTGAAGTCGTCGGTGGCGGCAATGCCTGCTTGTTTCGCAGCCTGGGCGAAGGCGTCGAGAACGTCCCAGCGCAGACGCTGCCGCTCCACGCGCCATTCGCCGCCGTGGCCGTGGAATGCGGCGAAGGCGGCGTCGGCCTTGGTCGGGTCGTCACCTCGCCAGTGGTTTTCGTGGGCCATGAAGTCGGGCAGGCAGGCGTTCCAGTTCCAGGATTCGTCGCCGAGTTGCTGCGCCCAGGCGTCGTAGTCGCGTGCCTGGCCGCGCATGTAGATCATGCCGTTGATGCTGCTGCAGCCGCCCAGCACTTTGCCACGCGGGTAGCGCAGGGCTCGGCCGTTCAGGCCGGCGTCCGGCTCGGTCTGGTAGAGCCAGTCGGTGCGGGGATTGCCGATGCAATAGAGATAGCCCACCGGAATGTGAATCCAGTGGTAGTCGTCCTTGCCGCCGGCCTCGATCAGCAGCACGCTTTTGCTCCGGTCGGCGCTCAACCGGTTGGCGAGCAGGCTGCCCGCCGTGCCGGCGCCGATGACGATGAAATCGAAGGTGGTGTCGCGCATGGTGGTCAACATCATCGCATGCCATCAAGGCCCGTCGCGCAAAGCCCTAGCAGCCTTTGGGACGAGCCCCATCGCCACCATCCTCCTCCCTGCCCCCCACGGCGTGGGGAGCGTTGGGGTGGGGACAGCGCGGCAGGCTGGCGTTGCGGTGGTTGTCTTACTTCGCGGTCGGCATGACGAACTCGGCACCCTTCGGGGTGCTTTCCGGCCAGCGCTGCATGATGCTTTTTTGCTTGGTGTAGAAGCGCACGCCTTCTTCGCCATAGGCGTGCATGTCGCCGAACAGGCTGGCCTTCCAGCCGCCGAAACCATGCCAAGCCATGGGCACCGGAATGGGCACGTTGATACCCACCATGCCCACCTGGACGCGGCGGGCGAATTCGCGCGCCACATGGCCGTCGCGGGTGAAGCAGGCCACGCCGTTGCCGAAGGCGTGGGTGTTGATCAGGTCGAGCGCGGCAGTGAAGTCGGGCACGCGCACGCAGCTCAGCACCGGGCCGAAAATTTCGTCCTGGTAGATGCGCATGTCGGGGGTGACGCCGTCGAACAGCGTGCCGCCCAGCCAGAACCCTTCGTCATGCCCGGGCACGGCTTGTGAGCGGCCATCAACCAGCAGCTTCGCGCCCTGCTGCACGCCCGCGGCGATCATGCCGCTGATGCGCTCGCGCGCCGCGGCGGTGACGATGGGGCCCATCTCGGCGTCGAGCTCCATGCCGTTCTTCGTCTTGAGCTGCTGCGTGCGCTCGATCAGCCGGGGCATGATCTTGTCGGCCACGTCCCCCACCAGGACTGCCACCGAAATGGCCATGCAGCGCTCGCCGGCCGATCCAAAGGCGCTGCCGATGAGCGCATCGATCACCTGGTCGAGATCGGCGTCGGGCATCACCACCATGTGGTTCTTCGCCCCTCCGAGTGCCTGCACCCGCTTGCCTAGGCGTGCCGCCTCCTGCGCAATGTGGTGCGCCACGGGTGTGGAGCCGACGAAGCTGATGGCGCGCACGTCCGGGTGCTCCAGCAGCGCATCCACCGCCGCCTTGTCGCCCTGCACGACGTTGAACACCCCATCGGGCAGACCGGCCTGCTTGAACAACTCGGCCATGAGCAGGCTGGGGGAGGGGTCGAGGGGGCTGGGTTTGAGCACGAAGGTATTGCCCGCAGCGATCGCCACCGGGAACATCCAGCACGGCACCATGCAGGGGAAATTGAAGGGTGTGACCCCGGCCACCACGCCCAGTGGCTGGCGCAGCGTCCAGTTGTCGATGCCGGTGGAGACTTGCTCGGTGTAATCGCCCTTGAGCAGTTGCGGAATGCCGCAGGCGAACTCGATGATTTCGATGCCGCGCGTGACCTCGCCCTGGGCGTCGGTGAACACCTTGCCATGTTCGGCGGTGATCATCGCGGCGAGGGTGTCGCGGTGCTGGTTCATCAGCTCCAGAAACTTGAACAGCACCCGCGCGCGGCGCAGTGGCGGCGTGTCGGCCCACTTCGGGAACGCCGCTTGCGCAGCGGCTACAGCGACGCCGGCATCGCTGGCATCGGCCAGGGCGACCTGGCGGGCAACCCGGCCGGTGGCGGGGTTGTAGATCGGCTGGCTGCGGCCGCTGGCGCCCGGCGTGGCATGGCCCTGGATGAAATGGCCGACCGTGGCCGTGGCGGTAAAGGCTTCTGGGGCACCCATGCGAATCTCCTGGAGTGAATGTGCAATCGAATCATCGTAGGCTTTGGCTCCGAGCCTGAATAGCCATGCGCAGTGACAACATTGTTCAAATACGTGAACAATGGACCGATGACTGCATCCATGGGCCGATGACTTCCCCCCTTCCTCCTCGCGACGACCTGTTGTGGCAGCAGGTTCATTGGCTTGGCGTCATTGCCAGCGCCGGCAGCCTGACGGCGGCGGCGCAACGCCTGGGTGTGTCCAAGGCCGCCGTGAGCCAGCATCTGGCCCTGCTGGAGCGCCGCGTGGGGGTACCGCTGGTTCGGCGCACCACCCGCGCCCTGCGCCTGACCGAAGCCGGCCAGGGTTTGGTGGACGACACCGTGCCGGCCTTCGCGCAGATCGCCCAGAGTGTGGCTGCGGCGCACGAACTGGCCCAGGCGCCGCGCGGGTTGGTTCGCGTGACTGCCCCGGTGGCGCTGGGGCGGCAGCATATCGCCCCGCATCTGCTGGATTTCCTGCGGCGCTATCCCGACATTCGCGTCGAGCTGGAACTGTCGGATCGGCTGGTGAACCTGTCGCAAGAGGGATTCGATCTGGCGATTCGCCACGTCGCCGCGCCACCCGACAGCACCGTGGCCTGGAAGCTCTGTGCCACCCGGTCGCTGCTGGTGGCGGCGAACGGCTATTTGCGCAGACACGGCGTGCCGCACCATCCGGACGATCTGGCCGGGCATGATTGCCTCACCTATTTGCGCCCGGGAGCGGCGGTATGGATGTTCGAGCGCGCTGGCGAGGCCGACAGTCCACTGCCGTCCAAGGGTCAGACCGAACGGCAGCCCGAGCGGGTGCGCGTCACCGTGCATGGTTCGCTGCGCGCCAACACCACCGAGGTCCTGCGCGAGGCCCTGCTGGCGGGCCTGGGCATCGCCCTGGTTCCCGATTTCAGCGTGGCCAAGCCGCGCAACATGCAGCGTCTCAAACAGGTTTTGCCTGACTGGAAGCCGGTGGGCTTTTTCGGCGACAGCATCTACGCCATCCGCCCCTGGAGCCCAAGCACGCCCCGCGCGGTGCAACTGGTGGTGGAGCATCTGCGCACGGCGCTGAATGGCGGCTTCGCGCAGTTGGGGTTTGATTGACGCGATGTCATCCATCACAATGCAACAGCCAACAGGAGAGTCGTTCATGGATCAATGGGCATTGGTTACGGGTGCTTCGGGCGGTATCGGCCTGGAGATTGCCCGCGAGTTGGCCGCAGCGGGCTATGCGCTCGTGCTGAGCGCGCGCAGCGACGACAAGCTGCAGACCTTGGCCGAAGCGTTGCGGGTACAGCACGGCACGCGCTGCCTGTGCATGCCGCTCGACCTTGGCGCGCCCGACGGGCCCGAGACCTTGCAGCGGCGCCTCGCCGAGGCGGGCGTGGAGCCCACGGTGCTTGTGAACAATGCCGGCTTCGGGGTCTACGGCCGTTTCGCCGAGGCAGACGTCGCGCAGACACAGGGCATGATCGACCTCAACATCAGCGCGCTGACGCGGCTGACAGCGCTGCTGCTGCCGGCGATGCTGCGTCAGGGCCGTGGCCGCATCCTCAACGTGGCGAGTACCGCGGCTTTCCAACCCGGCCCGGGCATGGCGGTGTATTTCGCGAGCAAGGCCTATGTGCTGTCGTTCAGTGAGGCGCTGGACGCCGAGTTGCGTTGGCGCGGCATCAGCGTCACCGCGCTGTGCCCAGGGGCGACGGAAACCGGCTTTGGCGCGCGAGCGCTGGGCAAGCAGCGTTCAGCACTGTTTCACGGGCGCATGGCGACGGCACGTGACGTGGCGCGTTACGGTGTGTTGGCGATGGAGCGTGGTCAGCGCGTGGCAGTCCATGGCCTGTTCAACCGTATGTTGGCGGCCAGCGTGCGCTTCACCCCGCGCCCGGTGGTGACGGCGCTGGCGGGTTGGATGATGCGCGAGGTCTGAGGGCCGCCGGCGTGGTCATCACGACAACCCTGGCGCGCCTCAACGGCGCGTCACGCGGGAGTCGCAGGCTCCAGCGGCCGACAAGGGCGAGGTGGTCGAGCTCTGGAGCCGCGCCGCATCGCCGCACACCGGGCATTGCGAGTTGCGGGCGATGCGGATGGTGTGGATATCCATGTCGAGCGCGTCGATCAGCAGCAGGCGGCCCGCCAGGCTGCGGCCGGCGCTAGCCATGAGTTTGAGCGCTTCGGCGGCTTGCAGGCTGCCGACGATGCCCACCAGCGGCGCGAACACACCCATCACGGCGCAGCGCACCTCCTCCGGCGGCACATCGGGCGGGAACAGGCAGGCGTAGCAGGGGGCTCGCTCACCGCCGGTGTGCGCGCGTGGATCGAACACACTCACCTGGCCGTCGAAACGGATGGCCGCACCGCTGACCAACGGCACGTCGTGACGCACGCAGGCCGCGTTGAGGGTGTGGCGGGTGGCGAAGTTGTCGCTGCAGTCGATGGCCACCGTGGCCTGGGTCACCAGCGTGCCCAGCAGCGCGGCGTCGGCACGGCGCGGCACCATGTCCACCTGTGCCCGTGGGTTGATCTGGAGCATGGCTTCGCGCGCCGATTCCACCTTGCGCTGGCCCACCCGCGCCTCGGTGTGGGCGATCTGGCGCTGCAGATTGGTGAGGTCGACGACATCGTCGTCCACCAGCGTGATGCGCCCCACCCCGGCGCTGGCCAGATAGAGCGCCACCGGTGAACCCAGCCCGCCCGCACCCAGCACCAGGGCGTGGCTCGCCGCGATGCGCTCCTGACCTTCGACGCCGATGTCGTCGAGCAGGATGTGGCGGGAGTAGCGCAGCAATTCAGCATCGTTCATGGCATCAAGCATAGAGGCAGCGTGACCAAAGCGCGCGCCACCGACCGGTGTGCAGAGCTGAGGGGGCGACAGAGTCTTGTTACGCATGGATACATTCGCGCACTTGCTCATTCTCCTTACATCAATAAGAATGATTCGCATTTGGAGATATGATGCGAATCAAGTGTTGGATCATGGCCGCGGCAGGTCCTGCTGTGATGCTGTTTGGAATGCAGGCGCAAGCACATCCATGGCAGGTGCAGCCCTGCGATGTGGACGACTACATCACCAAGGCCATTGGCATCGAGGAACCCTGGCTGGAAAGCGCGGTCTATTGGTTCGTCCAGACCGACAACAACGGCTCGCCGCGGGCGCTCACGCTCTCGACCGAGTTCGAGCGCAAGTTCAGCGACCGCCTTGGCATGGAACTGGACCTTCCCGCCTACACCGCCAACGAACCCCTCGGGCAAGGACAGGGCGCCTTCGGTCCCATGGCTGCCGGCTTGAAGTTCGCTGCCCTGCACACCTGCAATCTGAGCGAAGGACGCGCCAGCCTGCTGACGGTGGAGGTGGAAGGTCAGTACTGGGCCAACCCGCGTCCGAGTGTGCTGCCGGGGGAGGGTAATGCGGTGACGACCCAGGTGATGTGGTCGCAGCTCTGGTATCCCTGGTTCACCCAAGGGGAGGCGGGCTACACACAAGGGGTTGGTTCAGGTGTTGGCAGTGGCTGGTTCGTCAACACCAGCTTGGGTCATGCCCTTGGCGCGGCTTATGCCGTGCAGTTGGAGGTGGAGGTGGACAACCAAGTCATGCTGGCTGATGGGCGCCGCGGGATCGGAGGCCGTGTGATGCCGCAAATCGCTCACCACCTGACGCAGCAGTGGCTGTTGGCCATCGGCGAGCAGGCTGCGATCCAGCAAGGCCAGTCACGGTCGCAATGGTCGACCTGGTTGATGGTCGAGCACGAATTCTGATCCAGCACCAGGCAGGCCGACCATGCGAAGCGCAGGCGACGCCATCCAGAGTCGACAAGGCCCGCATCCATGGCGGGCCTTGTCGACTGGGCATCGGATCAGGTCAGGTGGTTACCACCGGTAGCCCGGTTCATTTCTTAGCCGGCAGGGCGGGGTTCGCGGGCTTGGACGCAGGGACGTTGGCCGAGGTTGGCGCGGTGGGTTTGGCAGGTTTTTCGTCCGCCTTGGCCAGCAGCTTGGTCGTCACGACGGGTTTGCCCTGCAGTTCGTTCAAGGCCTGTTCGAGTTGCCAGTCGTCCTTGCTGCCGTACTCGGGCAATTTCGGAAATTTGTTCGGGTCTTTCTCGATCTCGGCTTCGAGTAAGCGGCGAGCTTCTTCCTGCTTGCGCAACTCGTCCTTGATCCCCGTCGAATCGGCCGATTCGGCGCCCGTGCCGATCTGGTTCTTGTAATCCACCTCGCGCATGCGCAACGCGGCGTAGGGGTCGCCCGTGGGCAGCGGATCGACGAAATAATTGGGCGTAATGCCCTTGGCCTGGATAGACTCGCCGTTGGGCGTGTAGTAGCGCGCCGTGGTCAGCTTGAGCGCGGTGTCCGGTCCCAGTGGCAGAACCGTCTGCACCGAGCCCTTGCCAAAGGTCTGCGTGCCCATCACCACACCGCGCTTGTAGTCCTTCAAGGCGCCGGTGACGATCTCCGAAGCCGAAGCCGAACCCCCGTTGACAAGGATGACAAGAGGCAGCGTTTTGAGCGCGGCCGGCAGCTTGGACAAGGGGTTGTCACCGGGAATGCGGGAGTAATCGCTCGGGGTATTGCGGTAGCTCACATTGGCTTCGGGAATCTGGCCGCGGGTGGAGACGATGACGGCATCCGGCGGCAGAAACACGGAGGCCACACCCACGGCGCTTTCCAGCAGACCACCGGGGTCGTTGCGCAAATCGAGCACCATGCCTTTGAGCTTGGGATCCTGCTTGTAGAACTCGTCGACCTTCTTCACGAAGTCGGCCAGGGTGTCGGACTGGAACTGGGTGATGCGCACCCAGGCATAACCGGGAGCGACGATCTTGCCACGCACGCTCTGCACATGGATTTCCTCGCGTGTGACCGTCACGTTGAAGGTGCGGTTCTCGCTTTTGCGCAGGACGGTGAGCACGACCTTGGTGCCGGGCTTGCCTCGCATGAGCTTGACGGCCTGATTCAGCGGCAGTCCCTTCACCGGGGTATCGTCGATGCGGGTGATGAGATCGCCGGCCTCGATGCCGGCGCGCGCCGCGGGCGAGCCCTCGATCGGGGAGACCACTTTCACCAGTCCATCTTCGGCCGAAATTTCAATGCCCACGCCGACGAACTTGCCACTGGTGCTTTCGCGGAATTCCTTGAAGTTCTTCTTGTCCAGATATTCCGAATGCGGGTCGAGGTTGTTCACCATGCCGTTGATGGCATTTTCGACCAGTTTCCTGCCCTCGACCGGCTCGAAAAAGTCAGCCTTGATCAGGCCGTACACCGCGGCGAACTGTTGCAGCTCTTCCAGTGGCAGCGGCGACACGGCGCTGCGCGCCATCGCCTGCAATTGCAGGGTTGCCAGGGCGCCGGTGAGCACACCAGCCGTGACCCAAGCCGCGATTTTGAATTTGCCAGCCATGCGTGGTTCCTCGATGATGTCGCAGTATAGATTCGGGGCATCGACCCCAGAGCGCATGGGCCTGTGCGCCCCGAAACCAGCCAGCCATCGGGCCGCGTCCCTGGTGGCGGCAGCGGGGGGGCGCTCAGGTTGCGACGGCAGGTGGCGCGTCGAGGTAGTAGCGGCGCATGGGCTTGAGTGCCGCATCAAGTTCGTACACCAGCGGCACGCCGTTGGGGATGTTCAGACCGACGATGTCGGTGTCGGAAATGCCGTCGAGATGTTTGATGATGGCGCGCATGGAATTGCCATGCGAAACCGCCAGCACCCGCTTGCCGGCGCGGATGGCCGGCGCCAGCGACTCTTCCCACAGCGGCAGCACGCGGCGCACAGTGTCTTTGAGGCATTCGGCCAGGGGAAGGTCTTGGGCATTGACTCGGCTGTAGCGCGGGTCGGCCGCCAGCTCGTGACGATGGGATTCATCCATCGAGGGCGGCGGCACGTCGTAGCTGCGGCGCCAGATGAGCACTTGCTCGTCGCCGTACTTCGCAGCGGTTTCCGCTTTGTTCAGGCCCTGCAGCGCGCCATAGTGGCGTTCGTTGAGCCGCCAGCTGTGCACCGTGGGGAGCCACATGCGGTCCATCTCGTCCAGGGTCAGCCACAGGGTACGCACCGCGCGCTTGAGCACCGAGGTGTAGGTGATGTCGAAGTCCAGTCCGTGAACCTTGAGCAACCGGCCGGCTTGCCTGGCTTCGGCCACGCCCTGGTCGGTGAGGTCCACATCGACCCAACCGGTGAAGCGGTTTTCCTGGTTCCAGGTGGATTCGCCATGGCGAATCATTACGAGTTTGTACATGGTGGGGCGTCGATTGCGCTTGGAAGTGGGTTCAACAGTTGAATCGAGCCTTATCGTAGTGGACCCTCCAGGCGCGATCATCGCTCCGATCTGCTGGTGCCGGGCGTGACGGATTTGCCTCATGCGACGCAGGAATAACCCTGCGCATGCCATCGTTTGCGGGCGTAGCCATATGCATGCTGGCTAATGTTCTTAAAATTCCTGCTCGATCTGATCGGGAGCCGGCATTTTGAAGTTCGTCATGGAAAACCTGTCACTCATCGCCATTGCCCTGGTGTCTGGCGGCATGTTGCTGTGGACCACCTTTTCGGGCAGTGGTGGCGGTGGTGTGACCGCCTCCGAGGCCGTGCGTCTGGTCAACCGCGAGAAAGGTGTGTTGATCGATGTCTGCGAGCCACAGGAGCACGCCGCCGGCCACTGCGTCGGTTCGCGCAACGTGCCGCTCGCGCAGATCGAACAGCGCCTGGCCGATCTGCCCAAAAACAAGGAAACCCCGCTTTTGCTCATGTGCCAAAGCGGCGCCCGTGCCGGTCGTGCCGCCATCACGCTGCGCAAGCTGGGCTACACCCGCGCCACGGCTGTTGCCGGTGGGCTGCGTGCCTGGCGTGATGCGGGCTTGCCGGTGGAAAAAAGCTGACTTGGGGCCGATTGAGGGGCTGATTCAACACGGCATCGACGGTTTCAGCAGTGCCGTGAGGTGCTGCCCTACCTCGTCTCCAAGTATCGTTGTCGGTCGTGAACGCCACCCTGCATGCCTGGGTTGCGCCACGCCCGGGCCTGGGTTCATCGATGGATGACCAGGCCAAGTTTCTGGAGTTTTCATGTCTCAGGTTCGCATGTACACCACCGCGGTGTGCCCTTACTGTGTTCGCGCCAAAGCCTTGCTGCTCAAGCGCGGCGTGCAGCACATCGAGGAAATCCGGGTCGATCTCGACCACCAGGCCCGCCTGCACATGATGCAGAGCACGGGTCGTCGCACCGTGCCGCAAATCTTCATCGGCCAGACCCATGTGGGCGGCTGCGACGATCTCTACGCGCTCGACGCCCACGGAGGGTTGACCGCGTTGCTGCAAGCCGCGGCCTGACGCGGCTTGGCTCGGTTCAGGCGAGACCGGGCGGCTCCTACAATGCGGGACTGCTGTTTCCGTCCTTGCTTTCATCCGCCCCTTGAGGCGGGCCCACACTCTGGAGCTTTTTTGCATGAGCACCCCCTCGAATAACGCGGTTGCCGATCAGTCGCCGGTCTTTATGTTGCAGCGCTGCTACCTCAAAGACCTGTCGCTGGAGCAGCCCAATGCGCCGAAAATCTTGCTGGAGCAGGCCCAGCCGACAGTGGATGTGCAGATGAACGTGGAATCGCAGCCCGTGGTCGAGGGTATTTTCGAAGTGGCCATCACCGCCACCATCACTGCCCGTGTCAACGACCAGACCCTGTTTCTGGTTGAGGGCAAGCAAGCCGGCATTTTCGAGATGCGCAACATCCCGCAGGAACATGCCGACCTGTTGCTGGGCATCGCCTGCCCGCAAACGGTTTACCCCTACCTGCGCGCCAACCTGGCCGACACCATCACCCGCGCCGGGTTCCCTCCAGTACACCTGGCCGAAATCAACTTCCAGGCGATGTACGAAAGCCAGCAAGCCCAGCAGGCCGGCCAGTCCCCGAGTGGCCTGATCGCACCCGATGGCTCGGCGTTGAACTGAGCGTCGTTTCCTTGTCGATCCGCCCTGGCAGACGTCGCTGCCCACGGTGCTTGCCATGATTGGCCCCGTGTTCCTCCGGGCCCTCTGATCGGCTCTGCCCCGACCCGTCCTGCATGCGTATGAACATCACCATTCTTGGCGCCGGAGCCTGGGGAACAGCCCTGGCCTGTCACGCGGCAAGTCGCCATGCCGTGCAACTCTGGGGGCGTGACGCGGGGTTGATGCAAGGCTTGCGCACGCACGGCGAGAACACCCGCTATTTGCCCGGTATTGCCTTACCCGAAACGCTGGGCCTCACATCCGATCTGGGCGCAGCCCTGGCGCATGCCGGCGCACCAGCAGGTTCAGGGTTGTTGGTGCTGGCGACGCCGGTGGCCGGTTTGCGCAGTGTGGCGCGAGCCATGCGCGAGCAGGCGCAGGCGCAGGCCCACGTTGCTGCCGCGCAGCCGCTTGCGGGCAACGTCAAACAGGTGCTGATCCTGGCCAAGGGCTTCGAGCAGGGTAGCGGTCTGCTGCCCCATGCGGTGCTGGAGCAGGTGTTTGCCGGCTGGGCGGATCGGCCGGCCATCGGTGTGCTCTCCGGCCCGAGTTTCGCCCAGGAAGTGGCGCGTGGACTGCCGGTGGCGCTGAGCGTTGCCAGCACCGATGGCGGCCTCATGCAGCATGCCGTGCAAGCCCTGCATGGCGGTGGCATGCGCATTTACGCCAGCGGCGACTTGATCGGCGTGGAGGTGGGTGGTGCGGTGAAGAATGTGCTGGCCATCGCCTGCGGCGTGAGCGACGGCCTCGGACAGGGGCTCAATGCCCGCGCCGCGCTCATCACCCGCGGCCTGGCGGAAATGTCCCGTCTTGGCCTGGCCCTGGGCGCGCAGATGGAAACCTTCATGGGCCTGAGCGGCTTGGGCGATCTGGTGCTGACCTGTACCGGAGAGTTGTCTCGCAACCGCCGCGTCGGTCTGCAATTGGCGGCCGGCAAGACACTCGACAGAATCGTGGCCGGACTCGGGCATGTCGCCGAAGGCGTGCCCACAGCGCAAACCGTGCTGGAGCTTGCATGTGGCCGTGGTGTGGCCATGCCCATCACCGCGGCAGTGGCCGATTTGCTGGCTGGACGCTGCAGTGCCGCGGATGCGCTGCGTGCCCTGCTGGCGCGTGAGCCTCAACCCGAGGTCGCGCCAGCACCCAGGTTCGGCATTCCGACCAAGCCCGGAGTTCAGGCGTGATCCGGCTCGTTGTCGGCCTTGGCAACCCGGGGCCGGAACATGCGCAACAGCGTCATAACACCGGTTTCTGGTGGCTTGATCAAATCGTGCAGCGCGAGGGTCTGAGCCTGCGCGCGGAGCGCGGCTTTTTCGGCGACATCGCTCGTTTGCGCGGCCCGGAAGGCGACGTCTGGCTGCTCGAGCCAACGACCTACATGAACCGCTCGGGCCAGGCTGTTGCCGCCATGGCACGGTTCTACAAAATTCCGCCTGAGGACATTCTGGTGGCGCACGACGAGCTCGACTTGCCGCCGGGGCAGATCAAGCTCAAGCTGGCTGGTGGCCATGCCGGACACAATGGCTTGCGCGACATCGCCGCGCAGCTTGGCACACCGCAGTTCTGGCGCTTGCGCATCGGCATCGGCCATCCGGGTGATCGCTCCGCGGTCATCGACTTCGTCCTGGGCCGGCCGCCGCGCAGTGAGCTCGAGCGCATCGAACAGGCCCTGCAGCGCGGGCTGGATGAGTTTCCGCGTCTTGTGCGCGGCGAATTCGAGGCCGCGATGATGCATCTGCATCGCGGCAACACACCGCCGCCTGGACCGAATCCGGCACCACCGAAGGGCGCAAGCAAGGAGTTGTCATGATCATCGTCACCGGTTTTCACCTGCTTCGTGCGGCGCTGCTGCTGCCGTTCCTGGCCTGGATGCTGCTGCTGAGCGGCACGGCCTTGGCGCAGTCGGTGTATCGCTGCGGCAGCACCTATTCCCATGCACCGTGCCCCCAGGGCGAGCCCGTCGATGTGGCCGACCCGCGCAATCCCGCCCAGGTGCAGCAGGCTCGTGCCCAGACTGCGCGCGATCAGGACCTTGCCGACCAATTGCACCGTGAAAACGCCGAGCGTGAAGCGGCGCGGCGCAAGGTCTTGAAGCAGGAAGCCCTGCTGGCCCGCAAAAACGCGCTGGCCCAGCAGCGCGCCTGGCTCCGGCAGGAGCGTGCGCGCAGGGCGGCGCGCAAACACGACACACGCAAGGTGGTGAGCGGCTCACCCGCCTCCTGAAGCTTGCAGCGGACGTGTGATGCGGCCCGTGCGGCCACCTCAGTCAGGCCGCGGGATCGAGGCTCCCGCTTCGGCGGCGACGGCCTCGGCGGTGGGCGGCGGCTCCAGCCCCATGAGCCAGCGGTATCTCGCCATCAGCACCTCACGACTTTCTACGCGGTCGGGACGGATGGGGATGCAATCAACCGGACAAACCTGTACACATTGGGGGGCGTCGAAATGGCCAACGCACTCGGTACAGCGATCGGGGTTGATGGTGTAGATCTCCGGGCCCATCGAAATGGCCTGGTTCGGGCACTCGGGCTCGCAGACATCGCAGTTGATGCATTCGTCGGTGATCCACAGAGCCATGGCAGAGACCTCCGTTGCTCAGTTCGGTACACGACCAGCCAGTTTCAGGGCCAGGCGCTCCGTCACCAAGGGAACCACAAATTTACTCACGTCGCCACCGAGCACGGCGATTTCCCGCACGAACGTCCCGGATACGAACTGGTACTGGTCGGCGGGGGTCATGAAGATGGTTTCCACGTCGGGCATGAGTTGACGGTTCATGCCCGCCATCTGGAACTCGTACTCGAAGTCGCTGACCGCGCGCAGGCCGCGGATCACGACCTCGGCGTTGCGCTCGAGCACGAAATTGCGCAGCAGGCCGGAGAAGCCCTCGACCTCGACGTTGTTGTAAGGCGTGAGGATGGTGCGCGCCAAGTCCAGACGCTCAACCAGGCTGAAGAGAGGGTTCTTGTGATGGCCCCCAGCCACCGCCACGATCAGCCGGTCGCAGAGTTTGCTGGCACGGCGCACCAGGTCTTCATGCCCGCGGGTGAAGGGGTCGAAAGTGCCGGGGTAGACGGCCGTCAGCATGGTGAACTCCAGGGTTGGCGCACGGCGGCAGTTTATTCCGCGGTGCCGGCTTCGGCCTTGCGCTGCAGCACGGCGTAATGCACTTGACCGGCACGGTCCTGGCGGTACACGCTCCAGGCGTCGCCGCTGCTCCACGCGGTCAGCTGGCGCGCATCAGGCGCCTCGATGTAGGCCATGCCGCCAGCGGGCAGCAGGCGTGAGACTGCAGCCAGCGCGGCGGCATGCAGGCCGCTGTCGGCCAGCGTGAATGGCGGATCGATGAACACGATGTCATAGCTCGCCCTGGCGCAGCGCGCGGCGAACTGCAGCGCGTCCTGAGCGTGGACGCGAACCTCGGCCACGTCGAGCCGGGCGCAGGCCTCGGTCAAGACCCGGGCGAGTCGGGCATCGCGTTCCACCAGGTCGACCCAGGCCGCGCCGCGCGACGCCGCCTCCAGGCCCAGCGCGCCGCTGCCGGCGAACAGATCGAGGCAGCGCAGGCCGGTGAGATCCTGACCCAGCCAATTGAACAGGGTTTCGCGCACGCGGTCGGGTGTGGGACGCAGACCGGGGTGCTGGGCGACCACCAGCTTGCTGCGCTTGAGGCGCCCGCCGATGATGCGAACCTCGCCAGGGCCACGGTTGGGCTGCCGGCTGCGAGGATGAGCTGCGATTGAAGGTTTTTCGGGCATGTCAGTGCTTCTGGACTCGGGTTGGCGCCGCGGAGCATAGCCCCATGCGTTCGGGACTGGCGCGAGACTTGCGCAGGCCGCGAGCGGCGGCAGGTGACAATAAGGCTAGCTGCACGCCTCCACACGCGTGCGACCGCATGCCACCATCGAGCCTTTTGCGCCCATGTTCCGTTTTTTCCAACGCAAGCCCGCCGCACCCCAATCCGCCCAGGCCCATGCGCAGCAGGCGCAGTCGGCCGTGCCAGTTGCAATCCCCGTTGCCGCGGTCGAAGGCCCTCCGTCCGTACCCATGGTGGAGCGGGGCGTCGTCAGGCTGGACGATGCGGTGAAGCCGGACGCGGACCAGCCGGCCCAGGAGTCGATCGGTCCTGTGCGCGGCGATGCAGGCGCCGAGGCCGCAGCCGGCTGGTTTTCGCGTTTACGCCAGGGTTTGCGCAAGACCGGCTCGGGACTTTCCGTCCTGTTCGGCGGTAGTCGTGTCGACGAGGCGCTGTACGAAGAACTGGAGACAGCGTTGATTCTGGCTGATGCCGGCATGCCGGCGACGCAATTCGTGTTGGAGCAGTTGCGCAAGAAGGTGCGCGCAGCGCGTGCCGAGACGCCGCAGCAGGTCAGGGAACTGCTGCGCGATGTATTGGCCGAGTTGCTGGCGCCGCTGGAAAAGCCGCTCGACATCGGCAAGTCCACGCCCACGGTGATGATGATGGTGGGGGTGAACGGCGCGGGCAAGACCACCAGCATCGGCAAGCTCACGCGGCATCTGCAGCAGGCCGGCTGCAAGGTGCTGCTGGCTGCCGGCGACACCTTCCGCGCCGCCGCGCGCGAACAGCTCGCCGCCTGGGGCGAGCGCAACGCGGTGCAGGTCATCGCCCAGCAGGGCGGCGACCCCGCCGCGGTGGCGTTCGACGCGGTGAGCGCCGGCCGCGCGCGCGGCATGGACGTGGTGATCGTGGACACCGCAGGCCGGCTTCCCACCCAGCTGCACCTGATGGACGAGTTGAAAAAGGTCAAGCGCGTCATCGGCAAGGCCATGGACGGCGCGCCGCACGAGGCGCTGCTGGTGATCGACGCCACCAACGGGCAGAACGCGCTGGCGCAGCTGCGCGCCTTCGACGACACGCTGGGGCTGACCGGCATCATCCTCACCAAGCTCGACGGCAGCGCCAAGGGCGGGGTGATCGCGGCCATCGCGCGCGAGCGGCCGGTGC
>JAJXUC010000179.1 GCA_021783435.1 Pseudomonadota bacterium | reverse complement strand
GTCCTCGGGTGAAAAGGCGTATTTGCGAAAACTGCCCAGCGGATCGAGCACCTCGGTGAGGTTGACCAGCCGCACGGTCCAGTCCAGCCCCCTTTGCGCGATGGCCTGCTGCAGGGCGAGGGCCGAAGCGCGGTGGCCGCCGCCGGCGTTGAAGTAGACGAGATCAATGGTGGTCATCGGATGCGGCTGGTCGGGTTTGCGGCATGGTCGCTGGCGGACTCAACCCGCCAGGCCCTCGGCCTCTTCCGCGCCCGGGTTGTCGAGGCTGAACACATCGGCATTGTCGTCGTAGGCGTAAATCTCGGCGTAGCGCCCCCAGTCGATGGCGGTGTCGAGCACGTGCTCGGCCTCCTCCTCGCTGAAATGATCCTCCAGTTCGGTGCGGAATCGGGCGCCGGGCGCGCGGTGGTTGTGCCGCTCGTCGAGCACCGCGCGAATCCGCGCGGCCAGCGGCACGCGCTCGGTGAGATGGCGCGCGAACAGCGGCTTGCGCTCCTGCACGTCGGCTTCCACGAACAGGCGGCCGGCCGGGCTCAATTCGATCTCCCCGTCGGACACCTGGGCGAAACCCAGCAATTCGACGGTCTCGATCAGGGGGAACAGATCGTCCACCGAGAAGTGCATGTCCTCGGCCAGCTCGGGCAGGCTGATGCGTGCGTTGCCGGTGTTCTGCTCCAGCGCCGAAAGCTCCTCCAGCAGGCCGGCGAGCTGGTTGACCGACACGTGCGGCAGGCGGTGGCCGATGCTGATGGCGCCGCGCTGGGCGACGTTGACGCTGGCCGCGGGGCGCGCGGTCATGATGCCGTAGATGTGCTCGACCAGGTCGCGGAATTCCTGCGACTCGCGGTCGCGCGGATGCGGCAGCGCGACCGGAATCTCCGCCCGCACCCGCCCCGGGTTGGAGCCGAGGATGAGGATGCGGTCGGCCATCAGCGCCGCCTCCTCGATGTTGTGCGACACCAGCAGGATGCCCCGGGTCGGGATCTTGCGTTCGATCCACAGATCGAGCAGATCGGTGCGCATGGTCTCGGCGGTCAGCACGTCCAGGGCCGAGAACGGTTCGTCCATCAGCAGCACGTCGGGGTTGATGACCAGGGCGCGGGCGAAGCCCACGCGCTGGCGCATGCCGCCGGAGAGCTCACGCGGGTAGGCCGACTCGAAACCGTCGAGACCGATGAGGTCGATGGCCGCCAGCGCGCGCTGGCGGCGCTCCGTCGGCGGCACCTTCAGCGCCTCCAGCCCCAGTTCCACGTTCTGCAGCACGGTGAGCCAGGGAAACAGCGCGAAGCTCTGGAACACCATGGCCAGGCCCGCAACAGGCGCCACGATGGGCCGGCCGCGATGCAGCAGCGTGCCGTCGCTCGGCGGCACGAGTCCGGCCAGCATGCGCAGCAGGGTGGACTTGCCCGACCCCGAGCGCCCCAGCAGCACCAGAATCTCGCCCTCGCGCAGACGCATGTTTACGTCGTCGAGGATGAGCAGTTCGGTGCCGTCGGGCGCCTTGAAGGCCTTGCGCACATGTTCGGCGAGAAAAATGTCCGTTCCCGCGCGCGGTTGCGGCGCGGGCCGAATCCCGGATGCGTCGGGTTGCAGGAGGTGCGGATCTGCGGCCATGCGGCGTCCTCGAAAGTGTTCAATCCAGGCGCACGCGGCGCACGGACAGCTCATACAGGCGATGCCAGAACAGGCGGTTGACCAGAATGACCAGCAGCGACATCACGCCCACGCCGAGGGCGATCTGTGCGCTGCGGCCCTGCGCCGTGGCCTGGCTGATGAAGGCGCCGAGGCCCGTGGCCACCAGGGTCTTGCCGCCCCAGGCCACCACCTCGGCGACGATGCTGGCGTTCCACGCGCCGCCCGAGGCCGTGATGGCCCCGGTGATGAAACCCGGAAAAATCGCCGGCAGGTACAGGCGCCTCCACAGCAGCCAGCCCCTGAGGCCCAGGTTTTGGGCGGCTTCGCGCATATCGGTGGGAATGCCCGACGCCGCGCCGACCACCGAGAACAGGATGTACCACATGCTGCCGAGGATCATCAACGGCGCGGTGAACACGTTGACGCTCAGGTGCCAATGCACGATGGCCACGACCACGAGCGGGAACAGGAGATTGGCCGGAAACGCCGCGAGGAACTGCGCCAACGGCTGCACCGCCTGCGCCCAGCGCGGGCGCAATCCCACCCACACCCCGATGGGCACCCAGATCAGCGCCGACAGCAGCACCAGGACGAACACCTTGAATCCGGTCACGCAACCCAGCCACAGCACATGGCCGACCATCGGCCAGCCGAAGTCCCGCGGCAGCACGCGCAACAGGCCGACCAGCGCCCAAATGGAAAAGACCAAGATGGCGGTATAGAACAATCCGTCTCCCCAGCGCCTGCGCGCGGGCGGGGCGGGCGGCCGCTCGGGCAGGCGCGGCGCCAGGCGGACCGAGAGATCCCACAGGGCGGCGGGAATCACCGCCAGTTGGCGCAGCGCGCGCGTTCGCCGTATGAAGTCGAGCACGGCCGAACGCGGCGCTTCGCCGGAGGCTGACATCTCGAACTTGAACTTGTCGGCCCACGCCACGATGGGGCGGAACAGCAAGGTGTCGTAGAGCAGGATGATGACGATCATCGCGCCGATGGCCCAGGCGATGGCGCCGAGGTCCTTGTCGGCGATGGCCTGCGCGATGTAGGAGCCGATGCCCGGCACCGTCACCGTCTGCCCCCCCACCGTGATGGCTTCGGAGGCGACGACGAAGAACCAGCCGCCCGACATCGACATCATGGCGTTCCACAACAGTCCCGGCATGGCGAAAGGCAGTTCCAGCTTCCAGAAGCGCTGCCAGGCGTTGAGCCGGTACAGCGTGGCGGCCTCCTGGAGGTCGCGCGGCACGGTCTTGAGCGACTGATACAGGCTGAAAGTCATGTTCCAGGCCTGCGAGGTGAACACGGCGAAGATCACGGCCAGTTGCACGCCCACCAGACTGTCCGGGAACAACGCCATGAACCCGGTGACGGTGATCGACAAATAGCCGAGGATGGGCACCGACTGCAGCACGTCGAGCACGGGCACGAGCAAGCGTTCGGCGTAGCGGTTGTGCGCCGCCAGCCAGGCATAACCGAGGGTGAACACGAAAGACACCACCAGCGCGGCGAGCATGCGCAACACGGTGTACAGCCCGTATTCCGGCAGATAGAGCGGGGACAGCGAAATGGGAATCCGCTGCCCGAGGCGATAAGGCACCGACATCTGGTGCCCGGCGTGGCTGACGATGAAAAACAGCGCAATGATGACCGGCAGCGCAAGCAGATCGCGCCGGTTGGGCACGGGCAGCGGCAGGGGCAGACGGCGCAGATCGAGGGTCATGGCGGACGCAGGTCGGGCGGCCGTGCGCGCGGCGCGCAAGTGGCGTAAACCTCCAAGTCTATCGGCTCCATCGTGACAAGCCCCGGGCGTCGAGATGGCTGGAATTCGGGCAGCGCCGAACGAGGTCCGTTGAATGCAAAAGCGAATGGCCCTTGTTTCTCGGTGCCCTGCCGCGCACCTTTGCGCGCATGCACAATCGAGCCATGCACATACGCCGTTATCTCTATGTTTCGCTGATCGCCGCGCTCGTGGTGATCGGACTCAAGATGCTGGCATGGAAACTCACGGGCTCGGTGGGTTTCCTGTCCGACGCCATGGAATCGCTGGTCAACGTGGTGGCGGCCGGGTTCGCGCTGCTGATGGTCAGCATCGCGGGACGCCCTCCCGACGCCGACCATCCCTATGGTCATTCCAAGGCCGAATATTTTTCCAGCGGCATCGAGGGCCTTCTGGTGGGTCTGGCCGCCGTGCTCATCATCATCGAGGCGGCCAACCGCCTGATGGCGCCGCGCCCGGTCGAGGCGGTTGCGGCGGGGGTGGTGCTGACGGCGCTTGCCACCGTCGTCAACGCCGCGGTGGCGTGGTGGATGCTGCGCGGGTCCAGGAATCTGCGCTCCATCGCGCTGGAGGCCGATGCGCGCCATTTGCTGACGGACGTGTGGACCAGTCTGGGCGTGATCATCGGAGTCATGCTGGTGCCGCTCACCGGCTGGCTGTGGCTGGACCCGGTGGTGGGTATCGTCGTGGCTCTGCACATCCTGCGCGAGGCCTACAGTCTGGTCGCGCGCTCGGTGGACGGTCTGATGGACAAATCCCTGCCCGACGATGATCTCGCCGCCGTGGAAAAAGTGCTCGAACGCTACCGCAGCGCCGACGTGCGCTTCGACCATGTCCGTACGCGCCGCGCCGGCACGCGCCGCTTCGTCAGCATGCACATGCACATGCCGTCGCAGTGGTCGCTGGGCCATGCCGCGCACTGCCGACTGGCCGTGGAGAAAGCGCTGATGGACGCCATTCCAGGCATCGGCGTCACCATCGAAACCCTGCCGCAGGGAGAGGAAAGCCACCAGGAGGAGTGCGGTCAGCCCGAAGCCAGCGCGCATCTGCCCGAGTAGCGCCCGGCCACCCAACGCCCGAGCCGTCGGCATCGGTCTTGACTCGCGCGCGTGCACGGCATGGCCCGCTGCGCTAAATTGAAGCCCAGGCTCGCCTTGAGCCGACGCCGGCGCAGCCCGCCCAAACCCATCCGCCGCAAGAACCGGAGTTCGCCATGCAACTCAGCAGCACGTCTTTCCACGACCAGCAAGCCGTTCCGACGCGGCTTGCGTTTTGCAAGCCATCCGCCGTGGGCCATGTCGCGCTTTCGGACAACCGCAATCCGCACCTGGCCTGGTCGGGTGCGCCCGCCGGCACGCAAAGCTTCGCGCTCATCTGCCACGACCCGGACGTCCCCAGCCGGGCCGACGATGTGAACCGCGAAGGCCACACCGTTGCGGCCGACCTGCCGCGCGTGGATTTTTTCCACTGGGTGCTGGTCGACATTCCAGCCAGCTGGCACGAAATCGCCGAGGGCGCGATGAGCGCCAACGTCACCCCGCGCGGCAAAGGCCCGCTACCGGCAGGCGGACCACGCCACGGCATCAACGATTACACGGCCTGGTTCAAGGGCGATCAGGACATGGAAGGTCTCTACCACGGCTACGACGGCCCGTGTCCGCCATGGAACGATGAACGGCTGCACCACTACACCTTCACCCTGTATGCGCTGTCTATCGCGCGTTGCCCGGTCGATGGCGCCTTCACCGGGCAGCAGGTGCGGCAGGCCATTGGCGGCCATGTGCTGGCCCAAGCCTCCCTGACGGGCACCTACACCCTCAACCCCACGCTGTTGAACATGGTTAAGGCCTGATGGCGAAGCCAGGCCTTAAACTTCGCCATCCTCAATCGCCCAGGCGGCAGGCCTTGCCGCGCCATCTCCCATGACCCAGGAAACGACCGCCAAGAAGCCGCTCAATGTGCAGTTGCAGGGCCTCATCGGCATCGGCGTAGGCGTTCTGGTTCTGGCCCTCATCCTCGGCTTGCTGCGCCTGCGGCGCGACAGCCTTCCGGTGGATGCCGCCGAGCTGCAAATGAGCGCCTCGACGCCCTGCATGCAGCAAGCCATCACCAAGGCCACCGCGGGCGGCAAGCCGATCACCTACAGCCAGCTCGACACGCTGAAGACCCGCTGCGGGGAGTGAACCGTGGCGCGCCTGCGCCACGGCATGGCTCAGCTCACTTCTTACCCTTGATGCTGTCGAGGTAATCGGCGATCACCGCCACCTGGTCGTCGGGGATCGGCGCCTTGAACGCGTTTTTCATCTTGTTCACCTCGACCAGCCAGGCCGCCTTGCCCAGGTCGGGCTGGTTCATCACCATGCCGACCGAGTGGCACATCAGGCAATAGCTGTTGGCGGCCTTGGCGCCCGCCGTGTCTCCGGGGAACACCCGGGTGCTGGTGGGCAGTTTGACGCTTTCGTTATGCAGGGTGATCGCCTGCGCGGAGCCGCTGGCCAGCAGAGCTGCCAGGCCGAAGGCAGCGGTGACGGCGGCGCCGAGTGCAAAGATGCTTTGATGCGTTTTCATGTGGTTCTCCAGGATCAAACGGCCAGCACGGAGGTGGACTCGACCACGTTGCGCATGAAGCCGCCTGGGTTCCAGTTCGGCGTCATGGGCTGCTGCAGGCCGTCGCTGTTGGTGCAGCGGACCATAAGGGTCTGGTCGCCCTTGTCCAGCTTCACATGGGTGCTCCACTGCCGGAAGCTGAACTTGCCGTAATCGCGGCCCAATTGCGTGGGGGTCCAGGTCTTGCCGCCGTCGGTGGACAATTCGACGGTCTTCACACCCGTATCGCCGCCGAAGGCGATGCCGCGCACCAACTCCGGCCGGCCGGCGGGAACCTTGGCGCCGGTGGTGAGATTGGTGATGAACGAGCGCGGCACCATGCGGTTGATGGGCACGAATTTCACGTCCTTCTCGCCGGGCTTCATATTGGCGTGCGGCCAGTTGTCGGGGATGGTGTAAGCCGGGTGCATCCAGAAATTGGTGTCCTCGTGATCCAGGACCCTGATGTGCTGGAGCATCTTGGTCCAGTAGGTGGCGTACCAGCCGGGGACCACCAGGCGGAAGGGGAACCCGTTGAGCAGCGGCAGGGCTTGGCCGTTCATTTCCCAGGCGATCATCACGTCGCCGTCGCGCGCATGGTCGACGCTGAGGGACTTTTTCAGATTGGGCGCGGTGGGAATGACCGGACGCTCGGAGCCCTCGAACTGCACCTGCACCGCGCCGGCCTTGACGCCGGCTTCGTCGAGGACGTCCTTCAGCCGCACGCCGACCCAGCGCGCGTTACCCATGGCGCCATTGCTCCACTCGCCTCCCGCGACGCGCGGCTGGAAGTAGCCGCGCGAGTTGCCGGAACACTGGTTCACCGCCGCCAGTTCCACATGCTTGAACTTGCGCATCAGGTCGAACACGGTGAACTTGAGTTCCTTGTTCACATGCCCGCTGATGGTCACGGTATGGGTCTTGGGGTCCATGTGGGTCGGGATATCGGCCCAGTGCCAGCGCACGTAAAACTCATTGACCGGGGTGAACACGCCCTTGTCGAACACGGAAAACGGCGTTTCCAGCAACGGCGGTCGGGTCCGCTGCAGAATCAGCGTGCCCTTTTGCGGAAATGCCGAGGTCAGCTGACGCTCATCCGGACCGCCCGGCAAGGGTAGCTTGATCATGTCCGCAGCAAAGCTGCGTGGCGCCAGCGCTGCCGCGCCAAGACCGAGCACGCCGGCCTGCAACAATTGCCGCCGCACGGCGGCGTCGATTTGGGGCTTGTTTGATGCCATGGTGCAATCTTCCTCCAAGGTCGCTCGCGGTCCGGATGGGCCGCGAATCCGCGCGATCG
>JAJXUC010000178.1 GCA_021783435.1 Pseudomonadota bacterium | reverse complement strand
AATTATGGGATTGCCACGGCCCTGAAGAAGCAAAGCGAGGCGCGCCGGTTTTCCAGTTTTTTCAGCCAGCCCAGGATCACCGACTATCACGTCGGCCCGGGAGATGTCCTGCAGGTGTTCATCTGGGAAGCGCCGCCTGCCATGCTATTCACCCCACAAGCACTCAGCGGCTCGGGCCTCAGCAGCAGTGGCACGGGTACGGTAACCCTGCCCGAACAGATCGTCGGCAACTCTGGCACGGTCGTCGTTCCGTTCGCCGGAAAAATTGGGGTGGACGGCAAGACACTCTCCGAAATCGAAGCCGACATCACCAACCGGCTGCGCGGCAAGGCGAATCATCCGCAAGTCATTGTTCGGTTGGTCCGTAACAATACCCAGAACGTCACCATCGTCGGCAATGTGCAGCACAGCATGGAAGTGCCGATGACCCCCGGCGGGGTCAAGCTTCTACGGGCGATCGCGCTTGCGGGCGGGGTCACCAAACCGGTGGAGAAGTCGACCATTCAGATTTCACGCGACGGGCGCACCATGACGTTGCCGCTGGAAGCGATTTTGCGCAACCCCCAGGACAACATCGCCCTGCAATCGGGCGACGTCGTCACGGCCCTGTATCAGCCGTTGAGTTTCACCGCGCTGGGAGCGATCGGCCGCAACGGTGAGGTCGATTTCGAAGCCAACGGCATCAATCTGGCCCAAGCTCTGGCGCGCATCGGCGGGCTGGACGACAACCGCTCCAATCCGGCGGGCGTCTTCCTGTTCCGCATGGTGCCGCCCGATGCGCTACCGTGGCCACAAAAGCCCACGACGCTGATCGATGGCAAGGTCCCCACGATTTTTCAGTTCAATCTGCGCGATCCCGCAACGTTTTTTGTCGCACAGACATTCCCCGTGGAGAACAAGGATCTGATCTACGTGTCCGACGCCCCGGCCACGGATCTGCAAAAGGTCCTCAACGTCGTGGGCTCCATCGTCTATCCCTTCCAGACCCTTCAATCCTTTGGCGTCATACGGTAACCGTGGGATGCGTTGATCGGGGGCAAAAGCACGGCGCGGCGTCTGGACGGGATGCCGCGCAGCCGTCCGGCATGGGTTCGGCACCACGGATGTCGGCAGACCACATCGGTCATTCCGACCGATTTTTGGGTCATGCCGCAGACTGCTCCAACAGACCTTCTATCGCATCGCACGCGACGCGCGCGCCATCCTCGGCGTTCAAGATGGGCGCGATGCGCGATAGGCCTTTGGCGATCCGGTCATCCCCTTCAATCGTGCGGATCGCGGCGGCAATGTTCGCCCCGGTGTAGTTCCCGATGTCCAGCACGCGCCCCAGCCCGATGCACTCGGCGCGGCGCGCGTTGTCGAACTGGTCCCATTCCGACGGGACGAGCAGGGAGGGCACGCCGAAACGCGCGGCCCAGCCCAGGGCACCGATGCCGCCGGAATGCACCACCAGCGCGGCGTGACGAAACAGCCGGGCATACGGGAAATAGCCAGTGACCAGGATGTCCGGGTGCGGCGCGAATTGCCCGTGAAACTTTTTGGCGGCCACGATGATTGCGCGCCGACCACTTGATCGCGCCGCCGTCACGCTCTGCTCGAAAAACGTCCCCGGATCGCCGCGCGTGCTGCCGCCAGGGGCAAACACGATGGGCCGCGGCCCCGCTGTGGCGAAAGCGACGATGGCCTGCTCCTGATCGTCTCCACCGAGGAACGGTGGGTCAAACCAGGCAAAGCCCGTCGCCAAAGCGCCCTGCGGCCAATCCGACTGCGTCGGGGCGAGTTCGGGCGACGTCATCAAGAGATTGAGTGCCGTGGAATACATGCCCTCAAAGCGCGGATGCCCCGGCAGAGGAATGCCGAACCGGCGATACAGCCGCACCTGCGATTGCATCAACACACGTGTGGCCAGTCGAGCCAAGGGCAAGAACATCCGTTGCGACAGCCCCAGACGTGCCGCGCGTTGTTGCCAGGGATACAGATAGGGCCAGAACGGCGCGTCATGGCGGGACGGAATGACCAAGGGGGACGCTGCCGAAAATACCCAGCGCCGGCCTGCAACCCGACAAGCCAGTGCGCCGGCATAGGCGAGCTGGTTGCCAATCACCAGGTCCGACTGTTGCACCAGCGGCAGCAAGGCATCGAGTTCCGCTTCGAACTGCCGAGGCGCCAGGGTGGAGCGCAGGCGCATTCCCAGACTCTGGGAATGCGCCCTATTTTGGTGCTGCTCGATAGGCATGTGCCGAGCCTGCGGTAACGGTTCCAGACGCATGCCCATGGCTGTGCAGGCCGAACGGTGATGTTCTTCCGCTGCAATTTGGATGTCATGGCCCCGATCTTGCAGTGCTTTAGCCAGTGCAAACAAGGGAATCATGTCGCCAAACCCGCCTTTACCAACCAAAAGAATATGGGCCATGAGCGAAAGTGGGGTCTGTGGAAATTTGATCGGGCCAAAACTCGGATGCTAGCTGTCGGAGCGCGAACCGCTGTCGGCCCGACGTGACAAAAATGTGTCATCCTTTTCGGTTAGGATGTTTTTAGAACGGACATAAAAATCATTTCTTGGGCGGGGAAGAATGCCTTTTTCAAATAAAAATAACGACAAATTACAAAATGTCGCAATTATCGGGATCGCGATGCGTTTGCCCGGTGATTTGGCTGACGCCCAGTCCTTTTGGACAGCGCTGATCGAGGGCGCTGATCTCGTCACCCAAATCGACGGTTCCCGCTGGGCGGTGGACGCCCTTGAACACCCCAAGCGCGGCGAGCCGGGCCGCAGCGTGACATTCTCTGCAGGCGTCCTGTCGCGCATCGATACGTTCGACGCGGCTTTTTTCGGGATTTCCCCGCGCGAAGCTGAATTGCTCGATCCCCAGCAGCGCCTGCTGCTGGAACTCACCTGGGAGGCGCTGGAAAACGCCCACGTCAAACCCTCCACGCTCGCCGGTCGTGATTGCGGTGTGTTCGTGGGGATTTCAGGGCTGGACTACGGGATGCGCATGCTCGACGACCTGTCCAAGATGGGTGCGCACTCCATGACGGGCAATACGTTGAGTATCGCCGCCAATCGCCTGTCGTATGCATTCGACCTTCACGGGCCGAGCATGGCCATCGATACCGCCTGCTCGTCGTCGCTGGTCGCGCTGCACCAGGCATGCACCGCCCTGGCAACGGGCCAAGCCTCGACGGCCCTGGTCGGTGGCGCCAATCTGCTGTTGCACCCTTATCCGTTTGTCGGTTTTACCAAGGCATCGATGCTCTCGGCGCAAGGCCGCTGCCGCGCCTTCGCCGAGAATGGAGACGGCTATGTCCGCGCGGAAGGCGCGGCGATGCTCCTGCTCAAGCCGCTGCATCAGGCCGAGCAGGACGGAGATCGGATCTGGGGCGTGATCCGAGCCAGCGGGGTGAATGCCGACGGCGCGCGCAAAACCGGGCTGACCATTCCCAGCGCGGACGCCCAGGCCGAACTCATGCGTCAGGTGCTGCGCAGCGCCAGGCTCCTGCCCGAAGAAATCGATTACATCGAAGCCCACGGTACGGGTACCCGCATCGGCGACCCCATCGAAGCCCGCGCCATCGGCCAGGTGTACGGCGCCGCAGCGCGGCGCGCGCAGCCGCTGCCCATCGGCTCGGTCAAGAGCAATCTCGGGCATATGGAACCCGCCTCGGGCATGGCTGGGCTGCTCAAGGCACTGCTCATCCTGCAGCACCGCACCATCCCCCCGTCGATCCATGCTCAGACGCTCAATCCCGAGATCGATTTCGATGCGCTGCATCTGCGGGTCGCGCGGCAGGCGATGGCGCTGGAGGAGCAAAACCGTCCGCTTCGCGTCGGCATCAACTCCTTCGGCTTCGGCGGAGTCAACGCCCACGTCATTGTCGAGGAGTACCGGGCCGGTCATGGGCACACCACGCCCGCGCAATCCCCGCGACTCGTGCCCCAGCCGGTTTTGCTACCGCGCCGCGACGGCCCTCCGCTTCCCCTCTTGCTGTCGGCCAAGGACGACGCCGCCCTGCGCGAACTGGCCGCACGGTATCTACCGCTGTTGTCCGAGACCCATGCGGCGGGCCGCATTCGCATCGCCCAGGCCGCATGGCAGGGGCGCGATTGGCTGGACATGCGCTTGGCCCTGCCCGATTTGCTCGACCCCGACGCGCTCGACGCCCTGCGGCGTTTCGCCGAGGGTGAAAGCGTCCCCACCCTCGTGCACGAACAAGCCCTGCCAGCTCCCGCAAAGCTTGCTTTCGTCTACAACGGCAACGGCGCGCAATGGTCCGGCATGGGCCGCAAGCTCCTGGCGACATCGGCCGTCTTCCGTCATGCGCTGCTGCAAACCGCATCGGCCATTGCCCGACACGGCGGGCCTGACGTCTTGGAGGTTCTCGACGCGCAAGACCCCGCTGTGATGGACGACACCGCGCTGGCTCAGCCCGCGCTGTTTGCCGTGCAGGTGGCAACGACCGAACTCCTGCGCAGCCTCGGCATCGACGCCAAGGCTGCTTGCGGGCACAGCGTGGGCGAAATCGCCGCCGCATGGGCTGTGGGCGCACTCGACCTGAATGCCGCGGCACGCGTCATCGTCGCGCGCAGCAAGGCCCAGGCGCTCACTCGCGGCACCGGACGCATGGCCGCCGTCGGTCTTGGCGTCGAGGCCATGCGCGACACCCTTGCTCGCCTGCAACTCGACGACGCGCTGGAAATCGCGGCGGTCAACAGCCCGCGCAACGTCACCGTCAGCGGCCTCAAGACCGCGCTGGACATTCTGCGCAACGCCTTGCGGCCCCAACCCATCTTCTATCGCGAACTCGATCTGGACTACGCCTTCCACAGCCGCTTGATGGAACCGATTCGCCAGGGGTTGCAGGCGGATCTGGCCGACCTCGCCCACGAGCGGTCGCAGACCGGACTGTTCTACTCCACGGTCAGCGCGGCGCCGCTGACATCCGAAGCGCTCGACGCTGACTACTGGTGGCGCAATGTGCGCGAACCCGTGCAATTCGGGCCGACCATCGACCACATGGCCGCGGCCGGCCATCGCGTGTTCCTCGAAATCGGACCGCATTCGATCTTGCAGCGCTACATCGACGAAACCCTGCAGGACGGCAAGCACCCCGGCCGTGCGCTGCCCACCGTCCGCCGCGAAGCCGATGATCTTCCGGCGCTCGAGCGCGCCGCCCTGCGTACCGCACTGCTCGGTGCGCCGGTGGACGCCAACGCCTACTTCCCCGCCGACAACGACTGGAAGCGAGCGCAACTGCCCGCCTACCCCTGGCAGCGCAAGCGTTACTGGGCCGGCCACACCGCCGAGAGCTGCGCCCTGATCGAGCGCAGCCTCGTGCACCCTTTGCTGGGCTGGCGGCTGAACGATCTGCCCGCCGCCTGGGAAAACCATCTCGACCCGGTCAAGTTGCCGTGGCTGGCCGACCATCAAGTCGGGCATGCGGTCATCCTGCCCGGCGCGGCGTATCTTGAAATGGCCTTGGCTGCCGCGCGCGCCTGGCACGAGGACTCCGCACAGACCCTCGTCGATCACCTGGAAATCCTCAGCCCCGTCGTGTTCGATGGTGAGCACGCCCACACCCTGCGCGTCATGCTCGACCCCGCCGATGGGCGCGTGCGGATCGAAGGTCGCAGGCGCCTGAGCCATGACGCATGGGCCTTGCACGCACGCTGTCAGGTGCGCGCCGGCAGCGCCAAGCACATACACCCCGCACCAGGGCAGATTCCCGCGCCTTGCGCACACGCGGCGTCCATCGACGGTGCGCGCCTCTACGCCGTCGCCAGCGCACTTGGCCTGGACTATGGCCCGGCCTTTCGCGGCCTGCACGCGTTGCAAGTGGCGCCGGACACCCTGCAGGCGCAACTCGCCTGGGCCGAACACACCACCCCGGCGCAGGGCTATGTGCTGCACCCCGCGGTACTCGACCAGTGTTTTCAGGCCACGTTCGGCTGGTTCGAGGCCGAACTCGCCACGGCTGCGCGCCCCACGGCGTTCCTGCCCGTCGGCATGGAGCGCGTCACGGTGCGACAGGCGGACGTCGGCGCCTTGGCCACGCACCTGCGTGCGCGGCTCGTGCGTCGCAGCCCGCGCTCGCTGCTGGTGGACTTCGATCTGCTTGACGCCGACAGCCACGTTCTGGCCGAGGCGCGCGGCGTGCGTTTTCGCGCAGCCGCCCTCACCGCGCAGCACACACTGCCGCAAGCCTGGGCCACGCGGGCGCAACTCACGCCCCTGCAAGGCGACCCCGTCGCCACGGCGCCGCTGCCTTCCACGCCCGACCTCGTGGAGGCCATCGAACACGGTTTCGCCGCCGCCGATCTCGGCGCGTTCCGCCGCTATGCCGAAGAACTCGCGCCCTTGGTGGATGCATTGCCCGCCGCCTTTGCGCGCGACGCCCTCCTTCCCTTTGCCCAGCCCGACGGCACGCTCGACCCCGCCACCCTCACACGACTGCGCGAGAGCCATCCACTGTGGACGTGGTGTATCGGCGCGCTGCAAGACGATGGCGTCCTGCGCAGGCACACCGCTGGCTGGCAGCTCCGCGCAGACGAACTGCCCCCGACCACCGCGATCTGGCAATCGGCGCTGATCGATTGTCCGCAAGCCTGGCCCGAACTGCTCCGCATGGCGCGCGTCGCCGAAAGCCTGGCCGAACTGGCCGAGGGCCCCACCGCGCAAGCCAACGACCGCATGGCAGAGGTCGCATCCGCGGCGTCCGATGTGCCCTGGTACGCCGCCGCGCACCAGGCCGCCCTCTACGGCATGCGGGCGCTGGTGCAGCGCTGGCCGCGCAACCGCCGGCTGCGCGTGCTCGACGTCTGCGCCAATGAAAGCAGCCTGCTTGACGCCCTCCACGCCGAGTTGCCCCCCGATCGCAGCGATCTCGTGTACGCGCGCAGTTCGGAGACGGCTGTGGCATCCCTGCAGGCGCACATGGATGGCGCGGCGCACAGCGTCGTCACGCACATCGATCCGGCCAGCTTCGCGGTCGATGCGGTCGATGGCTTGCCCGAACACTTCGATGTCGTGCTGCTCGACCATGTCCTGCATGCCAGCCCGACCCCGGTTGCGGCGTTGGCCGAACTCGCCAAGCGCATGGCGGCGGACGCTGTGCTGATCATCGCCGAACGCTGGCCCGACCGCGCCAGCAACCTGCTGTTTGGCGCACAGCGCAACTGGTGGCACACCGCTGGCAGCGGCGTCGTCCCCAGCCTGATGACCCCGCATGCCTGGACGCAAGCTTTGCAGGCGGCCGGCTGGCAGCACGTGCAGAGCATGACCGACCCCATCGCCGGAGCCGCAGGGCTGGGAAGTTTTGTCGTGCTGGCGCGCCCACCCACGACGCAAGCCCGGAACACATTGGAAGA
>JAJXUC010000177.1 GCA_021783435.1 Pseudomonadota bacterium | reverse complement strand
GACATGCTGCTCATGCCCGATCCCAACACGGCCAATATCGACCCCTTCATGGAAGAGACCACGCTGCTGCTGAGCTGCGACGTGCTCGAGCCGGGCGACGGCAAGCCGTATGACCGCGATCCGCGCTCCATCGCCAAGAAGGCCGAGGCCTATCTCAAGGCTTCGGGCATTGGCGACACCGCCTTCTTCGGTCCCGAGCCCGAATTCTTCATCTTCGACCAGGTGCGCTGGAATGTCGACATGGCCGGCTGCTTCGTCAAGATCGACTCGGACGAAGCCTCCTGGATGACGGGCGAAAAGATCGAGGGCGGCAATATGGGCCACCGCCCGGCGGTCAAGGGCGGCTATTTCCCGGTTCCGCCCGTCGACAGCCTGCAGGACATCCGCTCCGAAATGTGCCTGCTGCTCGAGCAGATGGGCGTGCCCGTCGAGGTGCATCACCACGAGGTGGCGGGCGCCGGCCAGTGCGAGATCGGCACCAAGTTCTCCACCCTGGTGCAGCGCGCCGACTGGACCCAGATCCTGAAGTACGTGGTGCAGAACGTCGCCCACAGCTACGGCAAGACCGCCACCTTCATGCCCAAGCCCGTGGTCGGCGACAACGGTTCCGGCATGCACGTGCACCAGTCCGTCTGGAAGGACGGCAAGAACCTGTTCGCCGGCAACGGTTACGCCGGGCTGTCCGAGTTCGCGCTGTACTACATCGGCGGCATCATCAAGCATGCCCGCGCCCTGAACGCCATCACCAACCCCGGCACCAATTCGTACAAGCGCCTGGTTCCCGGCTTCGAGGCTCCCGTGAAGCTGGCTTACTCGGCTCGCAACCGTTCGGCTTCGATCCGCGTGCCCTACGTGCCCAGCGACAAGGCGCGCCGCATCGAGGTGCGCTTCCCGGACCCCACCGCGAACCCCTATCTGGCTTTCGCGGCCATGCTGATGGCGGGCCTGGACGGCGTGGAAAACAAGATCCACCCGGGCGAGGCCGCGAGCAAGAACCTGTACGACCTGCCGCCGGAAGAAGACGCCAAGATCCCGACCGTGTGCTCGAGCCTCGACCAGGCGCTCGAGTACCTGGACAAGGATCGCGCCTTCCTCACCAAGGGCGGCGTGTTCAGCGAGGACTTCATCGACGCCTACATCAGCCTCAAGATGGAAGAAGTCACGCGTTTCCGCATGACCACCCATCCGGTGGAATTCGACATGTACTACTCGCTGTAATCCTGGCTGGCCGGCGCGCGTAATAGCGAACGCCGCCGGCCGCGCAAGCCGCAGGGGGGACGGTTCGCCGTCCCCTTGTTGTTTTCCGGTGCATCCGGCTCGCTGCACGAGTTCCCGCTTCGGTGCATGGTGCTGCGATGGTCTTACACTCAGCCCTGCCGATCCACCTTCTTCCGACAGGTTTTCGATGCCCCGTATCCCTGCTTTGCGCCGTCGCCTGATCCAGATGCTCGCCTGCTGGGGTTGGGCCCTCGTGCCTTTGTTCGCCCATGCGCAGGAGATTGACCCGAACCGTGTGTATCGTTGTCCGGACAACTCCTACACGAACATGCTCAGTGTGGTGAAGTCGAAGAATTGCAAACCGGTGGACAACGCCAACGTCAGTGTGTTGTCGCCCGCCGCGCCGAGCGCGAAAAAGCCAGCCACCGCGACGCATGGCGCCTCGGGCGCCGATCGCGTCAGCGCCGCCACGCAAAAGGAGCGCGACGCCGAGGCGCGTCGCATCCTCCAGGCCGAACTGCAAAGCCAGCAACTCAAGCTGGAGGGATTGCTCAAGGCCTACAACAACGGCCAGCCCCAGCGCTTGGGGAACGAGAAGAACTACCAGACTTATCTTGACCGCGTGGCCCAGATGAAAAACCAGATCACGTTGACAGAGGCCAATATCCAGGCCCTGCAGCGTGAGTTGCAACGTTATGGGCCGTAACCGGGGCGATCCTCCATTGCCTCGTCAAGGCAGGGCCGGGATTTCCGACGCCGCCGACCCCATTGCGGTTCCGGGCGCATCGACGGACGTTGATTTTCCAGCCCAGGCCGCGCTGGACTGGTTGGCCACCATGGCGGCCCTGGTCGACCCGCAAGGGCGCGTGCTTTACGCCAATCCGGCGATGGAAGCCGGCTTGGGACTCTCGCGCAGGCATCTCCTGGGGCAGGATCTGGCCCACTGGCTTACCCGGGAGTCCTTGTGGCACGAGGCCCTGCGGCAAGTGCATGCCAACGAGTTCAGCAGCAAGCGCTTCGACTGCGCGGTGCTGGCGCGCACCGCGACGGACCCGATCCAGGCCCAGCTCATTGTCGCCCGCACCGAGGGCGCCGACGTGCTTCTGGTGGAGTTGGTCGAACTTGGGCAGCAGACCCGGCAGGAGCGCGAGGAGCAGTGGCTGAACCATGCTCAGGCCAACAAAGACCTGATCCGCAATCTTGCGCACGAGATCAAGAATCCTCTGGGCGGTATTCGGGGGGCGGCGCAATTGCTGCAGATGGAGGTCGACACCCGCGAGTTGCAGGAATACACCCGGGTCATCATTCACGAGGCCGACCGTCTGCAGACCCTGGTCGATCGGCTGCTGGCGCCGCACAGGCGTCCGCACGTGGTCGGCGACGTGAATATCCACGAGGTGCTCGAGCGCGTGCGCTCCGTGATCCTGGCCGAGTTTCCCCAGGGCCTCACGGTGGTGCGCGACTACGACGCCAGCATTCCGGAATTCCGCGGCGACCGCGAGCAACTCATCCAGGCGATTCTGAACATCTCCCACAATGCCGCGCAGGCCTTGGCCGAGCGCATGCGCGCGGGGGATGCGCGCATCGTGTTCAAGACCCGCATCGCGCGGCAGGTCACGCTGACCAAGCAGCGCCATCGCCTGGCACTGCTCTTGCATATCACGGACAACGGCCCTGGGGTGCCGGCGGACATCAAGGACCGTATGTTCTTTCCGCTGGTGTCGGGGCGGGACGGTGGTAGCGGCCTGGGGTTGACCCTGGCCCAGACCTTCATCCAACAACATCAGGGAACCATCGAATGCGACAGCCAGCCCGGTCTGACCGATTTTCGCATCCTCATGCCGCTGTCTTGAGGGTGCCAGGCCTTGAACCCGGCACGCGATTGCCCTTTGCAGCGGGACTCGCATCATGAAACCCATCTGGATCGTCGACGACGATCAATCCATCCGCTTCGTGCTGGAAAAAGCCCTGGAGAAGGCCGGTCTTCCGGTCCGCAGTTTCTCCAACATCCGGGACGTGCAGACCGCGCTGAGCGACGATGCGCCGCAGGTCCTGGTTTCCGACATCCGCATGCCGGGCGGCAGCGGCATCGAGCTGCTGCAGGAGCTCAAGCGCACCCAGCCGGGTCTGCCGGTCATCATCATGACGGCGTACTCCGACCTGGACAGCGCCGTGTCGGCTTTTCAGAGCGGCGCTTTCGAGTACCTGAGCAAACCCTTCGACCTGGAGAAGGCGGTCGACCTGATCCAGCGCGCGGTCGACGAGAGCCTGCGCGAACAGGGCGGCGAGGAAGCCCGCATCGACGCACCCGAACTGCTGGGGCAGGCGCCGGCGATGCAGGACGTGTTCCGTGCCATCGGCCGGCTGTCGCCCTCGCAGGTCACGGTGCTCATCACCGGCGAGTCAGGCACCGGCAAGGAACTGGTGGCGCAGGCACTGCACCGCCACAGCCCGCGCGCGAACGGTCCTTTCGTCGCCATCAACACTGCAGCCATTCCGCGAGACCTGTTGGAGAGCGAACTGTTCGGCCATGAGCGCGGCGCCTTCACCGGCGCGCAGACGTCCAGGCGCGGGCGCTTCGAGCAGGCCGAGGGCGGCACGCTGTTTCTCGACGAAATCGGCGATATGCCGTACGAGCTGCAAACCCGGCTGCTGCGCGTGCTGTCCGATGGAAACTTCTATCGCGTGGGAGGCCACAACCCGATCAAGGCGCATGTCCGCGTCATCGCCGCCACCCACCAGAACCTGGAGCAGCGGGTGCAGCAGGGGCAGTTCCGCGAGGACTTGTTCCATCGCCTCAACGTCATCCGCCTGCGCCTGCCGCCGCTGCGCGAAAGGCGCGAGGACATTGCGTTGCTGGTGCGCCATTTTCTGCAAAAGAGCGCGCGCGAACTCGGTGTGGAAACCAAGCGCGTGTCGGACGAGGCGCTCCTCGTCCTGCAGAACCATGCCTTTCCCGGCAATGTGCGCGAGCTGGAGAACATCTGCCATTGGCTCACCGTCATGGCGCCGGGCCTGACGGTGGATGCCAAGGATCTGCCGCCCGAACTGCGCCAGCCCGCTCGCGCCTTGCCGACCGCCCAGCCCCAGGCCATTCAGGTTCCCGCGATGGTCGACATGCCCCCGCTCACGATCGGGACAGGCACCGGGGGCGTGGTGCGGGAGGTGCCGGACGAGGCCGCGCTGTCCCAGTTCGCCGCTGGCCTGCAGCCGTCTCCTGCCGCATCGCTTCCGGCCAGTCCTTCCGGCGCGCCCACGCCGGCGATCGAGGATGACTGGGAGGCGGCGGTGGCGCGCGTGGCCCGTGAACTGCTGCAGGGCGGGCAGGCCGAGGTCATGGATTTGCTCACGCAACGCTTCGAGCGCGCCGTCATCGGTGCCGCCCTCGATGTCACCCACGGCCGCCGCATCGAGGCCGCGGTCAAGCTCGGCATCGGGCGCAACACCATCACCCGCAAGATCCAGGATCTGGGGCTCGACGACTGAGCTGGACCTCGCGGCGAGGCCTGGGTGTGGCGGGGCTGGTCAATGCGCCGGCCAGGCCAGCTCGGCGAGCACCGGAGCATGGTCGCTCGGACGCTCGTTCTTGCGCGGGGTTTTGTCGATGCTGCACGAGAGCACCTTGCTTTTCAGAGACTCGCTCACCAGGATATGGTCGATGCGCAGCCCCTGGTTTCTGCGGAAGGCCAGGTTGCGGTAATCCCACCAGCTCCAGCTCTTCGGCGCCTGCTCGAACAGGCGAAAACCGTCCACCAGGCCCAGGCCGATCAGGTTGCGGAAGTGCGCCCGCTCCTCGTCGGTGCAATGGATCTTGCCGCGCCAGGCCTCCGGGTCGTAGACGTCGCGGTCTTCCGGCGCGATGTTGAAATCGCCCATCAGCACCAGGTTCGGATAGCGGGCAAGCTGCGCGCGCAGCCAGGACTCCAATGCATCGAGCCAGGCCATCTTGTAGGCGAACTTGTCGCTGCCGGGCTCCTGGCCGTTCGGGAAATAGGCGCCCACCACGCGCAGCCCCTTCACGCTGGCCGAGATCACCCTTGCTTGCGCATCATCGAACCCGGGAATGTTGTGCACCGGTTCGTCGGCCGGTTGCCGCGACAGCAGCGCCACACCGTTGTAGGTGCGCTGGCCGAAGCACTGCGCCTGCCAGCCAGCCCGCTGCAATTCGGCATGCGGAAACTTGTCGTCGGTGAGCTTGGTTTCCTGCAGCACCAGGACATCGGGCTCGTGGACCTGCAGCCAGTCCAGCACCTGAGGCAGGCGCACCGCAAGAGAATTGATGTTCCAGGTGGCGAGTTTCATGTCGGAGAAGGAAAGGGCATTTGAAGACATGCAGCTGCATGTCTGCGGTACGGCTCCGAATTGTCAGGGATTGGTGATCGTGGCGCAGGCACGCTCGCGTCCCCGATCCGCACCATCGGCATGGGGCCGGGTGGCGCACAAAGTCCCGCCCGAACGCCCATGAACCCTGGCGATCATCGATCGGTGCCCATGAGTCGGCGCGTGGCATGCATGAGCGCTCCATCCGGCGAAGCCAGTTCCTCGAGGATGGAAAAGTGGTCGTGTCCGGCGAGCCTGTGCAAGGCGCAGAGGTCTCGCTGCTGCGATTGCAGCGCCTGGAAATAGGCTTCGGACTGGCGCTGCAGTTCGGGCAGTTCGTTTCCGCCATAAGCGAGACGCAAGGGTTTGCCGGGGGCGGCGAGGGTCAGGGGGCTATGGCGCCGGACTTCCTCGTCATCAAGCCCAAGCTTGTCGTTGACGTAGCACAAGCGGATTGGTTCGAGGTCGTAGATTCCGCTGATTGCCAAGCCGCCTTTCACGGCGGGATGGGTCATGGCCATGGCGGCCAGGTGGCCGCCCGCCGACCACCCTGAAACATAAAGGGCGTTGCTGCTGGGCGCGAGAAAATCCAATGCCGCGTTGATTTCCGCAACCATCCCGCCGAGCCGTTTTTCGGGCGCGAGCGTGTAGCCGACCAAGGCGACGCTGATGCCATGGGCGAGCGGCCCTGCGGCCAGAAACGAGAAGGTTTCCTTCTCCCGCATCTGCCAGTATCCGCCGTGTATGAAGACCAGCAATGGCGTCCCGGCCCCAGCGTCGAAGTAGTCGAGTCGGTTGCGTTCGGCTTCGCCGTATCGCAGGTCGAGCTTGGCAGGGCGCATGCTGCGCAGACGTTTGCTGCGATCCTGCCAGCTTGCGACAATCCCAGCGCTGCCGGGGACGGCGGCGCCATTGTCGTAGGCCGCGTCAAGAGCCGCCCGGTCCATGTTGCGATAGAGATTCATCACGGCGTCACTCAGGTTTCCGAAGAAGATACGGCGCTTGTCGTGGCTTGGAAACGGTTGGCGGCGCGGCACTGCCGCCAAGCAAGGCAGAAGCGCCTCGCGATAGTTCTGGCATGCGTGCCGATGGTCGTGTCGCGCTGGTGCATGAGCCCTGCTGGCTCGAAGGAGGCGTTTGGGCGTGGGAGCGGGGCGGCCCCAGCTAGCACATGCACTTGCTACCACGGCGCTCGGCTGCGTTCCAGTTCGTGCCAAATGGGAGGCTGTCGGTCGGGAGGCCGTGGATCGGTCTACTTTGCGAACAGCGATGCCATGTCCGCGAAGGCCTTGATCTCGATCGCATTGCCCGACGGATCGAGAAAGAACATCGTGGCCTGTTCGCCGACTTCGCCCTTGAAGCGAATGTAGGGTTCGATGACGAATTTCACGCCGGCGGCACGCAGTTTGTCCGCCAGTTCGTGCCATTGCTCCATGGTCAGCACGGCGCCGAAATGGCGTACGGGGACTTGGTGGTCATCCACGGTGCTGGTTGTCCGGTGCCCGCACTCGGCGGGTGCCAAATGCGCCACGATCTGGTGGCCGTAAAAGTTGAAATCGACCCACTCCGGCGCGCTGCGGCCTTCCGGACAGCCGAGCAGGCCGCCATAGAAACGACGGGCTTGCGCGAGATCGTCGACGGGGAAGGCCAGATGAAACGGGGGCATGGCATGGGTGGTCTGGGTCATGGCAATGCGTCGTCGGGCGACAGTTCGAGAATGGCAAGGACGACTGAAGTCTAGGTCGTGCCCGGGTCCGATGTGCGGCGCCGCCCAAGAAAAAAACCCGGCGGAGCCGGGTTTTGGGAGGTGCCGGGGCTGGCTGTCAGCG